>JASJDH010000077.1 GCA_030065175.1 Leptolyngbyaceae cyanobacterium MO_188.B28 | reverse complement strand
GCGCCCTTTGCCCATCATGGTGTGCAGGGCAATCGATCCCAGGCGGCGCCGCGACCGATAAAAATCACCAAGTCTACTGGGGAATACATTGAGGCAAAGCTCGAAGGAAGCTTGAACACCCAGATAACTTTTGAGCCGCCCTGTCGAGTGGAATATGCAGTCTTGCTGGGAAACTCTGGTAAACAGGCGGGTTTAGTCACCTATTGCATTCCCACTGTACCGGGTAAATGTCGGATTGTGGCTCAGTTTCCCCGTAACTTTGCCCTCGCTCTACATCACTTGATCCCCCGCTGGTGGTCCCACGTGAAAACTCGCAACGCCGTAATGGATGGAGACATGGTTCTGCTACAGCAGCAGGAGCAGATATTGCGACAGCAAACCCAAACCCAGGATTGGAAAAGCGCCTACAAGCTTCCCACCAGCGCCGACCGGTTTGTGATTGAATTTCGTAAATGGTGCGATCGCTATTGCCAGGAGCAATTGCCCGGGTTGATCAACAACACCGAGAGTGGAACCGCAACACCAATAGATCGCCGCCAGATGCTTGATCGCTATCACCAACACACCCAGCACTGCCATAGCTGCCGGAATGCGTTGATATCCATCCGACGTCTGCAATGGGGCCTACTGGTCTACTTTATATTGAGTTTGACGATTGTGGCGCTGTTACCGGATCAACAACGCTTCTTACCCGGTCTGCCGTTGCTGGCTTTAGCTCTATTGGGACTTGGCGCAGCCGCCTGGTTAAGATTTTCCCTAGAGCCAAAGTTTCATTTTGTCGACTATATCCATGCCGAACATACCTAATCGAGGGATATCGCGAATCTAGCTGACAGGGAATGAAATAATTGGCTAAATCGCCGCAGTTACCCTCCTTGGGGCGGGGTAGTTAGGAAAACTAGAAAAAATCAGGCATCCAGGGAGAAGCTCCGGCAAACAGTTGGGTTGCGATCGCCAACGCCTTCTCCTCCCTGGCCAATTGTCCCGCCAGTTGGAGCTGATAGGCCGAAAAAAGCCCCGTGTAAAGCGGCCCCAGCCCTCGGATATTAAGGGTTATATCCCCCCGTCCGCCTCGCTCAATCTGACCTCGTCCCTGGGAAACAGAGAAAATAAACTTGCCCGTATTCTCAGTGATTAAATCGTCTTGGATGGACAGGTGTACTTCTGCTTCCATGTCGGGCGGATATCCCCTTGACTCCAAAGCTTGCTGTACATTGATAATCCGCAGCATCCAGCGTTCTACATACCGGGCCTGAAAGGTCTGTTCCGGCAGCATCAAAGTCAGTGGATCAATGGCGGATCCACACCAATGGATTTGCTTGATCATCGAACGATGGCCCGCCAGAAAAGACCAAAGACTCCGTCCGGCGGCCGCGGTGAGCGTAACCCAATCTCTGACTTTCAAAATGGCGCCTGTGTCAGTCCGGGTTTGATTAAACACCAGATAGCCTTGGGGCTGCTCCGCTGGACCCAATTGGTAGGCGTAGAGCGGTCCCTGATCGATGGGGTGTAGAATTCCCTGCCAAATGCTTGGATGACGATCCAAGCATCCATTGTTCCTCTGAGCTTGCAGCTGATACAGAGGATCGAGCGTCTGACTGTCGAGGGGAATGGGCTCAATCGGCAAAGAGGGTTCTCGGACTTGGATCCGAGGAGCTGAGATTTTCCAACCGCAATAGGATCCAGCTTGTTCATATCCAACTTTGCGATAGAGGGACTGGGCGGCGGGATACAAAGCTGAAATCGCCACCCCCTTGGCGTGAAGGTCTTTGACGGTGTGCTGCATGAGGGCGATCGCGCCGCCCAATCCCCGACAGTCTGGGGCTATCCCCACCGAGGCAATTCCCGTCATGGACACGCGTCGCCCCCCAAACCATTGCCCCATCGGAATCATCGCCAGTCCGCCCACCAGTTTCTCCCCTTGGCGGATCACCCGAAAATTCTCTATGCCGAGGCGCTGGATATAAACCCCCTCAGCGTTGGGTGGACTGATAAAGGCTTGAGTTAGAAGGCTGGCAAGTTGCTGTACCTCTTTTGAATCCCCGAAGGAACCGTATTCAAATTCATTAGCCATGAGTTGGAACGCCGCTCAAAGACTGAGATAACGGTCGCGATTCAACCTTAATTGTGTCTGTTGCAGCTGGCGACAACGGGTCATCATAGACAACAACTCGGGGTTGAGCCGGATGAATCCGCGAAACGACTTCATAGTTAATTGTCCCCATCCAACTGGCCAACTGTTCCGCACTGACCCGCTCATCTCCGTCAGCTCCCAGCAATGTCGCCACAGAACCAACCTGCACATGAGGCAGATGGGTGACATCCACCATCATCATATTCATACAGATGCGACCGCACACCGGCGCCCGCTGGCCCTCGATCAGTACATATCCAATGCTGGATAACCGACGGTCGTAGCCTTCGTGATACCCCAACGGCAACACAGCGATTCGCATCGGATGATTGGCGCGAAACGTTCGCCCATAGCTTACATAGCCCCCCGTCGGAACCTGCTTGACCTGCACTATCCGCGCCCGCCACGACAAGACGGGCTGCAGGTTGGGAATAAATCCTTCACCCCGGTCGGCAAAGGTCTGCAGCACTTTGACATAGGTTTCTTTCGACGGCCACAAGCCATAGGCGGCGATGCCGACCCGCACCATTGACCCATGGGTCTGATTCCAAAGAATGGTGGCGGCTGAGTTAGCTGAATGCACCATCGGAATCTCAATCCCAGCCTCGCCAAAGACGCGCCGCGCCTGCTCCAGCTGCGCCAATTGCTCCAGGGCGAATCGGTGGTCAGTGGTGTCTTCAATATCGGCGTAGTGGGTGGACAACCCTTCCAAGACCACGCCGTCGAGTTGCGAGACTTGATGGGCCAGCGCGATCGCATCCTCTAAAGGCAATCCCTGTCGATGAGTCCCCGTCTCCAACTTCAGATGCACCGGAATGGGAACACCTGTTTCACGCCCCGCTTGAGCCAGCGCCCGAGCCACATCCAGGTCGTAGAGCACTACGCTCGCCCGCGCCTCAGCCACCCTCTGCGCTTGCGCCGCCGACACATTTCCACAAATATAAATCGGCGCATCGATTCCCGCCTGACGCAGCTCCAACGCCTCCTGCACAAAGTTGACAATCAACCAGTCCGCCCCCGCCGCCAGAAATTCTCGAGCGCAGGGCAATAGACCATGGCCGAAGGCGTTGCTTTTAACCACCACCCCCAGCGCCACGTCTGGACCTATCCGCCGCCGGAGAATCTCCATATTATTGCCAATGGCGGACGCTGACACCTCACACCACGAGGATTCGTGCTGGATTGACTGAAGCAAAGCCGGATTCATAACCCCTCCATAGGCGCACCCCAATTGAGTGCTCAATGCGGACACTTTAGCTGATCATTCTATTCTGCCAAGGGGGAGTAAATGGATGTAGGGGAGGGATGGAGAAGCGAGGAGGATAGACGGAAACTTTAAACCGTAGGCCAAGCGACCATTTCAGGGGGCCATAGGGATGGACAAAGAACAAGCTTGACCCGCCAAACGAGCAACCAAATTAGAACATACGAACTAAAAATGTATGTTGTCAAGGGGAGCTAAAGAACCCCAACAGCGCCCCAGCAATTAGACCCGCTGTTTCTGTACCCCCTAAGATCCCAAACACCTGGATAGGGCGAAAATGCGCTTTTAGTTTTCTTCCAGTCCAAATCAAAGCCACAGCTCCAGCCACAACCACAGCCCAAGCCACAGCCAAAACCACAGCCCAAGCCACAGCCATAGCCACAGCCACAGCCACAGCCACAGCCACGGCCCCAGCCCAACCCTCAACCACAGCCACAGCCACAGCCCCAACCACAGCCACAGCCACAGCCACAGCCCAAGCCTCAGCCGGAGCCCCTAAAGCCCAAAACCATCCCTGGAATCCATAGAGTCCCAAGACGATCGCTAACCGAAGCCAGGGAATTGCACGAGTTTTGGGGCGATTGCGTTGACGAGAACCTGACGATCGAGGGGGGCTTACAGGACTAACCGGCCTTGCTTGAGGACTCTGAGACTGTCCCATTATCGACTCGATTCCCTTTGCAGGACTAACCGGCCTTGCTTGAGGACTCTGGGACTGTCCCATTATCGACTCAATCCCCTGGATCAACTTCTTCACATCTCGACGAAAATCAGGATCATGTCGGATGACCATACTTTGCCAGTCAGGTAAGGCTTTTAACTCCCCTGGAAGCTCAGCCTTATTTGGCATTGCGGCGTTGTTGACAAACAATGGAATAACTGGAATCTTTCGCCTCAATGCAGATTCAATCTCTATACGCACAAAATCCTCTGGACTTTCGAGCCTTCGTTTGCCATCAGCGCCGACAACTGTCAACCAGGTGGGGCCAATCACCGCAACCAGCACTTTGCAGCGCCCGACTTCCTGATCTAAGTACTCGCGGAAGTTCACCCCTAAGGGGATTGAGTCTACGTCCTTAAAAACATGCTCTCTGCCAAAGTGCCCCTCAAGGTAATCGTAAATCCGTCCAGTCGCTTCAATGCTGTCACTTCGACGATAAGAGATGAAAATTGATCCTGGGGTTGGCATTGGCTAAGGGAGGGCTAACGGAATAAAACAGAGAACGGTTGCGAGCTTGGGGTTGGCAGCCGTTTTCCAGGTCTACTCCATTAAACCTCTTGGATTGAAGAGAGTCACTACAGTTCACGCCATATATGACAGTTTTTGTGACAGATTTCGAGTTCTGAGCCACAGAATTATTAGGGTATCAACTTAAGCCGGGACAGTCTAACGGGGCAAGAATACAGGAGTCAGGAGACAGAATCCAGTTCTTGATTGACTTCTGACTTCTGACTTCTCTATTCCTTTTCTACTGGATTGTCCCGCTTTAAGTTGGAGCCCAATTATTACAAAGCGTTGCTCGATTAACTGACCGATAAAGTCTATTTAATCTCAACGACTCAAAGTAACGCATACTGACTTCTAACAGCCCATACCGTCAAAAAATCAGGACAGCTCGCTATGAAAAAGGAGATCATCGTCACCTTTTTGACGCTCGCATTGTTCGCATTTCTAGGGATTTATCAACTCAATCCTCCGGCTACAGCCCCCATTAATGCGCCGCCAACGGAGTTTTCCTCCGGGCGGGCAATGAAGCACTTGGCGGTTATCGCCCAGAAACCTCACCCCATTGGTTCGCCTGAAAACACAGCGGTGCGCGATTACATCCTGAGAGAACTGGAGGCGCAAGCGCTGAGTCCCTCTGTTCAAGAGACAACAGCGGTCACCCGTAGATGGGGTAACCCTTCCCGAGCGGGCCTTGTCCAAAACATTGTCGCCAGATTGCCCGGAACCGATAACACTCAGGCTGTTTTGCTGGCGGCTCACTACGACTCCGTGCCCACTGGCCCAGGGGCCAGCGATGACGGCGCAGCTGTGGCCGCCTTGTTAGAAACCATCCGGGCCTTGAGATCGGGAACGCCGCTAAGAAACGATGTGATTTTTCTCTTTACGGATGGGGAAGAAGTCGGGCTTTTGGGGGCGAAAGCTTTTGTGGACGAACATCCTTGGGCGAATGACGTCGGTGTGGCCCTAAATTTTGAAGCCCGGGGGAATAGCGGCCCCAGTCTGATGTTTGAAACCAGCAACCATAATGACTGGTTGATTCAGCAGTTCGCCGCCTCCGTTCCCCACCCTGCCGCCAATTCACTGATGTCCAGTGTTTACAAAACACTGCCCAATAACACCGATTTCACACTGTTTAAAGAGGCGGGATGGAGTGGATTCAATTTCGCCTATATCCACGGTCTGATTCGTTATCACACAGTGACGGACAGTGTGAACAATCTTGACCAGGGCAGCCTTCAACACCACGGCTCTTATGCATTGGCTTTAGCGCGACAGTTTGGCGATTTGGACTTAAGCAATTTGGACTTAGGCGGAGCCTCAGCCAGCGATAGAGTTTACTTTGATTTTTTGGGGTTATTTATCCACTATCCAAATGGCTGGGTCGGTCCTTTGACCGGGTTGGTCATGCTTTTGTTCATCGGTGTCGCCATCCTTGGCCTAAACAGACAACAGTTAACCCTTTCTGGCGTCGGAATCGGCTTCCTGGCTTTCACAGGCAGCGCCCTGGGAATTGCCGCCATCGTTGCGTTGGCCTGGTGGAGCATCGTCACACTGCATGGGGAATATCGTTGGATTCGTGTTGTGGGCGATACGTATCACAGCTCCCTCTACATGCTCAGCTTCACCGCCCTGACCCTCGCCCTCGCCTCTGGGTTTTATGGCTGGCTCCATGCAAAGGTCAACATGCCTAATTTAGCCATCGGCGCCTGGATTTGGCAGCTGATCTTAATGGGATTGACCAGTGTGTTTTTACCGGGCGGCAGTTATCTATTCACATGGCCGCTACTATTTAGTATATTGGGCTTAGGGATCACCTTTGCGCTCAGACATCAACAGGCGAGATCGTCGCAAAGCCTGTTCATCCTGACTCTGTTCGCCCTGCCAGGAATTACCCTGCTAACGCCAACCCTCTATCTTATCTACATTGCGCTGGGCTTAAACCTGTCTGGAGCAATCATGCTGATGATAATGCTCCTATTAGGGTTATTGATTCCCCACCTCTGTTTCATGACGACGACAAACCGCTGGCTGCCGCCGACAGCTTCCCTCCTGCTCAGTCTAGGTTTGATGGCGGCGGGTCACTTAGGCACAAACATAGACGCCAACCATCCCAAACCCAACAGCATTTTCTATGGATTGAATGCTGACACAGGGCGGGCAATCTGGGCTAGCTCCGATGAAATGACAGATGAATGGACAGCCCAGTTTTTGTCAGCAACCCCGGGAAAAGGGGCTTTACCAGACTATTTACCGATGGCGGCTCAGACATTTCTGCAAAGCGAAGCGCCCGCAGCAGCCCTAGCAGCCCCCAGCATAGAAGCCATTGATGATGACGTTAACAACGAGGTTAGAACGATGCGGCTACGCATCACCGTCCCTCGCCCTACCCGTCTCCTGCGGGTGTACATCGATTCGGCGCAGGAAGTGCTGAGGGCTGCCGTCAACGGGAAATTCATCAGCAATCAGAAACCCCAAACTCAGGCGCAATCTGGAGAAAAATGGGGATTGCACTACTTCGCCCCGCCCCCAGAAGGCATAGAGCTGACATTGACGGTCAAGTCATCTCAGCCCCTGGCGATCAGGACGGTGTCTCAATCCGATGGTTTGCCTGAAATATCGGGCGGCCTCGTCAATCTCAGACCCGCCTACTTAATGCCCGATCCCAAAGGAATTGTTAGGGGCGATTCAACCCTGGTCAGCACATCAAGAAGTCTGAAACATCCGGTATCTACCAATAAATAACATCCCCATAACCGATCCACCGATCCACCGATCCACTGCCATTTACGGGGACTTTACTTGGGTGCAAATCCCTAAGGGATCTGCGGTTAAATCACATCTCATCAACCCATCCACCCATCCACTGCCTTTTCAGCAATTGTAAATTCAAAAATTTGACAGTATTCAAGGTTAGCCAGGAAGATGTGCTGGTCATGACAGGGGCATCAGCATGGAAGCAAGACGGCTCAGTTTCTCGTTTCTGTTGGATTACCTCCATCGTCTGATTGAGACGATAGAGGATCCGCGCCAGCCGAGTAATGGGACCCGCTACAGCATTCGAGATCTACTCCTGGGAGCCTTTTCAGTGTTCTACATGCAGTGCCCGTCATTTTTAGAACATCAACGCCAAATGCAGAGTCGTCAGGGACACAATAACGCTCAACGACTGTTTGGGCTAGCCGATATCCCTACGAACAATCAAATTAAGACTGTGCTCGATGGGATAGCCGCCCAGCAGTTATTTCCAATATTTATCTGGGTGTATCAGGCTTTAGCGGCGCAGGGATGGCTCAAATCCTATGAAGTTCTCAATGGACAACTCTTGGTTGGCCTGGATGGAACTGAGTACTTCTCATCAGAGAAAATTCATTGCCCGCAATGTTCCCATCGCACCCACAAAACCGGTCGAGTTAGCTACCATCACAACGCGATTTTGCCAGTCATTGCGGCGCCTGAACAGGAGCATGTGATTACCCTGCCGCCTGAGTTCATCCATCCTCAAGATGGAGCTGACAAGCAGGATAGTGAAACTGCCGCCGCCAAACGCTGGATTGAGAGGCATCATAGCCTCTTCCCCAAAGGGAGTCTCACCCTCTTAGGGGATGACCTCTACAGTCGTCAGCCCATGTGTCAGGACTGTTTAGACCATGAGTTGAACTTCATCTTTGTCTGTCTACCGTCCTCTCATCCGACCTTGTATGAGTGGCTTGAGTATCTTGAGGCCAATGATGAAGTCTACGCGCTACAAGAGCGCTTTTGGAATGGTCGATATTACGAAATTCGACAGTACCGCTATGTTAATCGAATTCCTCTACGCGATAGTCAGCCCGCCTTAGCAGTGAATTGGTGTGAAGTCACCGTTATTCGAGAATCTGATAGCAAGCAACTCTATCACAACGCCTTTGTCACCTCACACAATATTGATGAAAACTCTGTCGTTAATATTGTCACAGCGGCTCGGGCGCGATGGAAGAGTGAGAATGAAAACCACAATGTGCTCAAAACCCAGGGGTATCATCTGGAGCACAATTTTGGTCATGGCCAAAAACATCTAGCCATGACTCTGCTGACGTTGAATCTCCTAGCCTTCTTGTTTCACACGGTTTTGCACCTGGTTGACACAGCCTATCAGCGCATTCGAGCAAAGCGAGGTACTCGCAAGGGATTCTTTCAGGACATTCAAACCCTCACCAAGTATCTACTGTTTGATTCTTGGCAACATCTGATTGACTTCATGCTGGATGATTCGACACCCGTAATCAAGGGTAATACATCTTAATTACTGGAATTTATAATTGCTGCTGCCTTTTTCTAGGACTTTACTTTGGCGCAAATCCCTAAGTGGTAAACTGAAAAGCAAATAATTTGTGCATTTGCTTTCAGGGAAGCAGTCAGCAGTCAGGATCCTACTTGCTAGAGGCAAGCTAATGTAGCTAGTTTCTCCATTAGTCAAGATTCATAGAAAGTCCGTAGCAGCTGAACAATTTGGATTCCTGTTGGTGAATACGATCCAGGAAAGGCAGGGTGTAGGACGTGGGGGCTCCGGACGTAGTCCAGACAAATGAAGACCGCTATCTCTGATGACGCATAACGCAATAGATTTGCTGTGGTTGGTAAGTTGCTCCGGCCTGGTGTTCTTGATGCAGGCGGGCTTTTTATGCCTTGAGGCAGGGGCCACCCGCCGTAAAAATAACATCAATATCGTTATCAAAAATATTGCCGACCTGGGACTCTCGGTGTTGATTTTCTGGGCGGTCGGCCATGGCGTTATGTTTGGCCAATCCTATGGCGGTTGGTTGGGCGGGAATGACTACCTGCCCGCCCTAGAGCAAAAAACGGCTTGGTTCACTGCGTTTTTTTTATTCCAGGCGATTTTCTGCAGCACGTCGGTAACGATTCTCTCCGGCGCGGTAGCTGAACGGATGAGTTTCAGAGGCTATATCGCCATCTCAGCGGTGGTTTCGGGGCTCATTTATCCTTTTTTTGGTCATTGGGCCTGGAATGGACTGGGCCAAGGCCAGTCGTTGGGATGGTTGGGGGAACGTGGTTTTATTGATTTCGCCGGTTCGACCGTTGTGCATAGCTTGGGCGGATGGAGCGCGCTAGCGACGGTTTTATTTATCGGTCCCCGGTTAGGCCGATTTTCTAGAAAGCGATCGCACCAGATCATATCCGGGTCAGATTTTCCCTTCTCCTTTTTAGGCGCACTTCTCCTATGGTTCGGGTGGTTCGGATTCAATGGGGGAAGCGCCCTAGCCTTTGACGGCGCCGTGCCCATCATTATCACCCACACCCTAATCGCAGGGGCGGCTGGGCTAATCACCCCCATCATCATCGCCCTAGCGCGTCAGCAATCCCTGTCCGTCAATGCAACGATGAATGGCGCTTTGGCGGGTCTGGTGGCGATCACCGCTAACTGTAACGCCGTGTCCACCGGCCAGTCTATATTGATTGGAGCCGTTGGCAGCTTGATCATGCTCTGGCTAACGGCGCTGCTCGAACGCTTACGGATTGATGACGCCGTCGGCGCGATCCCCGTTCATCTGGGGGCAGGCGTGTGGGGAACATTGGCGGTAGCCTTGTTTGCAAATCCTGACATTCTTAACACGGGGTTAAGTCGGATCGAACAGCTCAAGGTGCAGGTAGCCGGCATTATGGCCTGCGGGCTATGGAGCTTTACTGCAACCATGGCGGCGCTACTCATCTTCAATCGCTTCTTCCGCCTCCGGGTCACTCCCCGACAAGAATATGTGGGGCTTAATGTGACCGAGCACCTGGCGAAAAGCACCCTGCTAGATTTCTACACCACCATCAGTTACCATGCCCGCACGGGGAATCTCAAACGCCGCATTTCGTTGGATTCGTTTTCTGAAGCGGGGCAATTGTCCCACTGGTATCACAAGGTTGTGTCAACCTTAGAACAAGCCGTTGAGAAAACAGAAGTCATCTTCAAAACAGCCGGTGAAGGCATCTTACTCGTTTCCATCGATCAGCTGCGAATTCAAAATACGAACCCCCAAGTCGAACGAATATTAGATCTGCCCAAAGCCAATCTAATCGGCTCTGACTTTGCTAAATTTGTCTGCCTTAATGCCCGTCGTGGCGGGCAAGCGCGTCCTTCCCTGAAATCAACGTTGAAGCTAGCCAGTCAGACCCAGCAACCGTGCGAGATTTTAGGCAGACGCGGCAATGGCTGCCTATTTCCCTGTGAAATGACGGTCACCGAAACCCGTGTGTTCAAAGACGCCTTTTATACGGTGATGATTCGAGACATCACAGAACGTAAAATGGCTGAAACCAATCTCCGCCTATCAGCTCAGCGAGAACGGGATAAGGCCGATCAATTGAGCGAGGCGCTACGACAGCTCAAGTTAACCCAGGCTCAACTGATCCATACCGAAAAGATGGTGGGTTTGGGGCATTTAGTGGCTGGGGTGGCCCATGAAATAAACAATCCAGTCAATTTTATCTACGGCAACTTAAAACACGCCGCTGCTTATGTTCAAGACTTACTGCATCTCATCAGCGTGTATCGTCGCCAATACCCAACGAATTCTAAAAGCCAGGAGGCGTCAATTGATGATCGGGAGATCGATTTCCTCTTGGAGGATTTCCCTAAATTAATCGCCTCCATGCAAACTGGAACAGTCCGCATCCGAGACATCATCCAGTCGCTGCGCAACTTTTCCCACTACGACGAGTCAGAACTCAAATCGGTCGACATTCATGCAGATCTAGAAAGCACCCTGCACATGTTGGCTTACCGATTAGACTCAACCGCCCAACCCATTACCCTCGTCAGGCGCTATGGCGATATCCCCAAGGTGAAATGCTATGCCAGCGCCATGAATCAAGTTTTCCTCAGCATTTTATCCAATGCCATTGACGCTCTGGAAGCCGCCGATATTGATCAGCCCAAAATTGTAATCGCAACCCGAGCGACAGCCCAGACCTTGATCATCTCCATCACCAACAATGGACCAAGTATTCCTCCAGAGCTGCAATCCCAAATCTTTGATCCATTTTTCACCACTAAGCTTGTGGGGCAAGGGCCTGGGCTAGGCCTCACCACCGCCCACAGTATCGTGGTTAATCAGCATCAAGGACGACTCTATATACAGCCGGGCAAGGGCGTCACCTTTGTGATCGAAATCCCGCTGACGCTCACGCCCTCAAAGCAAACTTCTCTGTCAACGGCTTCAAGTTCATAGTAATGACCGTCTTTCTGCAATAGAAATGCATGGCTATTCGCCCGCCCAACTAGAGCAGCCTGGACTTGCCACTCGTCTCCAGTAAAAGCTAGCCTGGAGCGGCGGTTTAAACAGGTTGCTTTTTATGAAGTGCTTCAAATCTTCAACCCTGCTCTTAACTATTTTTGTTATGGGTCTTACTTTGGGCTGTGCTCAGACAAATGCGCCCAAAAAGAACCTGTCTAAGCCAACCGAAACTACCTCCCCGGCTATCGATCCTGTGCAGATCAGCAGGCAAAAAGCTCCCCAACCTGAGACAGACATCACCGCCAGCAGTACAAGCGCATTAATCCCTGGAGAACAAGTCTGGACAGAACTTCTCCCCGGTGAAGAAGCCTACGAATTGGAGTTCACAGCAGAAGGCGCGTTGCTATATCAAGGAACCGTCCTTGTCTCTGATATTCAGGTGTCGTCAGACGTCTACGCCAAAAAACTAATCATTTCGCCCTCCTCGCCATCAGGCAATTATCACTTCCTGAAAGCCTGTGACGGCTTAGATGAAAGCGCTCTTTGCTGGACTGAATTCTTAGTGAATAAAGCCGAGGGCGGCGCCCAGCAGGTGGGTCTGACCAAATATGGCGTGATGCATTGGGTGCAATGGTCTGAAGATGAACAATATGCGTTATTTTCCTATACCGGCGAGGGCGCATTTACATTCTACGCGTTGAATCTAGAAACGGGGGAACCCTCATCAGATGCCGATTGGTTTTGTGATGTTGACTTGAGTAGTTTTAGTTGGGTCGACAACAGACTTTTTCAAGTTCAGGTCTTTGACAATGATGATACAGATTGGCAATGCAATGACTCACCAAGTGTATTTGTGGGAGATATCTCGGAGTTATTTGGATAAGTTGGTTATCGGGTTATCAACTTAGAGTGGAAAATTTTCCTCGGGGAAGAAGGTAGAATACAGGAGACAGAAGTCAGAATCCAGTTCTTGACTAACTTCTGACTTCTGACTTCTGTATTCCTTCTCTACTGAATTGTCCCGCTTTAAGTTGGAGCCCGAATACCTATCAGCTTAATTCAATTGAGATCGAAATCGGCTGATGCTGATGAGCATCAAAATGGCTGCGAACCCAAATAATACAGCGATATTAGGAATAAGCGCGTCGACCGCCGCCCCCTTCAGGATAAGACTGCGGGAGATCGCCACATAATGCCGCAAGGGGTCAAACCAGGAGAGAAACTTGAAGAAAGGAGGCATACTTTCAATTGGCGCGATCGCACCCGAAAGCTGAATAATCGGCACATTGAAAAAGAAAGACGTCAACACCACTTGCTGTCGAGTCCTCGACAAAGTCGCCAGTAAAATGCCAATGCCAATGCTAACAAAGACATACAAACCAGATAAGACAAAAAACAGCAGGAAGTTACCGCGAAAGGGCAGCTGAAAAACAAAGCGACCCATCGCCGACGCTAACAACACATCCCCCATCAGGAGGATAAATAACGGCGCCACCTTTGCCAGCAAAATCTCCCAACCTGCAGCAGGGGTCATCAACAATTGCTCTAGCGTCCCCACATCTTTCTCTCGAATCATCGTCACCGAGGAAACCAGCGATCCGGTAAGGGTGAGCACCAAACCAATTACGCCAGGGACAAAGAACCAACTGCTGGTTAAGCCTGGATTGTAGAGAAACCGAGTTTGCGTTTCCACCGGCGGCGACGTGAGCTGTGGATTTAATCGTCGGGTGTATTGATTGGCAATTTGATTGAGATAGCCGCTGGCAATGCCTGCTGTATTGGCGTCAACGCCATCAACAAATACCTGCACCTCAGCCGATCGTCCCTCGTTGAGATCGCGATCGAATGTGGGCGGAATGACTAATCCCGCCGTTAGGTTTCCAACTCTCACTTGTCGCCCCAGAGCGACTTGATTGGTCTGATAGGAGGAAACCTTAAACACCTCGTTTTCCACTAAGGCCGAGATGAATTCACGACTTTTGGCGGAATTGGCATAGTCCGCCACCCCCAAGCTGAGGTGATCGACATCGGGACTCAGGGCCAGACCAAAGATCAACAGTTGCACGGTGGGCGGAAAAGTCAGGAGAAAAATCAGTTGTCGATTCTTCAGAATTTGCCGGATTTCCTTGAGCATTAAGGCCCAAAAGCGGCTCTCGAGCAGGCGACGGATTAAGGGCATAGGGGGTGGGTGGGGCGTAAAGTGAAGGGCGGGTGGATGGGTGGATGGGTGGATGGGTGGATGGGTGGATGGGTGGATAGGTGGATGGGATATTATCGATGTGCAGATTCCTTAGTCCAATAGCTGCATTCGTTGAAGAATCTTAGAGGCGACTTTGAATAACAAGAATCCGATTAGCCCTACAACGATGGGGACATACCAAACGCCAGGCCAACCTGTGCCTCGGACAAAGGCGTCTCGGGTCAGCACAATATAGTACCGGGCAGGAACGAGGTTGGAAAGGAGCGATAGGGGAAAGGGAATATTTTCTAGGCGATAAATAAAGCCGGACAGCAGAAATGAGGTGAGAAAGCCTGCGATCGCAGTTCCCTGAACCGCCCCGTTTTGATTGCCAGTCCTTGCGCCAATAAACAGCCCAAAGGACACAGCCGCCGCTAAGTAGATCCCAGTTCCCAGAAGGAGGGGAACGGGACCCGTTTTCAAACGAATGCCAAAGAGTAGAAAGGACACCAGCATTACCCCGAGGGCTTCCGCCACGGCCACCAACCAATAGGCGATCCCTTTGCCCAGCAACCATTCCGTTGAACTCAGGTCCGAGGCGTATACCTGAATAGCGGTGCCCTGCTCTTTTTCCCGCACCACAGAAATGGCCGCTAACATAGACGGAAACACCCACAACACGACGCCAAAGATCCCAGGAACGATATACAGGGATTCCTGACGACCTGGATTAAACCAGATGCGAATTCGTGGGATGACGCCCTGTGGACGGGAGATATTGGGCAGAGATTGGATAAAGAAATTGGTGACGCCTCGAATGCTGTTTTGAATGACTCGGGCGTTGTTGACATCCGTACCATCGACCAGCACCTGCACCGTACTGCTCCCTTCCGCCACATCCCGAGAAAAGGTCGGAGGAATCACAACCGTCGCTTTGGCGGTCCCGCGGTCCAACGCCGATAGGGGCGAGGTTCCGGCCAGAGGCGTGGGAATGAATTGATTGGTGGCGAAGAGGCGTTCCACGTAGGTGCGGCTCAGGGGAGAGTTATCAAAATCTTGAACCGCTAGGGGAATATTTTTCGTCTCCAGCCGGATTGCATAGCCGTAAATCAGCAATATGCCCAACGGCAGAATTAGGGCCAAGGCGACCGTGAGGCGATCGCGACTAAATTGAGCCAGTTCTTTCTGGGCCTGAGATAAGATCCGGTTCACGGGCTAACCTCCGCACGCTGTATCGTGCCGATAAATGCATCTTCGAGAGTGAAGGGAAGCAAACGCTGACTGCGAATCTCGATCTGAGCCTTCTGTAAACATTGGATGACAAGGCCAATGTCTTGCTCAGGGCGATCCAGAACTAGATGCAAGCGATCGCCAAAAATGGAAACTCGCCAGGAGGGAAGCTGTTGCTTGAGCAACTGTGAAGCCGTTTGGGTTTGGCTGGTGACTAACTCAATTAACTGCCCCGACTGGCTTGCCTTTATCTGGGTCGGCGAGCCCTGGGCGACAATTTCCCCCGCCGCCATAAACGCCAGTCGGTTACAGTTTTCGGCTTCTTCCAGGTAATGGGTCGTGACTAAGATGGCCGTTCCTTGACGGGCAAAGTCGCGGATTAACCGCCAGAACTGCCGCCTTGCTAAGGGATCGACGCCGGAGGTGGGTTCATCCAAAAACAAAATATCCGGCTCATGCATCACCGAAGCGCCGAAGGCCACCCGCTGCTTCCAGCCGCCGGGAAGACGTTTGGTCAGGGTATTCTCCCGCCCCGCGAGACCACAGGTTTCCAGAACCCACTCAATTTTCTCGCGGTGAAGCGATCGCGGAATGCCGTAAACCCCACAATAAAACTCTAGATTGTGGCGGATGGTCAGATCATCATACAGGGTAAACTTCTGGCTCATATAGCCGAGGCGCGATCGCACCTCAGCCCGATGCAGGTTTTGGGTCTCCCCCGCCAGACTCATACTCCCGCCAGTTATTGGCAGTAACCCGCAAAGCATCTTAATGGTGGTGGTTTTACCCGCTCCATTCGCCCCAAGCAACCCGTAGATTTCTCCATAATGGACTGTCAGGGTGACATCCTTAACCGCCTGAAATTCGCCAAAAACCTTCCGCAGACGATCCGCTGAGATGGCGACGGATGGTTCAGGGAGCGCCGAAGCATCCTGCTGGAGATCCTGGTGACGGGATAGTTGACGGGACTGCCGTCGATGGTAGGGAAACGGTCGATAGCTGGGGTCCGCCCCCTGCCGCCGGAGGTGATTCACAAAGACGTTTTCCAGAGTGGGGTCGTTGGCTTCCAGGGACTGGAGCGACAGTTGTTTTTGCGCTAGGATGTCGCGGATTTGAACCGTCGCCGTGTCCACATCAGCAGTGAGGATGTCTAGTCGATCGCCAAAGGATTGTAAATCGACCAGATCAGTCTCCCCAGGCGCTAATGCAGCTTGCAGGGCTGCTTCCGCTGTCGGCAAATTCTCGGCCCGGACTTCAATACGATGCAATCCTAGATTGGCGCGGAGTTCCGTCAAGGTCCCCGTCTGTTGAATTTTGCCCTCGTAAATCAACCCAATCCGATGGCAGCGTTCTGCTTCATCTAGATAGGGGGTGGCGACCACCACAGTGACGCCTTCAATGGCAATCCCTGCCAGCAAGTCCCAAAATTCACGCCGTGAGACGGGGTCAACGCCAGTGGTCGGTTCATCCAAGAGCAACACTTGGGGTCGGGCAATCAAAGCGCAACAGAGCGCCAGCTTCTGCTTCATACCGCCGGACAGTTGACGGGCTAACCGATTCGGGAATTGCTCCAACCCCATCAAGGTTAAGAGGTCAGCGGCGCGATCGCGAAAATCAGCTTTGGGAACTTTGCGCAATCCCGCCGTATAGCGCAGATTTTCGAGAATACTGAGATCGGCATAGAGGGAGAAGCCTTGGGTCAGATAGCCCAAATTCAACCGTGCGTCCCGGGGCGGCCGCCCGAGAATCCTTGCCTGGCCAGCACTGGCTTCCATCACCCCCGCCAGGATTTGAAACGTGCTGGTTTTTCCCGCCCCGTCGGGACCAATTAACCCAAAAATCTCGCCTCGCTCCACCTCAAAATCAATTCCACAAACGGCGGCCACAGATCCATAGTGCTTGTAAAGACCCTCAACTTGGATCGTGACGGCCTTTGAGTGGATAGTCCTCATCTCGTTTCCAGTGGAAGGGGAGGAAGAAGCCATCGTTACCATTCACTCCTGCACATCATCGGTGAGAATTTCTGCATCTGCTGGCATACCGGGCTTAGCGAACCCTTCCGGGTTCTCGATACGAAGCTTGAGACCAAACACCTGAGTGACGCGGTCATCTCGGAAGTAAATGTTCTCGGGGGTAAAGGAGGCTTCTGTATCGATCGCGGAAACCGTGGCGCTCAAGGGACGATCCGGCGCGGAGTCGAGAAATACTTGAGCTGATTGTCCTAACCGAACGGCGCCTACCTGTTTCTCTGGAATATAGCCGCGGAGAAAGACATCATCTAGATTAATGACGGTGAGGACAGTTTTTCCAGCCGCGATCACTTCGCCGGGTTCCGTCGTTCGGGTCAACACAACCCCATCAATCGGGCTGACAATCTCTAAATGGTTGAGCCGCGCGCCAATTTCTCTGCGATTGGCTTCGGCATTGTTGACGTTGGACTGGGACGCTTTGAGTTGGGCCTCCGCCTGCTCAAGTTGGGTTTGCAGCCGCTGGATCTGGGCCAGTCGAATGTCGGGATTGAGGCGACTGGCGCGGGATTGAGTCAAGGCGCCCTGGGCCGCTGTCACCTGAGACTGGGCGGCGGTGACAGCGGCGCGCCGAGCCTGCAATGTTTCCCGAACCGCTTCAAATTGGGTTTGGGCCTGCTCAAATCGCTGTCGAGAAACGGCTCCCTCTCGAGACAAGCGATCAAAGCGATCTCGATCGGCTGCGGCCAACTTCAATTCCGCCTCAAGCTGTTTCGCTTGAGCCTCCGCTTGAGCCAACTGAGCCTGGGCTGACGCCACACTAGCCTGGGCGGCGTTTATTCGGCCCAACGCGTCGTCCTCAGACTGCAATTGCATCAATTGAACCTCTTCAATTTGCCGTTCGATCACAGAGATCTGCAGCAAGGCTTGACTCACCTGCTGTTGGGCTGCAGCCACCCGAGCCGCAGCCCCCGCCAAGGCTGCTTGCAGTTCTGCATCGTCCAATTGGGCGATGACTTGTCCCTGTATGACGCGATCGCCTTCTCGCACTGCAATTGATACAATCCGCCCCCCCACCTTAGCCCCCACATCGGTCTCATACCCTTCAATTCTGCCGCTAAGTCGCAAGCCTTGATCAAGCGGACGACGCAACCAATACGTCGCCACGCCTACGCCAATCACCCCCGCCAATAGAATCAATACCGCCCCTTTCAGTTTTCTAGCAAGGCTTGGGGGACGCTTTAGGGAGGGGGTAGACACTTCAGTCATGCCAATGGGGATGAAGTTACTCAAAGGTAAGGAGGGTAGATTTCACTATACGCGATTCCCCGCTTACTGGAGTAATTCCCGCTTGGAGGGATACACCTCAGCAAATGTAGAGCACAGGGCCCAGGGTGTTGTCCTGACCTTGCAAAGCATGTAATTGAAACTGTGTGATTGAAAAATGACCAGTGATACTTGGCTTGACTGACTCTGCTATAGGGATTGGGTGATAAAGTCGAGCTTAGATCTTGTGCTTATCGGATACTCACAAATCCTGCATCCTGAACGAGTTGTTGGCCTTGATCTGTCAAAATTAGCCGAGCATAGGCTAGACCAGCCTGTTGAGCCAGACCTCCATCTTTTTTCACAATCACAAAGAGTCGTCGAGTAAGCGGATACTCTCCTTTTTTAGTCGCCTCAATGTTTAGTTGGTTTCGCTGGCCAGGACAAGCATCAGGTGAAATAAACGGTTCTTTATAGGGAGGAACAAACGGTTCCTCTGAGCTTCGGGCGATGGGAATAGGTTTGGTTGTGCATTGAGGAACAACCTCAGGAGACGAGGCGTAATAGATGCCGCCCAGGTTTGCGGCAACTTCGCTTAGCCCTTGGGTGGTATTGTCAACCACCTCGACCGCGCTGCCTAATTCCTCATTCCCAAGTACCTGTTCAATAAAAAATTCAGGGGTTCCCCCTACTAGCGGAGAACGGGAGAAAGGAACAATCGGAACGTCTGGGCCGTTCACCTCACTCCAATTGACGATCTTCCCTGTATAGATCCCCTTGAGGTCGTCGATCGTTAATCCAGAAATGTCTAAATCGGGGTTAACGACAAACGAAATATCGTCAATCGCAACTGGGATTTGTTCAAGGTTAAATCCTCTCCGTTTGGCTTCTTCGTATTCCTCTAGTTTCAGAGGGCGAGACGATTGAGAAAAATCTAACCGCCCTTCTAACAGCATTTTGATCCCCGTTCCCGAACCAGGGTTCCCCGAGACTGGCAATACATAAAGGAGTTGAAAATCTGGCCAAAAGGCATTGATGGAAGGCGTTTCCTTTTGACGCAGAGGAACCCATGTTGTGCTGCCTCCGTACTTAAATAAGCCTGTTGGCACTCCATCAACGTCTGCAAAGCTGCTGAATTTACCTGGCGCCTTGCTTTTATCCCCTCTAGAAGAATCATCCTGGTTATTTCTAGAGGAATTTGGAAGGTCTGAGGTAGCTGATTGAGCTAAAGGTCTATCTGAATTTGTTTCACCAGTATTAGCGTCGGGGTGTCTGATGAGCAGCCAAATTCCTCCAGACACTCCTCCCAACAAAGCAACTAGCATTATGATAAAAAAGGTTGTAAACCAAGGCTCCTTGATCTGAGGCATGAGTATCCGCATTAGAATGACAAACAATGTCTCTAATCCCACGCAACGAGGTTTAGCGCAGAAGGTCGAAAATATTGTTTTTTGAGGCTTGGGGGATAATTCTGGGAAATTATCCTACTTCAGCGCCAATACAAGCACCACTGACTCCACTGCAAGATTCAAAATTACAGTATCAAACAGGGTGATGTTAGCTAAATGAAGCAAATCAGCTATGTTCTAGTTTCAACTTCTTTGCAGATTTTAATTAAATAGCCGAAATCGGCTAAAAGCCTCTAGAAACATTACTTACAGTAACTGGCGAATGATGTTTTCCAGCCTGCGCTAGTTCCACAAGTGATTGACATAATCTTTGGTTGAATAGTTCCCTAATCATGAGCAATTCAAACAAACTCGGTTAATTCTAGAAGGTAATTTAGGTGGGAATGCAATAAATTTACGGTCAACACAACTTCGCAAAAAACTCACATCAGAAACCACCCCAATGAATATAGACCGATTTTTCGAGTTCCCTTCCTAGTTTTGACCCAGGTATGTAAAAGTCTTCGCAAATCCAAGCGCTGATTTGGACACTGTCATACTCACTGACGGCGAAGGTTAATAAAACCTTAACTTTGAAATATTGGAAACGATTTTGCAACCATTCTCCCCCTTTTCAATTCAGAAGTGAAAAGCCTGAACTGAGAAATATCTTTAAGAACTCTGACTACACTAGCGCAAATGTGAGTGTTAGGAATCAAATTCAGCTTTAAATGCCTGAATTCCTTACTTTTTGGAATTTGAAGCGGGGATGAACTGGATCTGATGTAAATAGTCTAGATCCTTTATCTCAAAAGTATTTGATGCGATGTTGACAGCAGTTGGGTGAATTTCTGATTATCTAAGTGAAAACATCTCTAAATCCTCTCCTAGAGAAAGGAAAACTCAATTTGTCTAGACACCAAAGGCGGTCATACTTTTTACAACTTAAAGTGTGAAGTTATTTCTTAATAGCTTCAATCTCCTCAATAACTATGGCAAGCTAGTGTAATACTGCGTTAGTACGTAGTTTAAAGTCGATATCTGCAATGATAAAGGCGCCCAGTTCAAGGTGCGGTCAATCCTCAATCAGTTAGATAACCAGTTCTAGAATTCCAATAAATTCAGTAGAGGAACTGATATCAAACAATGTGCATCTAGGCTTCATTGGGCTTTTCATTTTTTCACCATTTCTCAGCAAATTCTCAGACGATATCCATAGACTAAGGTTTGCTATTCCAATTGGCAAACCTTCGTAACCCTAACAAGTTTAAATTCAAGACAAAAAATGCGTTGGGCGGAGCAATCTTCCTGCCGACCGCTTCATTTTAGAAAATTTCAGCCAGTTGAAGATTATCTGGCCGACAACTTAGCTGATTGTGCACATTTGAAGTTTTTTTAATCCTATAACAAACAAAATTCCCTTGAAAAGAAATAGACGCGAACACCATCAATCTTCCTTGATAGGAGACACATTCTCTCTTCGTAGAGAGGCGTTACCCACTGCTCCTGGCGGCGAACAGAGCTTTTTGCGGTTTCCGCCGGATACCCTTGAGTTCTCTCCGTCAACCACAACCGAGGAGGAGCCCAAAGCGCGCGGGGTAAGTCTCCGCCGCCAACTGCTATGGACCCTCTTGCCTGCTGTGTTAGGCCCTCTCGCCATCGCCAGTGGTATCGGTTATCAATTGAGCCAACAACGAGCTGAGGCCCGAATACAGCTTCAATTGCAGAACCAAGCGATGCTTGCGAGCGAAGGAACCAGCGCCGTTTTGGAAGACCTCCTAGACCTGCCTCGGACAATTGCGGCCAGTCCCCTCGTGATTAACGAAGCATTTGCCGGCGGGAAGCAAGCCGTGTCCGACGGCATAGACCAACTCTCGATGGCGGACCTAGAGTCTCGGTTTCAGGAGACAAAACTTCTCCGCATTCACCATGCCCTGAATGACTACTTACAAGAAACGATAGAGACTGCAGAAATTTCTGAGATCTTGATTACGGAACAGCATGGATTTAATGTCGCTTATAGTGAGCCCACCACAGACTTTGTCCAGAGCGATGAAGAATGGTGGCAAATGGGCAAAAGCGAGGGATTGTGGATCGGGTCGCCTGACTTTAATTACGCCGCTAAGGGATTTAC
>JASJDH010000076.1 GCA_030065175.1 Leptolyngbyaceae cyanobacterium MO_188.B28 | reverse complement strand
CAATCCAGTTAATACTCATACACACACGTCTATTCACTTATACTAAACCTACAAATCACTTTAGACTTTCATTCATTACTATTGTCAATGGCAAGAGAACATCAACATTGCTTAGACAACAGATATTTTCCATTTTAAAGGGGCTTTTCAGCTCAATAACCCTTATCCCCACTTGGCTGGTTGTTCTTGTTACTTGTAAATGAGATGAATACTATGGAGACTGCATTGGTTGTTGAAGATTCTGTAACGGATCGGGAAGCCATCACCAGGTATCTACATCGGGGAGGCTTCAAGGTGTTGACGGCCGAAAGCGGAGAAGAGGCGCTAGAAAAAATCAATCAATTGAGACCAGATGTCATTATTCTAGATATCCTATTACCTGGCCTGAATGGGTTTAAGATCTGTCGCGATTTAAAGGCTACACCTGAAACTCGGCACATTCCCATTGTTCTCTGTTCAACCAAGGGAACCGAGATGGATAAGTTTTGGGGATTAAAGCAGGGAGCAGACGCCTATTTACCTAAACCCGTTGATCCAGAAGAAATTATTCGAATTATTAAGGATTTGCTCAAAAGCTAATTCCCCCACTTAAGGAGATAAGATGACGGTGTCTGATCCGTTGCTACCCCCAGCCCCCCCCTCTTCAACAACCGATTTGTCCGATTCGGATGGAACAGAGACAGATCTCACAGAACAGTTACTAAGACTCCATTTGTTGCCGGACACTACTGCTCTGTTGCCTGTCGCCCAATTGACTGAAGTATTAAAAATTCCTATTGGCCAAATTACCCCCATGCCCCACATGCCTGACTGGGTCATGGGTATTTATAACTGGCGCGGCGAAATTCTCTGGATGATTGATTTAGGCAGTCTGGCCGGACTGATGCCTTGGTATCGACGGGCGATGAGCGCTTCAAACTATGCAGCAATTGTACTAGACACAAAATCAAGTAAATCGCTGTCTAAAGACACTGGGAAACAAACCCTAGGTCTTGTGGTCAATCGAGTAGAAGATATTGAATGGTGCAATCCGAACTCGATCCAGTCTCCACCTGCATCAGGCGGAGCCAACGGATTGATTCCTTTTTCACGTGGATATTGGCGAACACCTGACGGTGAAATGCGAACAGTCTTAGATAGTGAAGCTATCTTTGAAGCGATGCCCAAACCATAGACAAAATCGTATCGTTAATTTCCCTATGACTTCTTCTATTTGGCCCTTTTTATAACTTAAAAATTTCAACCTGCTCGGTCTTTATTGAGGATTATACCATGCTGTCCTTCCAAGCTCAAACAGCACCTAAAAACCAGCCTGGCCAGCCACAAAACATCCAGCACAAACACTTGGCCGCTCAGACCCAACAGTCATTTTTCCAAAAGGTATGCGCTCTATTTTGGCAAGCCCGAAGTCTGCGCAGCAAGACTATGGCCCTCGCGATCGCCGTTGGCGTTGTGCCCGTAGCAGCTGTGGGAGGCACCTCTTATTTTTTGGTTAGCGAGTCCATGAGTAATGGCATTAAGACTGAGCAAGAGGGCCGCACCATTGAACTACATCAGGAGATTAACTCCTACCTCCAACAACTGGTGGGCGATGTTGAAATCATTGCTCATTCCCCCCTACTGATTGATCCTCAATTGAGCGCAACCGCCTCCATTGACCAAAAGGTGACTCTGCTGAATAGTATTGTTGACGCTCGAAGCGGTCAATACGACAGTATTGTGGTGTTTAATCCGGATGGCAACCTGCTGTTTCAGTCGGATTCTGCTCAACCGTTTAACCCCAACGAGAACTACAGCAATCGGGAGTACTTTAAGCGCGCCATCGCTACCCAGTCAACCACCGTTAACAATCCCGATATGGCGGAATCATCGGGACAAGTCAGTTTAGAAGTGGCGACTCCGATTAACCAGACTGGAACAGGCGAATTGATCGGCGTTGCTCGCATTCGGATGCCAATTAGCAGCTTCACTCAGATGTTTGATGCGATTCAATCTCAGGGTTGGGAATACAAACTGATCGACTCCGAGCGTACAATTTTCGCGACAGGAGAAGCGGACATGATGGGGCTGCCCATTGGCAGCGATGTCATTGGGCTAGATCAGCTATTGAATAAACTGTTGGCGCAAGTCAATAGCGGCGGAAACAATCCTGATATTTCTAGCAGTCAAATCGCCACCCAAGTTCTGCCAGATCGAAACGATGGCAAAGAGTTTCTGGTCAGTCTGGTGCAAATTAAACGAATAGATGGGATGCTAGAACCCGGTTGGAGCTTAGCCGTCTCCCGTCCCATAGACCAAGCATTTGCATCGCTTAGGCAGTTGCGCCGGACCTTGTTGTTTGGCACTGGATTAGCCGCCTTATTGGTGGGGGTGATCGCCGCCATCTTGGCTCACCGGGCTATTCGGCCAATTCTTGACGCCGCTGGCGCAGTGGGAAACATTGGGCGGGGGGCTTTGAGCACCCGTCTGCAAGTCAGCGGCCAGGACGAACTGGCTGTTTTGGCGGCTAACATTAACCAAATGGCTGCTCAACTTGGCGTGTTTGTCCAACAAAAGGCGGTCGAAGCCAGACGGTCACAACAACTCAAAGATTTTACCCTAAAAATTACGGGCGTCCTGGACCTGAAAGACATCTTCAACATTGCGGTGGAAGATAGCCGTCAAGCCCTGCAAACAGACCGAGCGATTGTCTACGGATTTGACCAAAATTGGGAAGGCACGGTTTTAGCGGAATCCGTCGCCGATGGCTGGCCCAAGTCTTTGGGGGCCGTGATCTCGGATCCTTGCTTTGCCCATCAGTACGTCGAAAAATATCAGCAAGGCAATGTGCAAGCGACTCCAGATGTGTACCGAGCAGGATTGAAGGATTGCCATTTGCAACAACTCGAGGAGTATTCCGTTAAAGCTAATTTGGTGACTCCTATTTTGGTGGGGGGCAAACTCTTTGGATTGTTGATCGCCCATCAATGTTCCGGGCCCCGGAATTGGAAACAAACTGAGATTGACTTGCTCACTCAACTCGCCGCCCAACTCGGACTCGCCCTTGAACGCGCCAGATTGTTGAACCAGGAAAAAACCGCTAAGGAACAACTGTCAAGACGGGCGATAGAATTACTTAAGGAAGTCTACCCTGTCAGTCAAGGCAACCTCAGTATCCGCGCCAAAGTCACTGAGGACGAAGTGGGCACCATTGCTGACTCTTTCAACTCCGTAATCGAGAGCTTGCAAGAAATTGTCCGCCGGGTGCAAGTGGCCGCCAAGAAGGTGGCCGCCACCACCAATAAAAACGAGACGTTCGCCCAAACTCTGTTCGAAGGCGCCATGCAGCAGGCCCACGAAATCGCCACCGCTCAACAGCGGATTCAAATGATGGCTGAATCGACCCAGGCGGTCGCCGCCAACGCCAAACATGCTGAAGCGGCGGTTCAAAAGGCGGCCGGAACAGTTGAATCTGGGGATATGGTGATGGACCTGACGGTGGACGGCATGCTGGGGATTCGGGAAACAGTGGCTGAGGCCGCTAAGAAGGTCAAACACTTAGGAGAATCGTCCCAAAAGATCTCTAAAGTGGTGAACTTGATTAGTGGATTCGCCGATAAAACCAACATTTTGGCCATGAATGCCTCAATTGAGGCGGCCCGGGCCGGAGAAGACGGTCAAGGATTTGGCATGGTGGCTGAGGAAGTGCGATTGCTGGCCCAGCAATCGGCAAAGGCCAGTGGTGAAATTGAGAAGTTGATATACAGCATCCAACGGGAAACTAATGAAGTGATTGCAGCCATGGAAAAGGGCACTGAGCAGGTGGCCAGCGGTACTAAGTTGGTGAATGACACCCGTCAGAGCTTGAACCAGATCAAGGGAGCCAGTGCAGACATTAAACAGTTGGTAGAATCTATCGCCAGCGCCGCCATTGCACAATCGAAGGACTCTGAGGAAGTCAGTCAAACCATGACGGAGGTGGCTTCAATCGCTGAGCAGACCTCAATATCTGTGACCCATGTATCGGATTCCTTTAAAGAACTCCTGACCGTGGCGAAATCCTTGGAAGAGAGTGTTGATCAATTCTACTTGGCGTAATCACACCCTAACCTAACGATGATTAATTAACCGTGAAATTTGTGAATAATTCTATCGGTTTTTTCGCGTAAGTGTTGATCTGTTCCTTATGGAATAGGCCCATCCCTGGACATTAACTATGTCGATTGACTCTGAGATTCGTGACCAAACCTATCAGTTTTTCGTTGTAGAAGCGGCAGAACTCCTGCAGACGATCGAGACGAATTTACTGACCCTGAGAGATGAACGTAGTAAAGATAAAGTTAATGTTTTAATGCGAGCCGCCCACTCTATTAAAGGGGGGGCTGCTTTCGTTCGACTCAACTCAATTAAGGAGTTGGCTCACCGCCTAGAAGATAGCTTTAGAGCCCTTTATAGTGAGGCGGTTGAGATAGATATTGAGTTAGAAGACTTGTTGTTAAAAGCCTATGACTGTCTGCGCACGCCGCTGATGGAGCAGATCGCCACCGGCGGACACGACACTGAAGCCGCTTTGGTGGAAGCCAAACCGATATTCGACAAAATTGAGCAACGGTTAGGAGCCGCGCTGAATGAAATTGATGATCCCATACTCAATTCCACTGAGTTGGGTGTCGATATTATTTTGTCTATTTTTGAGGTGGATGTGGCTAGAGGCTTAGACCATCTCGCTGAGGTGGTTGAGAATCCTCAAAACTATGATGTCGCCACAGAATTACGATCTCAAGCCGACCAGTTTTCTGGCTTCGCTCACTTTCTCAACCTTCCGGGCTTTGGGGAGATCGCCCAAACCACCTTGGCGGCTCTGGATATTCGTCCCCATCAAAGTCTGAAAATTGCTCAGCTGGCCTTAAGGGATTTTCAGGCGGGGCGAGATGTGGTCATGACTGGCGATCGCACCCAAGGCGGCTGTCCCTCAGACGAACTCATCGCATTGGCGGATGCTGCAAACGCCGATGAACCAGGCCTTTTCCCATTTGGCGACGCCTTTGGCTCGACAACCAACGCTGACGGCGGGGAAGATTTGCTTGATCAGGCGGCCCTAGAGTCGCTCTTTGGAAGTGAGGAATCCACTGATTCCCCACTCAATGACATTGATGATAGTATCCTCTTCCCAGAAGAGACAGACACATTCTCGCCGCCCGATATTAGCGAAGGCATTATTTTTCCTGAGGAATCAGACACATTCTCGTCGCCCGATATTAACGAAGGGATTCTCTTTCCTGAGGAAGGGGGCGTCGCCTCCCCGCCCAATATCAACGAGGGCATTACCTTTCCTGAGGAAGTAGACACATTCTCGCCGCCCGATATTAACGAAGGGGTTATTTTTCTTGAGGAAGCAGACATTGCCTCCCCGACCCATATTAACGATAGTATTATTTTCCCCGAGGAGACAATAACCCCCTCTCCCACAGATATTAATGACAGTATCCCTTTCCTTGACGAACCAGGCAGCCTCTCCTCCGCCGCCAATATTAATAACTCTATTGCTTCGCCGGGAGAGACGGACATCGTCTCTTCACCCAATATTGACGATAATATTATTCTCGATTACAACAGCGTTGATACTAAAGAACCGGTTGTATTTCCCAACCATCCAAGCCAAATCCAACCTCCAGATATCGAAGATTCATCAGATACGCTGGATATTTTAGAGGCGGTTGTTCAATCCATTGAGCAGGACTCTCTCACCCAAAATCTATACTCTCCACCCTCTGGACCCCTCTTTGAAAATCTAAAAGAACCTCCCTTATTGGAGGATTCAAAATCAACCCCTTTATTCCCAATTCAGCGTGTCTCCGCAGAACAATCCCAATTACAAACCTCTGCGCCGACAGATCCCGCTGTTGACAATCAGAAGAACGAAGTCTCATCCAACATTCGCTCAACGGATTCACACCCGACCCCAACTCTATCTGTCCGGGTTGACTTAGAACGCCTAGAACGAATGAATAATCTGGTGGGTGAGTTGACCACCAATCGAAATAGTCTCGCCCTCAGACATGGTCAGGCGCAATCAGCCGTTGAAGAATTGCTGCAACGGTTTGAACGCTGTCAAGACATGATCAGTCAACTGCGGGACCTATCGGATGAAATGCTGATCGCTCCCGAACGCTCCCTCACGCCAGAAGGAACGCCGTCCGGCAACAAAACCTGGGCGCTGGACACAACGGATTTCGACTCCCTAGAAATGGATCAGTACGGCATCCTTCAAACGCTGCTGCAAGGTGTCTTAGAAGATATGATGCAGCTTGAAGAAGCTGTGGAGGATGTCGCCCTATTTACAGGGCAATCGGGTCAGGTGATCGAGCATCAGCGCCAAATGCTGACTCAACTGAGGGGAGAACTCATCTGGTCGCGGATGTTGCCCCTAAGTCAAGTGTTAAATCGCTTCCCTCGGATGCTGCGTGACTTATCCGCCACCCATCACAAGCCAGTCCAATTGAAATTGAGCGGGATGGGGGTCTTGGTTGATAAAGCCGTTTTGGAAAAACTTTACGATCCTCTTCTTCACTTACTCCGGAATGCATTTGACCACGGTATTGAACCGCCCGAGATCAGACGCCAGCAGGGAAAACCCGAACAAGGCAAAATTGAAATTCGCGCCTATCACCAGGGCAATCGAACCATTGTTGAAGTTGAAGATGATGGACAGGGATTAAACCTTGAATTAATCAGCCGTCGAGCCATCGAACGGGGATTGATCCTACCTGAACATCTGATTTCAACGTCGGCTGAAAACTTATTGGATTTGATTTTTGAACCGGGGTTTTCAACCGCAAAGCAAGTGAGCGACATTTCTGGACGCGGGGTTGGCTTAGATGTGGTCAAATCCCAGATTCAATCGGTAAAAGGAACCATCACCCTAAGATCCACCCCTGGACAGGGAACCATCTTCACCCTCCGGTTACCCCTTACCCTGACCATTGCAAAATTAATCGTTTGCTTAATTGGCTCCACTGCCGTGGCTGTGCCTTTCGATGGGGTGGAAAGTATTGTAATTCCCGAAGCTAATCAAATGCAGCAATCGGGAGGGCAACAGTTTCTATTTTGGCGAGACCAGATGATTCCGGCTTATCGGCTTGCTGACCTCATGGACTATAACTATCCGGTGCCGGGAATCTCTTTTAGTAAGGCTCTGATTGATGGTTCATCCTCTAAGAGTCAGGGACAGCGGTTGATAGTCCTGCGACGAGGACAGGAATTTATCGCCCTGGCGGTGGACCAAGTGGTCACCGAACAGGAACTGGTGATCAAACCCTTTGGATCAATCCTCACCCCGCCCAATTACATCTACGGTTGCACCATTTTGGGAGACGGCACGCCCATCCCCGTCATGAATGGAACGGTCTTGCTTGATCAGGTTTTGGCGACAGATCTGCCAAGCCCAACAAGCCAGATGCAAGCTCAATTACCCGCCAAGATTGTGCATACTCTGGCCCCGTCAAACCAAACATTGGCGTTGCCTGAATCACCCCAAATCTCCACTGTGCTTGTTGTTGACGACTCCACAACCATCCGTCAAGCGTTAGTCACGACTTTGCAAAAGGCGGGTTATCAAGTAATGCAGGCCCGTGATGGATGGGAAGCTATTGTTCAACTGCGCCAAAGCTCTGCTGTTCATCTCGTCATTTGTGACATCGAAATGCCCAATATGAATGGGTTTGAATTTCTCAGCGAATGCCGTCAAGACGATCAACTGGCAAAAATTCCGGTTGCGATGTTGACGACTCGAGGCAATGATAAGCACCGGGCGTTAGCTATGCACCTGGGCGCTACGGCTTACTTTACTAAGCCGTATATGGACATTGAGCTTCTAGAATCCGTCAAAAACATCATTGATGAGAATAGATCTAACAGTGGATTAGCATTGCCGCAATCTATCTGACCTAACTTACCAGGGCCATTTCATTCTCTATAAAATCTGTGCCTTTATAATCCAGTTCACTCTGAGAGACAAACAAAGCTCCATAATCCCTGTCCCCTTCTCCCAAGTTTGGGAGAAGGGGAATTTGGGTTTTCTCGCCTAAAAGTACACTTAGAGTTGGAGATTAGGAACTCATCGGAAAGTTTATCAGTCAACTTTATCAGTCTGTCCGGATATGGCGTCCGGTTGCAAAGTTAACCCTAAACTATGCCAAACTCCCTAGACTAAGCCCCATATACCTATCAATAAGTGCTATATTAACTTTGCTATATTAATTTATAAATTTGTCCCAGGTTTGTTACTTAGCACAGTTTACTATTGTAAAGAGTTTTCACTTGAAAAAGTTTACTGAACATAAGGGATAGGGGCAGCCAATTGAAGAGTCTTTTGTAAGCTCTTTATCAGAGGTCATTATTTCCTGGCAGTGATGAAATTTGCTGAATCTTTTTCAAATAAATTAGTCAGCACAACTACCTTTGCTCTGCCCAAATTTTATTTACTTTCCTTCCTCAATTCTGTCATATTTCCCTTTGCTTAAAGAGGAAAAAGATAGAACCCAATATATCTTATATTTTGTAACTCGTCTGCAGAAAGCCGTCCAAAGGTATTCCTGTCCCCACTCACATTAGCCGCCCATCCGCTTCCATCCAAAAGGTAACGAAAACATTAGAGTTTTACCATGACTTCGCCATTTTCTAAGAAGCCAGATCGTTCACTATTTTCAGGTCGAATCTTTGGTACGCCAGAGCAGGTGCTAGAACAAGCCTATGAGGCCGCACTAAGAATTAAAGCCGTTGAAGATGAATACTTTGGCGGTGGTAAGATATCTACGCAGGCCGCTAATCAAGGTATTCATGTCCCTTCTTTTTTATGGGCTGATCTAGAAAAAGACCTGGGTCAACTCCAACAAAAGATGGGGGAATTAAAAGCAAATGGAGCAGCGATTGACAGCCTCGATCAAGACGCCTTAATGAAACTCGTCTTTGCTGAAGGATTATTGGCAACGTATGTCATTGATCAGGGCTCATCATCCGCTCTAGCGACGACTCAGCCGCAGGCTCCTTCCAATGCCCTCAGCCCCCCGATTTCCCAACGTCCAAATCAATCAACCGTAGATGTAGGCAATCTTGGAGGGGCGCTAGCCAGACCGCGTAAACCGCCTCAACCCTCTAAGAGAAAAGCCAACAAAGTAAAGGCTAAGAAGGTCAAGAATCGGTCCCTTATTATTGATGACAGCCACGGTGAAAATAAAGGTGGAGGAGTTCTACCAGAATCTATCGGCGCAGCCATCAATAAAATCAGGAACGATCTCGACCCTCAAGCAGAACAAAAGGCTATTGATAGACTTAGAAAGTCTAGACAAAGAACTCGAATTGGTCTAAGACTGTTAGGTCTGCTCATTATTGTTCCTATAATAACTCAACAAGTATCAAAAATATTTTTGATTCACCCCATTGTTGAAGAGATTAGAGGTCAGAATGAAACTCAAGTTTTCCTGAATAACGAATGGAGAGAAGAGGCGCTCGAAGAGCTTGAAATTTTTGAACAAAGTCTCGAGTTCGAAGAAAGAATAATCAAGTCTGCCCCGCCCATTTCGGAGGAAGAAAAGGAAAAGCTGCTGGATGAAAAGGCGGAAGAGCTGGCGGAAGAATTTCGTGAAAAAAGCAACAACTCTGTAAGCAATGTCTTTGCTGATTTAGTCGCGCTCTTGAGCTTTGCCCTAGTGCTATTGATTAGAAGGCAGGATATAGCCGTCTTAAAATCTTTCATCGATAGTATCGTAACCGGCCTCAGCGACAGCGCCAAAGCATTTATCATCATTTTGGTTACGGATGTTTCTCTGGGTTTCCACTCTCCTCACGGTTGGGATGTCTTGCTTGAAAGTATGGCGAACCATTTGGGCGTCGCCGCAAACAAGAGCATGATTTCTCTCTTTATCGCCACCGTTCCGGTTATTGTCGACACCATGTTTAAGTACTGGGTCTTCCGTTCGTTGAGTCGAATGTCTCCATCAACAGTGGCGACTCTGAAAGAGATGGACGATTAACAACGGTTGTCGCCTCCTCTCAGAATTATCGAGAGGTTGCTCTCTCCAACTAGCCGATTAGGAAAGTTGGGGATTCTTAATGGGGTAGAAACGACCTCGGGCGCGATCGCTTACTCGCCTTCATTAACCCTACAAATTCTGTGCATTTCTCTCACCTTTCCTGGTGCGCTTTCCAACCCCGTGTATTTTTAATCGGGAATTCCTAACAAAAAGGAATTCCAATGAAACCCGCAAAATCACGGAGATCTTGTCTTGTTGTAAAAACTGTATGTTTAACATCTACTGGAGTAGTCCTCTTATGCGAAAACTGATGCATCCAACCGCTGTAATCAGCATTCTTCTCTTATCTCTATCCATGGGAGGCTGTTTTTGGAACCCTCCTGAATTAAGTCTCGCCGAAGCAGAAGGCGGCGAATTCGAAGCGGGAGCCGAAGGTGAAGGTGAAGGCGGCGAATTTGAAGCGGGAGCCGAAGGTGAAGGTGAAGGCGGCGAATTCGAAGCGGGAGCCGAAGGTGAAGGTGAAGGCGGCGAATTCGAAGCAAGAGCTGAAGGTGAAGGTGAAGGCGGCGAATTTGAAGCAAGAGCCGAAGGTGAGGGTGAAGGCGGCGAATTCGAAGCAAGAGCCGAAGGTGAAGGTGAAGGCGGCGAAGCAGAATTAGTATCTCGCGCCGAGACAGGCGCCACCTCCATCAGGGGAAATTACACGCTTGAATTTTCCAAAACATCTGGCCAAAGCGCCTGCGCTCAATTCGGGGAGATCTTGGACATGAAGGTGTCAGCCGACGGTCTAATGACGGGATATCTCTATTTTATTGGAAGCCGCGGCGGCCCCTTTAGCGGTCGGGTTCGCCCAAATGGTGAATGGTCCGCAATTGGTCCGGACGAAGGCTACAAATTTGAAGGCAATATCCGGGATGAAGAAGTCAGCGGAGAGTACTCCGCCCCCGCCCCTAATCCCACTGAGGGAGAATCAACATGTGAGGGTACAGTTGAAGGCTTTAAATTGCCCGATTAGACCCAATTAGACAGTTGCAGGAAACCTTAATTCACAACTCCTATCTTTGTAGGATTGCTGAGTTAGATAAAATAATTGACCTAGGGTGATATTTATATGACTCTAGGTCAATTTTTTATTTATCAACATCTCCTCAGGGCAAATAGGGAGTTAATCCATGTCCTACAGACCCTCCACATATTTAAGCCCTATTGACACTTGCGTTTAACTGTTCGTTTATATCTTCCGCCAAACAACCCGCCTGGCGCTACTCCCTGATGGCTAGTCTTAGTCCACTAAGGAGAAGCTTTAAGCTCTACCAGATCTATCCATCTGACTATCCACGCAATAATGTCGCCACAATAATGTCGCCACAATAATGACATCGTCATCCCCACCATCCCCAGGGGTATTTCATTCTCTGTAAAACCTACGCCTTCTACATTCAAGCCCTTACCCCCAGTCCCTCCTTCTCCCAAACTTGGGAGAAGGGGGATTGAGCTTTCTCCCCTCTCCCAAACTTGGGAGAGGGGTCGGGGGTGAGGGCAACGCTATGACAAAGATGACTCAATGAGAATAAAATAGCCCTGCTCCATCCCCTCCCCCTGTGGATGTTCTAAATGACCAAATGGTTGCTCTAACGTAGGAATTTTTGTAAGAAAAAGCTCTATTCGAAGGGGTAGATGGGTAAAATGCTTGGATAGCAACGCATAATGGGCTCACTCAAAGAGTTTTGGCGCTTCAACAGCGATGCGAAATTTTTCATATTGACGCCTTAAATTAAAGAAGCCAGAGATCACGCATAAGGTGACTTCTGGCTTCTTAACCAAGAAAGATTTATAGGTTCAATATCGGCTCAACCAAACACTCTCATGGTTCACCCGAACCATACTTCCCTCAACCAGGCCTATGAAACCAGGTCCGATATTCCTGCCTGAGCTTTTGGGCGATCGCCCTCATAGGAAGCTTGCATCGCAAAGAGTTCCACATCTCGTTCTACTTTTGATAGGCGCGGCGAAGCTATTGAAGAAACGCCCAAAGGATTGCGATGTTCAACCAATAGCGCCCCGACAATGGCTCCAAGCCAGGCCAAGCCTGCGCAGATCAGCATCACGTTTCGGAACGTATCTACAAAGGCCAGTTTAACAGCGGTCTCAGCCATATGGACTTGCTCCGGCGCTATATCCGTTAAATCAAGGGATTGACCCAGTCTAGCAGCGCCTGCTTGAAGCGCACTCTTGATTTCAGTAGAAAGGTGGAGGTCAGCTGCATGAAATGTCAAGGCCTGGGCAAAGGTAAAGAGCGCCATGGCGCCGACCATCGCGATCGCCAATGCCCCCGCCGTGCGGGCCACCGCATTATTAATTCCCGATGCAGTCCCAGCATAGTGCATGGGAGCTGAACCCATAACAGCTGTAGTGAGCGGAGCCACCGTGAGGGCCATGCCAAGGCCAAACACAAAAATGCCCGGGAAAAAAGTTGTCCAGTACTCAGCCGGACCTTGAGTAAGTCCCACAAAAGCCAGTAATAGAAACCCCACGCCAGCCAATGTCGGTCCTACAATTAATGAAAGCCGAGGACCATAGCGATCCGCCAACTTACCCGACCAGGGGGACAACCCCGCCAGCAACAAAGCGAACGGCATATCTGCAAAACCAGCAATTGATTGGCTATAGCCTTGCGCCTGGACGAGATTCAAGCAAAGAAAAAAAGTGCCGACGTTTAATGCCCCATAAAGAAAAAGGGTCAATAAATTGGCTCCGCTAAATGTGCGGGACTGAAATAAATGCAACGGCAACATCGGATGGCGGCTGCGGGCCTCAACCCATCCACAACCTACCAAGGCGAGCCCCCCCCCCAACAAGGAAACAAACACAGAGGGGTGCGTTAATCCGAGATCGGGGAGAGCGATGAAACCATAGGTGAGACCAGCTAGCCCAAGGGTGGCGAGAATAGCTCCGGGATAATCAATTTTGTGGGAGGCTGCTTCATTACGGCTTTCGGGAACCTTGAAATGCAGCATAAGCAGAGCCGCAAGCCCAATAGGCAGGTTAATCAGGAAGACCCCGCGCCACAGGCCAATGTCCGCTAGACATCCCCCGATGACTGGCCCCGCGATCGTCACCATCGTGGTGGCGGCTGACCAGGTTCCAATAGCGCGGCCCCGATGCTCTGGTCCAAACGTAGCCGTGATGATCGCCAAACTACCAGGAATCATCATGGCTCCACCAATACCCTGGGCAATTCTAGCTCCCAGCAGAAATTCAATATTTGGCGTTAAGCCACAAGCCAGCGACGCCAAGATAAACACGCTGATTCCCACCATGAAGACTTTTTTGCGTCCCAACTTATCGCCCAGGGAGCCGCCCACCAAAATCAGCGCAGCCAGCATGAGTAAATAAGAATTGACAATCCAAAGTAATTGCGCTCCACTTGTCTGAAGATCTTCCTGCAAGGTTGGCAGGGCCACATTCAAGGCTGAGGAATCGATGAAGGCCATACTAGAGGCCAGGATTGTTGAAAACAACACCCAATGTCCAACCTCAGGCAGCACAGTGGTATCGCCACTGTTAGGTTGAAGTTCAATTTCCGCCACCATAATGAAATTCTCCTGTGAAGCGAATATTACGGACAGCAGACAAAAACCCCAATTAACCAGTTCCTTGCTTGTTTCCACCGACCAGATAAATTAAACAAGGATACAAAATGAAATGATTTATTCTTTTACTCTGCAATCAGATTGAAATAGATCAGGGAAATCCCTGAATTTTCTGTATCACTCTTGAGAGTTAGGCAGGGAATTATTTAATCCTTGTAAAGTTCTTTTCATAAGGCATAAGAACTAGCTTCAAATCGATATAAACCCCGAATATAAAAACTTTAATTTTTAGGAAAGATGAAAATTTAAAATCCATTTAATTTGTCGAGATGAAGCAAAATATAGTTTCTATTTGCTGAAATTTAAATTGAAATCTTAAATTATTAAACTTTGCCAGATCTCCGATTTATTCCATTTTTCCCTGTTGCTAAACATTCAAAGTCATCGCCCAAAATATACATTGATGGATTCAGCATTCAAGAGTAAAAAGGACATAAAAATGCCAATAGATTCCCATAAAGGCGTAGCGTTTAAGCCTAGAAATCTCTATATCCAAGGAGTCCCAAAGCTATATCAATGCGGGCATGTAATTTGAGCCAGCACAATCTAATGGAGGAGAAAGACAGGAATCAAAGATCTGAAGTTAGTCAGAAAAAGGATTTTGTCTCCAGAGGCCTATATGTCGTCCCCGAGAAAATCTTCCGCTTTAAGTTGATGACCTCTGCACTCAAACTGACCAGAGAACACACCATTACTCAGAAATATATTCCGTAACTTGCACGTCGATCGTTACGGGGCGATTTCTGTTTTCGGGCCATTGATGAGTAGTGACCTCTTCTTCCTGATAGGATTGGGCGCTATTTTCAGCCCAATTACCATTTTCAGCCCAACTATTATTAGTCGTCGTATCCTCTTGATAAGGAACTGAAAAAAATGAATTCTCTTCTGAGATATATTTTTCTAGAACCTGATCAATAAAACGCAATTTTCCAACATTTCCGCCAATAAACTTAAATTTTTCTGTGCCGTTTGAATTGAGGATTCCAAGAACTGAGCAGCTAAACTTAAATTCTGCTAATCTGAGTTTGAGGATGCTTAACATCTTCTTCTTGAAGCCTGTTTTTAAAGCGGCTTTCTGGTCATCGTTAATGCAAACTGATCGAGTGCAAAATTCACCGTTTTCAGAGAATTTTTCTTCGACCATTTTGATCATTACTGCAGCATTATAGGCTCTACTTAGAGACCTTTCTGGCGTCTTCAAAAACCACTCTCGAGAAATGCGCCAGTAATTTTGAATTGCAGAAGGTGATTCCCCTAATCTCTCAGTTAAAAAAGCAAAAAAGTTCATCGTAAAAAATGGATATCAATGTACCCACTAAAATTCATTTATGGTATGGGGTAGCTCACCCAATGATTTAAAGACGCTTATACCCCGATTCAAAATTTTGCTATCGGGGTATATTGCCCATTTTTCTGATTACTGAGTCAAGATATCAGCAACAATTTACCCATGGAGTAGAGTTTCCCTGACAACAAGAGGAGGGGAAAGCGAAGTATCATCTTTACCATCGATAAAACTTTTCATGGGTATTTTGGTACTCACGGATAAAAATTGCATTCCGGATCTCTAGGCTGGAAAGACGTGAAACGGGAAATTTTCCAGGTACATGGCGGGGTTGATACCAACTTTGAGCCTCAAAGTACTGTTGCAACTCCGGCTCTAAAAAGTGACGGCCATGGCGAGCGTAAATCTCATTGCGCAAGAGGGTTAAATCCCAGTCGCTCAAACCCTTCAAGTCTTCTGCTGTTAACGGCTTTTCCTGAACTAGATTTGACACTGCGGTATGGGGGTCTGGGGTTTTCTCTGGCGCAGTCGCAAGCTGATTAGCGCCGCTAGCCTGGGGAGATGTGGCGGCGGCGTCAGGCTCTAATTGGGGAGCAACAGGCGTAGGCGCCTTAGATGGAGCATTTGGCGATTGAATCGCTGGAGAATTAAATTGGGGCTCCAGGGAGTCTAAGGCAGGGGCGGCGACGGTTGCTGTTATCTCAGGAGACTCATTGGAGTCCAGTTCGGAACGGCCTACCGCCGTCTTTTCCAGCTCGGGATCATTGGCTGAGGGGGATAGCATCGATGCCGCTAACCAGACCCCTACGCCGCCGCCCGTCACGGCCAATGAGGTCAGTCCTAAACGCGCTAGTAAGTTTCCGGAGAACAGGGAGCCCGATGGAGAATCCTGTACATCTGATGCTGACGTGTTCTCAAACTGAGGGGTATCTCCTAAGGTTGGTCGTTCCTGCGAATCTTCTAGGTAAGATAGTTCATTAACAATTAAATCTTCGGTCAACTCTTCAGTTTGGTCGGCAAGTTGATGTAGCGCCCCAATGACATCTTGGTCGCTAACCTCTAGAGAGTCTGTTGATGACTCGGCAAAATTCGGAGCGGATAGGTGAGATGTATGTTCTTGGGTAGAGGAAGAAAACCATTCTATCTGCGACGTTGGCTCAACCCCAGAACCGGAAGAAGTTGAGGATTCTGGCGAAGTGACTTCTAAGGTGTCTGCTTGTTGGGAAAGATGATCGAGAATTTCTATCATCTCTTGTTCGCTCACACCCATGGGGTCCGCCTCTAACTCAGTCCGGCCGCTTGTTGAGTCGGTGGGTGATTCGGTTTCGTGGGGTTCGAACCACATTGTCTGTGCAGGCGCCTCGGTTAAGGGAGTCGGCGTTTCAGATGGATAGAGATTCTTAATCGTCAATTCATCTTGCTGGTGGGAGAGATGTTCAAGAATTTCAAATAATTTCTGTTCATCATCAAGCGGGTGCTTAGACTCCTGCTCAGCGGATTCTGCGGCTTTGACGGAGGGCTGCTGAGTCTTCTTGCGAAGAGTAAAGTAGGGATTAGACTTTTGCGAAGTATTCATAGGCATCCGTTGGAATTCCTCTGACTAATACTCTGTCGTGACATCAAGAGCCTTAGAGAAAGCTGCTCGTACACTTATCGCCACGCATAAACATTAATTTCTAACTGGGCTCCTGCAAATTTATGAGTATGAGAAGTCTCAGAGATTTGGACTTATTCATGACGCACTTGATCAGGCAGGGGAAACAGCTAGCAATATCGCTTCTAACCTTAGACGCAGGAAGTGTCGAACAAGTTGCCTGCAACCGACAAGTTGCGATATGGGGGGCTCACTGAAAGGGCGGAAGGGAAGGACATCGACTGGGGAGCCGATTTCCTCATTCGGTGGGGGCAATCGTTGTATGGAGAGGACTATCCCTATGCCGACAGGCGCGAATAGCCGCTACAATTTTTTCTGGAGGACTGTTTTTCAACAAATAATCTAAAGCGCCAGCTTGTAGAACTTGCCAAATATTTTGATCCTCGTCAGAGTTTGCTAGGGCTAAAATCTTAATCCAAGGGTTCCGTTGATGGATGGTGCGGCTGGCGACGACGCCGTCGCAAATCGGCATGCAAATGTCCATCAAAATGACATCAGGCTGCAGTTGACTCGCTAGCTGGATGGCTTCTCGACCATGACTGGCTTGCCCCACTACTTGAAAATCCTCCTCTCGGGATAGGGCGATCGCCAATCGTTTTCTGGAATCAATTTCATCATCCACTAGCAAGAGACGAATCTTAGGGGGGTGAAAATTTAATGAAGATAGCGTTGGCCATGGGCGAAAGACCATTTCTTTCATCACCGACGAATAGCGAATCGTTTCGGCGCCGCCTTCACGTTTGAGTACAAGGCTCATTTTGAACTCCAAGTAAATAGCAAGTACTGGGGAGGGACGTTAGGTGTTGCCGAAAAGGTGATGATTCTGAAAATCAACAACACCTGGCGGTTACTTCAATTGCAACATTAAAGAGATATATAGAATTGGATGCAAAAATGTTGCTTGTGCAACCAGGTACATGCCTATTAGTTAGCATAGAAATTTTCCCGGGACAAACTCGGGACGAGAAAGCAATATATTAGGGACAAAAAACAAAGATTAAAGACAAAAAACAAGCAGCTTTTTTAGAATTTAATCACCCAATATTTTAAAAAACAAGGTCTGACAGAGATTTTTATGACTGCTTTTTTCTAATTCCCTAACCGTGAAGATGTCAGATAGCGTTGCAGGACAGCCAACACTTTCTCAGGTTTGATCGGCTTCGCCAAAAAATCGGAAGACCCGACCAACTTCGCCCGTACTCGATCTACAAAGCCATCCTTGCTGGTGACAATAATCACTGGCGTATCTATAAAGGCTGAGATTCGACGAATTTGGGCGCAGACTTCATACCCATTGATTACGGGCATGAGTAAATCCAAGAAGATTAGGTTAGGTTTGTGCTGCAAAAGTATCGGCAACGCTTGCATCACATCTCGAATATTGATAAACCGATATCCTGCTTGGGCAAGGATTTGGCCCATCAGGGAGCTATCATATCGACTATCCTCGATGTAGGCCACCAACGGCGCCGACACCGGATTAGCCGCATGATTGATGTCTCCAATCGAAGTTAAGCCAATTACCCCTTGATGGACGTAGGGCATCAGAGATTGTGTCAGCGACACCAGAGGTTGTTTTAACTTAATCGCTAAATCCCTTAGGGTCCAATTACCATCAATTAAGGTGGAAAGATTTTGGTAAGTCGCCCGAGAAGTTAGCTTCAATAGCTCATCATCATTCCAAATCACCGGGGCTAAATTTGGAGAAAATCCCACTAAACTAGCATGCCGCCAGATGCTCCACGCCTGCTCAGCCTGGAGCCAAGCGTGCTCAAGCCGAATCATGATGGGCATTGAATCCAGAATATCTTGAGAGAATTTTCGATAAACCAGTTTCAGTTCCGCTCCTTTCGGGAGTTGTTGTTCCGCTTGAATAATATCAAACAAAATCTCTAACGCGTTGCCAGTAAAGACCGACGCCAATTGTTTTTGCTCAATCTTTTTCTGCCTAGTCAACTCAGTTAATGCCTCGTAATCCCAATATTGAGGTCGGGTCGTCCCTTGAAATTCATCGCCATTAGCCAACTGCGGACAATACTGGAACAACTGCCGATTCCAACGGCGCAAAGGATGTACTTCGCTGGCGCACCAGGCTAAATGACCCTGGAAAAAAAATAAACTCCAGGGGGGGGCGGAGTCGGCTTGAATCTTGACATCTAACCGACTGGTAACTTTCTGTTGGCCACAGGTTTGAATATGCTTTGCAAGCTGCTCAGTGGAGATAACCTCATAGGTTGCGACGGGTGGTTCAATGGACCTCACAGATGATGGAGTAAGCATTTAATAGAAACTGTAATTTTGAATGGAGGCGATAATTTTTTAGAACTTTAGGTTGCATCTTCGAAGATACGCCCGAATATTGCAGTTGAATTTGTTAGAAGAGCTTCTTCATCTTTTGAATTCACTGAATAGTCAGAGGCTAAACTCACTGCACAGCTTAACCATAGTGAATAGTAATGGGGCATATTATTCAATAAAAATGTGACAGAAAAATGATAAGCGACTAAATACGCTAGAGAAAGGAAATAGATAGTCCTTATTTATGGCAATTGAATTTTCGACGTTGCTCCTTTATCCCTATATACCTGGAATTTAAGTTGGGAAAGTTTGACAGGGGTTGAATACTCTACGAGAAGAGCATAGCTCTACAGAAGTCAGCTGTAGCAAGAAGTCAATTTCTTGCTGATGAACGCTGTAGGGCTTCGCCCTTCTCGTAGCGCATTCCGCCTCAGGAATGTTGTCCTGATTCGCGTTGAAGCCGCCTAAACAAGGAATTTGCGTCAAATTCAAGTTCCATTAGACGGCATTAGGGAGTGGATGTGTGGATGGGATGTAATTTAACTTCAGCTGCCAAAAAGGATGACAAAAAATAAAGAGGAAAGTAATCGGACAGCTTTGCGCTAATCCTCAACCTTCCCTCTTCTTTCTTCTGAAATTCCGGTTGCTTAGACTTGAGTTAACTCTAAGCAACCGGGAAGAATCGCCAGTGCGACGCTATTAATCTCCTATGGCTAGCTTGCCAAAAGCTTACATAACCTTGGCCTCACGAACCTTAGGAATAGGAGGAGCGACAGGATTAGCAGCAAAGAAGGGTTGAGCCTTATAGGCGATCGCAGTGAAAAAGGGCTGTTGATCGTAAGAGAATAAGGTCAAGCTATCTTGAATACGGTCCGCCACTTCAACCGTCTTGACATCGTAAGATTGGGTCACCAGTTTGGGATAGAACCCAATTCCGATAATCGGCAGCAACATGCACGCCGTGATCAAAACCTCACGGGGTTTAGCGTCTAGCCTAAGCCCAATCTCAGGCTTGAACTCAGGATTCTTGGCCCCATAAAAGATTTCCCGCAGCATTGAGAGCAAATAGATGGGCGTCAAGATTAAACCAATGGCGGTCAGCACAATTAGCACAATCTTGAAGGTGGGATTATAGGCGTCACTGGTGGTTATTCCCAAGAACACCATTAATTCGCCCACAAACCCACTCATCCCCGGGAGAGCCAAAGAAGCCAAGGCTCCAACCGTGAAGAGAGTGAATGTTCTGGGCATGGCTTTAGCCAATCCGCCCATCTTGTCCATCATCAAGGTATGAGTCCGCTCATAGGTAACCCCGGCCAGGAAGAAGAGACTGGCGGCGATCAAACCGTGGGAGAGCATCTGCAGAACAGCCCCGTTAAGCCCTAGATCAGTGAAAGAGGCAATGCCCAACAGAACAAATCCCATGTGGGAGATGGAAGAGTAGGCCAACCGCCGCTTCAGATTAGATTGACCTAAAGCAGTCAACGCTCCATAAATGACATTGATAATTCCAATCACCGCAAGAATGGGGGCGAAGTAAATATGAGCGTCCGGTAACATTTCAATGTTCATCCGGATCAGAGCATATCCCCCCATCTTGATCAAAACGCCCGCCAAAATCATAGAACCGGAAGCCGACGCTTCGCCGTGAGCATCCGGCAACCAAGTGTGAACCGGAAAAATAGGTAATTTAACCCCAAAGGCGACCAAAAAGCCAGCATAGGCAAGCAACTGGAACCCTAAAGCGTAGTCTTTATGTCGCAACGCCTCTATATCAAAGGTCACAGTGTCGCCGTAGAAGGCCATTCCCAAACCCGCCACCAAAATAAAGATAGAGGCTAAGGCGGTGTAGAGAATAAACTTAGTAGCGGCGTATCGACGCTTAGGACCGCCCCAAATGGCGATTAGCAGATAGACCGGAACCAACTCAATCTCCCACATCAGGAAGAACAAGAGCATATCCTTAGCGATGAAAACGCCGATCTGAGCGCTATACATCACCAGCATCAGGAAGAAAAACAGACGAGGTTTTTGTTTAACTTGCCAGCCGGTGCAAATCGCTAAGGTGGTCACTAGCCCCGTCAACAGGATCAAAGGCATTGACAAGCCGTCAACCGCCAGCGACCAATTCATTCCCAGTTGGGGAATCCAAGAATAGGTTTCTGTGAGTTGGAATTCAGGATTTGAGAAATCATAATAGCGCCAGGCCATAAAGACCATCAGGATCAGGTCTAAAAGGCCTACGCCAAACGCATACCAACGTACAGTGCGCCCCTCTTTATCCGGCAATACAGGAATGAGTAGAGAAGCCAGCAAAGGCAGCATAACAACTGTAGTTAGCCAAGGAAAATGAGTACTAACCATCAGAACTTTAGTCAGGAGTAAAGATCGGGAAAAACGGTTCTTGCCTGAAACGCTAAGTGCGCACTGGGAGAAGGAAAACCTGTGAAGACAGAGTCTGAAACCACCAGGCCACAACCCGACATCAGAACCAAGAGGAGAATCGCACCCAAATAATCAACACATAGAATGAGATTCAACTACGCTTGCTCAGAAAGATTCAGACCTATTTGTCTGGAGTTATCTTCACCGCTACTAAAGCAGGGTGAAGAAATAATTTAAGCAATATCTTTATGGTCTAAAAGGTGTACATCAGGGTCGGGAACATTTCACTCAATCACACAGTCCCTGGGCAAGCTATTGGGTAAAGGTGAATTAGTTTGCTTTACTAACTTAAGCAAAAGAATGTAACAAAACCGGGATATCCCCCATTCATCTTGGCCAATCGCGAATGCAAGACAGCGCACACCCTTGCGCTGTCGCTCCAGAAGCGCGCACAACAACGGTTCCCTAGCCCACCTGTCTTATATAAGGGGGGTTTACGCTAATCCTTAACCAAACCAATCTCTCCAGCTTGAAGATGACCGTGGGCAAAAGTCACCGTTCCGTTAATCAACAGCAGAGACATTCAACAAACTGATCGCCAAAAACTGATCGGAAACTAGCCAGAAATTTACTAGCCGGAATTGATAAGTATTGCCATAATACATAGGGTATTGCACTGAGCTATGAGGTCTACTGTCGGCATGGGGCTGAAATTTGCTTGATGATTCCCC
>JASJDH010000075.1 GCA_030065175.1 Leptolyngbyaceae cyanobacterium MO_188.B28 | reverse complement strand
GGGGGGAAGCGGGTGAACCTAATTTTTCCGACAACTGCTGACCCAGTTGGGTCATTACTTTTTCAACGAACTCGTGTTCTAAATTCTGGATGTCAATTTCACCCAGGTCAATGTCCAACCTATCGATTCTAAGAATAGCGTCTGGATTGCTGAATTGGTTGCAACAAGCATCAATTAGAGGAACAACTTTACTGCGATAGAGGGCGCTGAGCCGGTTTTGGAGTTCAATCGCTTGGATTTGAGAGTCTACCCGCAGCTCTAAGATTTGTTGCTTGATAATATGCCGTTGTTGGGACATCAATTCACCACAAAACTTTCTCCGATCACCATATACCCAATCAAAGCGGGAAACTCTGGAATGTTGCTGGAGCCGAGTTTCAAGAAGTTAATCAATCGGGTGGTAGAGACATCGGTCTCGGTGCGATCGCTCACATTGCCCGATAGGTTCTGTAGCCAGAGGGCGTAGAGGGTTTCAAATTCTCGCATTTTGTCCCGATCCAGCCAATGAAAATGCACGGTGATGTGGGCGGGGGTTTCGGCAATCAAGGTATCGTAAATCAGTTGCTTAAAGTTTTGAGATTGGAAACGGGAGGGCCAGTTGGGAAAGATAACACTGATTTGGAAGGAAAAAGGGTCAGGAAATTGGTTGCTGCTCACCCATTCACCGGTATCGTTTTCCACAAACTCATGGGCAATATCAAACGTGTCGACTTGAGGATTCATGACCTGATACGAGCCGCTGTAGTAGGTTGAGTAGAAAATATTAATGGGGTCGCCTGATTTCAAGCCATGGTCAGGGGAGGCGCAGGTGGTGTGTCCAGGGGAGTCAGACGCGCTAAATTCGGCGATGGAGTGGGAAAAGCTTAAAAAATCCGCCGAGGCTTCTTCATTACTGGAATCTACAGGAATGACTTGCCGAGGACGGAGGAGAATATGTTCAATCAGGTAAAATCCTTCGATGTCGGCAGACGCCAGAAATTGTCTGGTGGGCTCCATCCCCAGTAAGCGGGCGACCCGTCGCTTTAACCCGGATACATTCTGAAAGTTTTCTAGTTGATTGGGGTCCAGGGTGTAGTTGAAGGCTTGACTGCGTCCGGCGCTGATCCGCCGATAGTCCTTTGCAAAGTCAGCTTTGCACTTGAGAACGGTGTCTGACAAATTCGAATTGGGATAGAGCAAAGAATAGTTGGTAAACGTTTCGCCGTACTGGGCGATCAGATGTTCTAACAGGCGATTCTTGCGGTCTAGCGCTACGGCGTCGCTTTCTTGGAGGCTTTTGAGGTGTTGTTCATAAGCCGATTGGAGAATGCGATCGCCGCCCGGTAGGTGAGTGAGGCTCTGGGCGAAGTAGGTTTTGACTTGGGCGTTACTCGGGCAAAACAGGTCTCTTACGTGATCGAGTTGGGCGAAGAAGTTCGCCAACAGTTGATCGAACACCATCAAGTAGGCTTGGAGTTGTTTGGCCTGAGCTTTGCGTTTGTCACTGGCTGAGGCGGGTAAGCCAATGTCTCCAATGCCGTAGTTTAAGGGAAATTCATTTTGAATCGACTCATACTCGGCTAACTCTCGGTAGTCGCCGGTGGGGATGGCGAGATCTTGAGCAGTGGCGGGGACGACGTGTTGTGGCGGGGACGTTAAAATGGAAAGAATTGACGGTTGGGCTTGATTGAAATCGAGACTACAAGCGATCTGACCTTTGTAGAGTGTGATGTCTTTGGCTTCGAGCAGCGCTCGAATAGATTTCAGGCGGGGAGTGAGATGTGGATCGAGGTCTAGCGCCCAGTCCTGTTCCGGGGACTGCTTGCTGGCGAGGGAGATCCGCCGAACAGTTTTGACCCCGGCAATGTCTAGAATGATGCGGATGAGGTCAGAGGTATGTAGCTCAGTTTTGCGATCGAACTGCTGTAGCTGCTGATCGTCGATGAACCCATGATCCAGGATCGGACCGGAAAAAATCTCTTCGACGGGTTTCCCCTGGTTGAGTAGCGTCTGCAAACTCAAAAATGGTAGAGAGGGGGAAATGTGCTGCGCCAAGGCTATGTGGATTTGAGCGATGATTGCCTGGGGATTGGCTTCGTCGGCGATTTCAATTGCGGCCTTAACCGTAATCTCTTCAAAATCCAGCACTTGAATGTCGGCAAAATCCTCACAGAGATTGCGATGTTGGTGAAGTCTCGCAGTCGCCGCCTGCTCTAAGTTACTTTTTTGATAGCCCGGTTCAGGCTCTAACAGAATTCGATAGAGTCCTCTCAGATGAACAGGTTCCGCTAAATCCAAACTGCTGAAGGTTAATTTTGCATTATTCGCGTCGTAGAAAAGCTCAGGTTGGGGCGTTTCGATGGGTTCTAACCAGGCATTTTTGACGCCGTCAAGATCAATCAATAACTTGCGATAGTCATTGATTGTCAGAGGATTTACAGTGAGGATTTCCCTTGGTGTAAAAAACAAAGGGGACGGATCTGACTCACTGGCGGGGTAGGCCAACAAATCTTCTATCTCAAAGGAAAGGCGGTAGCTTAAATCGGTAATGGCGTAGCACAGCGCCTCCAAGATGGTGACGCCCGGATCGTGAGTGTTGTAATCGGTCCAGCGATTACCGGCCAATTTCTCGATGGTTTTAATGCCTTCCTGTCGAAGCAAGGCATAGTCCATGCCGGGATGTTCGAGGGGGGCGTTGGTGATGGTGAGGGATTCAGCCATGGGAGTGGGTGGGACTCTTTTCAATTGGTAACGCCGACTTCTTGAGGAGTTGCGCCATTGGCAGCGTCTATTGTTGTGACGTCTAGCCCGTCAGTCGAAACAAAGGGGTCGCCTTCGGCTGATTTGGCGAGTTCTTCCTCTAACACCTGGATTGCCCCTTGGATGCGAAGCAAGGTGTTTTGGATATTGACCTGCTTGGCTTCGAGTTTCGTCAGCACTTTTTGACCTGATTCAAACTCAGTCTTGAGTTGTTGAAGACGGTGTTGGAGTTGTTGTCTCATGGGGATATCTCCTTGGATTATGAATTCTGTTTACTTGTCATTGGTCATTGGTCATTAGTCACTAGTCAAGTCGTAGGGTGGGCATCGCCCACGCGGTTTATTTCAACACTATTCGCGATAATTATGTTGTTTGGTTTCAAATGACTATGGGGTTTATCTGGGCGATGCTCACCCTACTTGCTGTTAGGTTGGATTAAATAACGGTAAGGGGTGAGAGGGAAAATATTTCAGAGCTTCATAATGAAACAGAGGGCATACCATTTAGGCCGGTTGAGACCTGAACTTGAGCCACTATTAAATTGGGGAATGTTAACTGCGCCCGTATGGGTATGGGAGCCTGATGATTGAGTTGTTGCAGTATCTATATTTTGACTTTTTACATCTATCCCTGTTTTGCCTCCGCCATCAAAACTACGGTTGTACCATGCATCAGGAAATTTATGGGTATGGGCGCCTGCACTGTTAATACTCAAGTTCGTGTTGGGTGGGTTGACCGCATGGGTATGGCTGTCTGGATTGCCGCTGGCGCCTGGCTCATAGGCATTACTCCCCGCCGCCACAATAAAGCGATCGCGTAAATCAGGCGTTCCATTTTGGCCATTGCAAAGCGCCCAACCATCCGGAAGATTATTGGCAGCACCGAACCACATCATGATTACGCCAGTTGGGATTGGGCTACCTTTAGTGGACGAGGTATTTTTGCTTAACGTGACGCCTGTTCCTAACTTGATTGTATTGTTATCAGCGTTAACAACAGCAACCAACACCCAATTGCTGGGCGCATTAAAGGCGTGGGTATATCTGACAATCTGGAAACTAACGGCGGTCTGGCTTCCACCCACTGTGTGAATGGCGTACAGTGCTTCCCATGCCTTTAAAACAACCCCATCTGCAGTCGCAGAGCGCGCTTTGCCATCATAAACATTTGCAGCTGGGATATTTGAAGTGGGCTGGTCGATGTTGACGTGCCCTTCGGAAAACGATACTGACTTTTCCATAGAAATGGCAATAAAGCGTTGAGTCCATTTCAAGCGTCCTCCCGGTCCCGCCCAGGTGACAGTACCGCCTCCGCTTAGGGTAAATTGTGCTTTGACATAATCATTGCCAGCTCCACTCACCACACCTTTTCCAGTATCCAAAGCCGATCTGGGATTGGTGACGCCAATCCCCACATAACCCGTCTGATCAAAGCGGACTCTTTCGACATTATTGGTGTAAATGGCTAACTTGCCATCGCCTTGTTGCTTGAGCCCTGTATCCGTATCGCCAATAGCAAGATCAAGGGCTGGATTTGCGGTTCTAATACCGACTTTGCCGGAAACAACCAATGTGCCTTCACCTTGGCTGGGCGGCGCATATCCAACGCCCAATTTATAAATAGCGCTTCCCCCCGAGCCGCCTGCGGCAAACTGACCATTGACAACTAAATCATTGTCGTCAGCCGTCACACTTTTATATCCAGTTGCACTGGTCTGTCCTACGATTAGAGCTTTGCTCACCACCGTATTACTTGTTATTGACAGTTTGCCCGTTCCTTTAGGGGTGAGTTGGATATCCTGATTTTTATTGCTTCCGATCGCTGCAATCTGGTTATAGCCAATCCCAATTCCTTGGGTAAGATTTTCGGCGTAGAATGCGCCGATATCAGCTGTGACGTTATTGTGACTGGCTCTGACCCTAAGTTCCCCTCCCTCAACTTGAAGCTTCCGTTCCGGAACCGGAATACCAATACCAACCTTACCCTCAGTATCTACAACCAACGGCGTCGTATCTTTGACCGTATCATCAATCCTCAGGGCGTCTTGGCTACCAGACTGCTGAATATGTAATTTGGCGGTTGGTTGGATCGTGCTGAGTCCCAGATTGCCAGTGCTGCTTTCAACAAAGAGTTTGCTGACGCCTCCTGTTTCAAGATTGAATCCTGGATTTGCTCCCATTGGCTTTTGGTTCAATCGCCAGGTCTGGAGATCGCCAGCATAACAATCCAGCAGGTTTTCGGCTTCCCCGTGGGCCAAGATCTTCAGAGGATTATCCGCTCCAGCGGGTTTTTCCAGGCCATCATCATGGATGTTGAGAACTGAGTTGATAAAATCTTTAAAGTTCTCTTCAGATGGTTTGGCGCCCGACTTAAAGAGGGCTTGGAGTTGGGTTCTGTTTTTTTGCCCTGCCATATTGGGGTCTCCTGGGTCTGTAATTTTAGATTTTGGATTTTAGATTTTAGATTTGGTTACTCGCCATTGGTCATTGGTCATTGGTCATTGGTCATTGGTCGCTCGTTACTTGCCAAATTCGTCATTCGTCATTGTCAAGTGACACCTCAAACCCTACCCATCCTCTCCATCACCCCCATCCTAGACATCTCTCACCTATGTTGAAATTAGATCTTGCTAATTACGCGCACCCAACTTGTTCGAATTGCCAGGATGTTGATTTCCCAGCCTTTATCCTGTGTGCCGGCCACATCTGCGGCAATCCACCATTTGTTGTTTTGCACATAGGGGTAGGTATATTGGGCTCTAGAATTATCTTTGCCATCGACTTTGAACCCGGCGATAATTACAATCCAGTCAGCACTGGAGTACCCTGTATTAATGCGAGGATTATCGCTACCGGTAAATTTCTTGAGTTGAAAAGGCTTGTAATCATTATCGACAAATCCCAATGTGCCGCCTTGTATTAATAGCGAATTATTATTTGGAGCGTAAAGTCGAACGCCATAATTCGGATTGTCGAGATCGCCGTGGGTAAAGTCGATGTGGGGATTTCCGGCTTCTCCTTTTTCTCGGGCGACCAATTCTATCCCTGCCCAGTACTTGTCAGAAACGATTTTTAAGCGGCGATAACGACCCCCTTCGATTTTCACGTCGCCATCTTTGATCGTCAGTTTTTCGCTGGGGGCTGTGGTTCCAATACCCACCTTGCCGTCTCGGGTCACATTCACAACATCACTGCCCGTCCATAAACTCAACCGTCCGCCTGACCGGTTGCAGACCTCCACCCGTTTATCAAAGCCTTCTTTAGTGGACAATCTGAGATAAGCCTGGGTTCCACTTGATTCAAACAACCCGACTGCATCCTTCGTCAACACATGGAATTTATGGGATGGATCTGTCGTGCCAACGCCAAGATTCCCAGAAAAGGAGGATTTTCCAGAGCCTTTTACGGTGAGTCCCCCATTGGCTGATGTCGTCAGCGACATTCTTTCGTTTGAGCCATTGGCGTCTCGCCATGAGTGTTTGCCGTTGGCGGCGTAGAATAATGTGCTGCTATTAATGCCCAGTCCATAACCGCCCCAAAGCTGAAGTTTAAGGTGGTTTTGGGTATTCGTATTGGTGAAGACGATTTGCTGGTCGCCGGGCACTTCAAGTTTGCCTTTCACACTGATATTGCCGCTGAAGGAAGCGGCTCCGGCGGCTGAAAGGGCTCCTGAGACTGAAAGATTCTTTGAGAAGGTCGTATTTCCGTTGTTTTGAATCCGAATATAATCGGTCAAGGCGGTGTAGTTTGCATTTGCCCCGCCAGCAATCTTGAGATCCGCTATGTTATTGCCAATATCTTCTCGATAAATTCGCCAGGTATAGGCTCCGCCGCTGTTTTGGAAAACCAAGCCTTGAGAATTTTCGTTATTGTCAACTTTTAGGGCCAGCTCTCCGCCATAAACCGTCAGTTTATGGGTCTTGTCCGCGCCAACGCCGACGCCGACATTCCCCATCAACGCACTGGTGTGACTGACGGATAGGGTTCCTCCCACCTTGAGTTTTTCTGCCCCGGGCGCTGCGCCAATGCCGACGTTCCCTGTTAAGTGACTGGTTTGAGCAACGGATAGGGCGCCAGAGAGCGCGGTATTGCCCGCCACATTCAATTTCAAGTTGCCGCCGCCTGGACTGGTTCCAATTCCTAAATTCCCCTGCAAAGTGCTGGTTTGGGCAACGGATAGGGAGCCTGCGATCGCAACCTCTCCATTGACATCCAGCAGCTTGACAGGATTCGCCTTGCCTATTCCCACCTTGCCATCGGCCTTGACGATTAATGAGGTGGTGTTTTCAGCGGCGGCGTCAAGGCGCAGCGCGTCTTGACCGCTAGACTGCTGAATATGTACTTTGGCGGTTGGCTGGGTGGTGTTGAGTCCCAGATTGCCCGTGCTACATTCAACAAAGAGTTTACTAGCGCCCCCAGCTTCAAAATTAAATCCTGGATTTGCGCCTACTGGCTTTTGATTCAATCGCCAGGTGTGACGTTCACCGGCATAAAAATCTAACAGGTTTTCAGCCTCGCCGTGGGCCAAAATCTTTAGGGGAGTCTCCACGCCAGGCGGTTTTTCCAGGCCATCATCATTGAGATTTAGAACAGAATCAATGAGGTCTCTAAAATCTTCCTCTGAGGGCTTGTTCCCCGTCTTAAAGAGAGCTTGAAGTTCGTTTCTGTCCTTTTGACCTGCCATGGGGATGACTCCTGGTTAGTGATCCGATTGGAGATTGCCGAGATTAAGGATTAAGTCACAAAGAAATCAAGACCGACAATCATGTAATCGATGCCTTCGAATGACTCTTCTGTGTAGTCAGATGCGGTGATCAGATCGATGATGTGGTTTGGGGCGGAGACCAAAATTGAGTCCACTTGTTTGACCTGAGCCAAGTTGGAGGTATTGACCCGATATCGGGTGTTGGGCTGAGGGCGATTATCGGTTGAGAGGGCGACTTGTTCGATCAGTTTAAGATTGGCGACGTAGTCAACATAAGGCCGTGATTCAATAAAGTGAATCACAGTTGAGCTGTGAATAGAACTGCCGAAGGAAATATCGCTTTGTTCTTCGTACGCCCATGGGGATAGGAATTTTACCAACTCTTGATTGAGTTGTTTGAGGTAGTAGCCCTGCTCATAGCCTGGTTGAAACCGCACCGCTGCGCGATATTTGATTTGTTCATAGCGGGGATTTTTGACCACGACCCGCACAAAGGGAGAGGCGTGGCTCTGGAGATAGGCTTCGATCTCCCGCAGCAAGTATAGCGGCGCTTTAGGCTCCAGGGGCAAAAAAGGAGCGGTATTGGCAATGTTGGGAATGATCACCACAGTCACTTGGGCGGCCCTGGGGTCGTTGGATTGCTCTGCTTGGGTCAGGCACTTGACTTTATAAATTTGAGGGAACTGCTCCAAAACTAAGCGTTCGTAGTCCCAGCGAGTGACGGCGCGGCGTTTGTGGCGCAATCGCTCACTAACTCGGGTATAAAACGCCCGGTTGGTTTCCTGGCGACGACCGCCAAAGGAGCTACAGGGCTGCGACACTGTGGCGATGGCGGGGTTGCGCTCCACTAAGGCCTGAATGGAATCAGCTGCGAGGGGTTGGTCAAGGCGATCTGGGGTATTGTTCTGGTCCACAAAGGTGGCGATCGCGGCTTGGGTGCGGATATCCAAGGCGTCAGGAATAGCGGCGGCGTGGTTGCTGACTGTCGCCCTCAGCCAGTGAAGTTCGGCCGGCAACAGATGATTTTGGCGGGTGGCGTTCTCTGGAATGGAGAGGTGAAGAACGCCAGAATCCACCAGACCATTGGTTCCGTCTGAAAGCACGTCGTCTTTCTCGAAAGGCCGCCAGCGATCGCTCGCCAAATAGCTCCACTCAATCTTTGGATTGGTCAGGTCGGCGTTGCCGCTGCCCGACACCAGTTGAAACAGTAGGGTGAGGGATTGGGGAGGCTGTAAATCGCGAAGGCCGATGAATAAACTGCCTTCTTCTTCATATTGCGGTAGGAGAAAGAAGCGGCTGTCCGGCGAGTCTGGAGCCACAGTCTGCTGGAGGTCCACATAGCCGAAGGGATGTAACTGGAAAATTCGCCCTCCGGTTCCGGATGTCTTTTGGGTTGTGTCGCCGCTGTCTGTTCGCAGGTGAATCTCTGCCGAGGCTCGATAATCGAGGGAAATGCGTTTGACTTTAGGGGTATATGGGGGATAAACCGCCAGGGCTTTAATCGATTCATCTGTCGCCAGGGCCACTTTATTCAGCACTAGTGAGTAGAGACTGTGCTGGAAGTCGGGGCGAGTTAACTCCAGGCGAAAATAGCGGGTTTGCTCCCACAAATCATCGGTGTCAGGCTGATCGGGAATCGTGGCGAACCGGTCGGCTGGAATGACTGCAAACAGAGTTTTGTCGTAGTGCAATGTCGCCAGAGACGACAAAGCGGCGGTCTCTTCATCGCCATCGGTGTTAAACAGGGGTTGGGCGGCGAGGGGAAACCAGGCGCGATCGCAGAGAAAGTCCAACTGCGCCTGAAAACTTTGGTTGTTAATTACAGTGGGCTGCGGTGATAATCCACAGTTAGAGTAGGCGTGATAATGAGCGGCAAAATTATCGGGCAGCCCCATCCATTCCAGATGCAGCGATAGACTATCCAGCGGCTTCGAGATAATTTCGGGATGGACGAAATAAAAGCTAGCGCCAGCGATCGGCGACGAATCAAAGGGTTCAAAGGGACTTTTAGGATTGAGTACGGCGCGATCGCTGCGCAGTTGCAAAGTCTGCAAGTCTTGCACCGCCACTTGAATGTTGGCTTTTTCCAGACAAAGATCCTTGAATAACTGGTAGTACGAAGCGCCGCTATGGCTTCTCGACGTTCCTTCTTTTAAGCTGATCTTGATGATGGGGTGGGGCGTGTGGAAACTGATCAAGCCGTCTTGCGCAGGCGGTGCGGTAGTGGCAGGCTGGGCGGCCGCCAAGGAGAATTTAAACTGCAGACTATTGAGATAAATCCCAGACGAGGAATACAATTCAACGGGGAAGCCCGGGGCAGGTCGTCGGTTAATTCGTCCGACAGGCAGTAAGGATGCTTCGCGATCGCTGACGATCCCCGCCACCTGATAAATAGCGCCATTCACCCAGGCAATCAGCCCGCCCACATCTTTTGGGGTGAACTGGGCGTCGCCATCCGCCTCAGCTGTAATCGCCACCCCCACCAGCGTTAGCTCCGGCAAACTCTTGTTAGGAGGGGTATTAAAGGCGATTTGGGCGTATTTTCGTGTCTGGCCTGTTCCTGGTACATAGCCCCAATACTGAACCCCCACCCGCTGAGCATTGGCGAACTGGGTAATTTGGTAAATCACCCCATCCCCCATCACAACATATTGCCCCACATCCGTCGCTTGAAATTGGTTGCGGTCGACACCCAATTCCGATTTATCATCGCTAAGCTGGGCGTTTCTCAGGCTAGAGCTGTTTCCCCCTAACTCAAGGCTGCTATATTGGTCTATGCCGTCGCTGGGTCCCACAAAACCAGTAGGGCTCAGTTGCACTCGAGTTGGGCTTAACACCGCGTCAATGCGATATAGCCCACCATCTTGAAATCGCAAATACTGGCCTTCATCCCCCAGTTCCTCCTGATGCGATTCCCCAAACCTGGCGACCGGCGCTTGATAAATGGGCGCCAACGCTGTCTGAGCATAGTCTGTCAGAGGCGGTTCTAAGAAAAAATCCCCCACCTGAAACTGTAATTGCTCCGACGGAATCGATAGCCACCCTTGCTCAGTGCTGATGGCGACGGTAAACAGATCCGCTGTTTCCGCCAACAATTCTTCCAGGATGCTGCGATTAAAGGTGTCCGCCTGACAAGCTAGGGTGAGACAAATCTCTCGCTCACCCTCTTGCAGGTGCAAGACGGGAGATGCGATCGCCGCCCCAAGAGATTGCACCGTGCCAGACGCCGTTAGGGGTTGGGCTGAGAATGGATGGAATCGCGGTAGGGTTAAGGGTTTGTCGGGTTCGGCGTCAGCCGTCGCTGTGGCGCAAATGGCGTTAATCTCAGTGCGTCCAATGGCGGGAAATGTAAAGCCCCGTTTTCGAGCCTGGGCTCGCTCCAACAAGCGGTAGACCTCATTCCACTGGGGGGCATCCCAATCCCCTGTAAATCGGCTCTGGATGTCCATTATCCGACGAAAATCCGTGACGCTGAGCAGGAGAGAATCCTGGATGTAGCGAGCGGCTGCCTCTGCGTTATCGCCGTCCAAAGCAGTCAACAGCACATCCAAATTAACGTCCTGTTCTTCAGGAAACGGGGGCAATGGATCCGCCGCTGCTGGATCGCCTAGCGCAAACCGCCATAGCCCTAGAAAAGCTGTCGTCTCATCGCTGTACTGGTCGCTGCGGTGTTCTTGTTTGAGGCGAGTGCGGCGATCGCGGTTAATTTTTTTACGATAGGCTCTTTCGACTAACCGATAAACTTGTCGCCATTCCAGATCAGTTGGGGGGATAATGTCTGAAATGCCCTGTTGTTTCGCTATTTCACGGGCATGGACATCGAAACAGAATTGAAAATCATCTATGGTGGCGAAACAGAGCTGATTCAAAATATATTGCTGCCGCTCTTCGTTGATTTGCTCTAGCGTATAGTCCCGAATCTCTTGAAATAAAGTATTGAGCGCCAGGATGTCCATCGCCGTCCCAGTCGGCCCATTGTCCGGGAATGTAGGTAGAGCGTCCCCCTGATTCGGCGTCCCTACCGCCCACCGCAGCACTTTTTCAAACGCCTCATGGGTGCGGTCATTGGATAAATGGATGACTTCCAGGTCAATATAAATTTTCTCAACCGAAAGGGTTTTAACACTGGCGGCCTGAGCCTGGGTAATGTAAAGAGTGTTGTCCATTGCATAGTGCAAATCCTTCCCCTGGGCGTCGGTCCCGGCGTTCAACCGAGTCCCTTTTTCCAGCACTGCCTCCGTTTGATCGGGTGCAAGGGAGAAAATCACATGGGCTTGGTCGGGTGTCGCCGCTTTTTCTGCTAATCGCAGGACTTGTCGATAATAAAAGTCCAACCGCCGCTGGGTCAGTGCGTTGAATTGTTGCTGGGGATATCGCAGTAATTTTAAGCAGGTTAGAAAGAGGGCCAGGTGAGGTTGGGCTAAGAGCCGGAGCATATCTGCAGAAAAGGACGTCGACTCCACGCGATTAGCGTCAAGTCCCTCTGCCCCCCCCTTGTCCAAGGACGCCACCGCATCCGCCATGGCCTCAGCATCTCCGGCAAAAAATGCCGACCAATCTCCGTCTGGCTGATTGCTTAGATTGAAGAAGATCAGATCTTGAGCATAGGCTTGGACAAATTGAATCCAGTCAACTAACGTCCGTTCCTCTACAGAAATATAATCGGGATCCAGCGATCGCAGCGCCCGGCCGCGTTGACTGGTCCCATCCCTCAGAACTGACGCTTTAATTTCCATAGAGCTGCACGTTTAGCGATCGCACTGAATCGCCCCAATTTTGTTCACTGCCCAAAAGCTACAAAGCTCACATTCAAAATAGTCCTATGCAAAACTCATTTTGAATGGCGACTTTTGCGTTTCACATTCTCCAAAAGTCGCAAAGTTCAGGGGAATTTTAGATTTTGGATTTTGGTCACTCGTCATTGGTCCTTGGTCATTGGCCAGAAGATTTTAGATTTTAGTCACTGGTCACTGGTCACTGGTCACTGGTCATTGGTCACTCGTTACTTGCTTATTGCCAATTCGTCATTCATCATTCGTCCAACAATCCCACCCCCCCATCTTCCCTCATCCCATCCCCCGTATCTCAGAGACGTGACATGTCACGTCTCTACACCTTCTTGCCTCCCCATCTCCCCCATCTCCCCCATCTTCTTCTCTCCTGCCTCCCCTGCCTCCTCATCCCCCAACAACGCCCCTCTAAGCCGTCGCCAACTTATTGGCGGCATTCACCTTTAGTTGGTTGCCGTATTGTCCATTAGCAGAGTCGCCAGTAACTAAGACCTTGGATAAACTTCCCTGTAGCTTGGTGGTTTGAGCGGTCAACTTAACCTCTTCCTGCCCTACAACTGGAGCCCCCGATGCATTGGCGCCGCCAAACAAAAAATTGCAGGTCGCTTCATAGATCACCGCCTTACCGCTGACGGTTAATTTGCTATAGGACGTATACTGCACCGGCATCGCCGTCCAACTGCCGTTAGCGGCGCCGGTATAGGGGGTGGTTCCAGGAATCGCCAGCACATCCCCCTCCACAGCTACTTGTTTCCCCATCGTGATATCCCCCTAAATCTGTGATGTTAACCATAGAATCTAAACATCCCATCCACCCATCCACCCATCCACCCATCCACCCGACTTTATTGTTCGCGCCCAATACTGACCCCCATCAGACAGCGTATGACGCCTCCTGGAGATAGAACGGATAAACTAGATTCGACCGCGTATTGGTTTGGCGAATTGTGTAGTCAATATTGATCAACAATAGGCCGGAGGCTGCTTGACTATCATCCACATGAATGCGGTTAACTTTGATGCGAGGTTCGTGATAAAGCAACGCATCGGAAATCACCCCAGTAATGCTAGTAATCACCCCCTGCCGAATTTCCTCAAACAGAAATTGACTCAGCTCGCAGCCAAAGTCTGGCTGCATAAGCCGTTCCCCAGGCTGAGTGGATAAGATAATGCCCAGGCTCTGTGAGATATCGTCTTCGTTAGAAACCAGTTCTACTTCACCAGACCCTCGATTAAACACAGGGGGGAACGCCCATCCTGTTCCTAGAAATGACTTATCAGACATAGATAAACAGCTTATTTAACGTCTACTTTTTTCCCCTGAAGGGTAATGTTGCCTTTTGCAGTAATTGCAATATCTTTATCGCTACTGATTTGGACGCCGTCTGAATTCATAGTGAACTGATTATTATTTTCATCTACGATATAGATTGCGCCATCCTGATCAATCAAAATAATTCGATTAGTTCCTGGGGTTTCCAGTCGAATTGACTTATCTTTATCGTTAAACAGAAGCTTTAAGTTTTCTTTGGTGACGATTCCTTTTTCACTATTCTCTTGCGTGACTTTTTGAGGCGGCGCATTTTTTTCACTGTAAATCGACCCTAAAATAATGGCCTGTCTTGGGTCATCGTTGAGGAAACCCAGAACAACTTCATCGCCGGGTTCTGGTCTAAAGAATGTGCCCCTTCCTAGCTTTTTATCTGCTGTTAACCCTGCATCTAAAACGGCTAGCCTCGCCCAGATTAAACCGTCAGATTTATCTGACGGCGGCACTTCAGTAGTTTTAGTTAATCTGGGGACTTTGACCTTGACTCTGAATTCTTTGTTGGGATCTTCAACAAACTGCTCAACAATCCCGATCTGCAAACCGTTGACTGCCGGGACTAATCCGGCTGCAGGCAAATCGATAATGTCTGGATTATGGGAGAAACAGGCGGCGGATAAGCCAAACTGGATATCGGTCTGCCACCCCTTTTCGCTGACTTGATGACGAATGCCGGTGATTAAGGTTTTGCCATTGAAGCGATCGCCGACGCCTTCTAATTCGAGTCCGTCCCCCAACTTGATATTAGGTGCGCCGGGCACTCTAATTCGCCCGCGGAGTATCGACCAGCGACTTTTGCTCAATTTTGCTTCGGCCCAGGCTTTCAATTCTTTCGGGTCTAACTCACCTCCACTGACAAGCTGGCACTGGTCAGCGCCAATCAATTTTGCTAAGGCTCCTGGATCTAAATCGCCTTGATCAAGAGGATATTTATCAACTTTTTGCGGCGCCGACCAGTCCTGATTTTTGACATCCCAAGCCGACGTTTCAACCCACTGATACTGATGTTGAATGTCCGCTTCCATTTCCATATCGTAAATTTCATGAATGCCATAGGTGATGAAAGCATTTGTCTTTGCCTTAGGGTCAGGCTGTTGAACCGCAATTTCCCCTTCATTCACCACAACCCACAGGCCATTCGACTCCGCCCGAGACAAAATAAAATCCCAGTCTGTGCAATAAAACTGGATAATTTCTTTATGGGTCGGTTGAGTGGGGGCAATTTTCCCCACCGTTAAATCCGAAATTCCAGCTTTTTTATCTTTTGCAACGACAGTATCAATAATATTTTTGATAACGGTAGCGTCGTTACTTTCTCGGAATACCGCGTTTTTACGTTGTATCGTCAGTTTGAAAGCGACATCTTTCAGATAAAGACTCAGTAATGATCGATGGGAATCAGATTGAATGCTATGTTTGACAATGACGCCAACAAATAAAGTTGAATCCGTCTCTTCTTCATATCGCAATTGAATCTCGATCTTCGTTCCTGGCTGAAAAAAATCAGTATTACTAATCCTAAAACTTTTTTCGGCTGCATTTCCATCCAACAAAATAATTTGGGCGGTCGGAATTTTATTCACCTCCTTTGCAATATCGATAGAAAGGAGGTCATATTCAGGGGGCATCCTTTTCCGAGCATCTCCGCTTAGAATTGTTGCTGTAACTACACCGGCCATTTCAGTTTTTTTGAATTAGTTTTGTAAAGGGGGAAAGTTGATTTTTTGACCTACGGTCATTTTTCGAAAGTTATTCAATTTATTGACCTTCGCGATCTGAATATAATAAGAGGGATCCCGGTAGATACGATGGGTCATGAGCGGCAGCGTATCTTCACTGGTAATTGTGCGCGTATGGGTTAGGTCGGGCGAATTTTTATTTTCTTGTTGGAGGCGTTTTGTCTCCTCAATATCTTCAATGAAAACAGTGTTGAGTTCCGCCCGGAGGGCGACACCGCTCCGATTGAATAAGGTGTAACTGACATCAACGGATTGCAATCGGCAATCAAAAATGAGGTCGCCCCATTCTAGCCTGAGATATTTGGGGGCATGCAGATCGCCATCCATGCGGGCTGTAAAATCCAGAAACTCTTCTACTTGCTTATAGACGGTGTTTCTGGAAAATGGACCAATGGCGGATACGCCAGACAATAATCCCGCTGTGGCGCTGGAGTCGTCAATAATAAACTTTAGAGATAAAGTGCGCGATCGCGTCAATGAATAGCGCGCCGTACGACCACTGGTATTGGTTCCCTGATATTTTTGAAATTCATTCTCATATTTAAACGAATAGGATTCTGGATTAAACATCACTTCATAGGTCTTCACCAGAAAGTCAAACACCCCCGTCTGCCGTTTTGCCGTCGGGAAGGACTTGATTTTAAGTTTTTCTAACTGCCCCCAGCTCATCGTTCTCTTTTCCGTTCGAGTATTTTCAATACCTGATCGACACAGGCCGCAATAATCGTGTCATTCCCCTCGTATCCTCCCTGGCCGTTAGCGCCAGAACTCTGGCCAGCGCCATTTACCACGGTTGTGCGAATAATGAGTTCTCTAATTTCAACGGGCATGGCTAAATTCTCAAGCTCTGAAATCGGGTATAAGCTAATTCCATCGTGTCAATAACAACTGAACTCTGATTGGCGTCCAGGTCAGAAACCGACCATTTCAGAGGGTAGGTCTCTTGAAACAGCCAGCTCGAAACCGGAACACTCTGAGCGTTCAACAGCATGACGATGACATTGCCGGGCTGAAATTTAAGGGTGCTCATGGCCAAGTTGAATTCCACATTCAACGCTGAACCGACCACCATGCCGCGTTCGAGCACTAGATTGTCGTAGGTAACGCGGGTCGGCAGACGATGGGCAAAGAGATTTTCCCCCCCTTCCTTGATCTTTGTCGTCTCAATGGTGGCCGAGAGTCCCGACACTCTCTGAAACCGGATGTCCAGAAGATTGGGCGCAAAGCCTGCTATGAGAAAGGTCACCATGAAGTAGAACCCCACGGGTGGAGCCTGGGTAATAGAGAGTTCAGGAATTGGAAAGTGATCAGCCATAAGACAGCTCTCTTAAATAGCTGGGTTATTAACCGTAAGATTGCTAGCCATGAGTTCTAAGTTTTCAATGGCGACCTCATTACTTGAGGCGTTAAACGAAGGGACGTCTAGTTTCTTTGGAAAAGCATCTTGAACTGTCCAAGAAACCGTTGGTTCGCCATTTTCATTCAGTAGGTCAATGCGAATATCACGTTTTTCCACAGTATTGAGTTTGACGGTGCTTAGCCAGTCAAAGAGATAACTATCGGACCGCACAATCCCTTTTTGCAAGGTTAAACTTACGGGGGTCTTTAAGCCTGGCATGTGTTTGGCGCCATCCCGATAACTGAGTCCATCCTTATAGGTGATTGTTTCGTACTCGATACTTAAACCTGAAACTTCTGAAAAGGCGATCGAATCATTATCCCCAATCGTGACACGGTAATAAAAGACAGGAATAGGATAGGTATTTTTGATGTCCTCAACAGATGTCGCCATCTTGTTTGCTCCTTTGGTTGAATGGATAGGTGGATGGGTGGATGGGTGGATGGGTGGATGGGTGGATGGGTGGATGAGCTATTGGTAGGTTGGGTTTCACAAGTTCAACTTCGACAATGGAGGCAGAGCCTCCAAGTGGATTCCACAGGCGGAGCCTGGGAACCAGGGAGAATATTTTAGGTTCGTTAGTATTATCCTGAAGCTGCTCACCCTACTTGAGAGCTTTGGAATCCAGATAAATAACATCCCATCCACCCATCTACCCATCCACCCATCCACTGCCTTTTAATAGGGATTTATTTCAACGCAACCCCCTAGCGTTGCACCGGAAACACAAGAGCCCTCCAAACTTTGTTTTAGAATTCTCCCCTAGGCTTGCTGCAGTTTATGGGAGAACCGTAGGATAATAAACTCCGCCGGACGGACAGCGGACACGCCAATTTCAACGATCATTCGGCCTTCTAAAATATCCTGTTCAGTCATAGTCTGCCCCAGGCCTACACTGACGAAATAGGCTTCTTCTTGGCTGGATCCGGCTAATGCCCCTTGGCGCCACAACCCGTCCAGGTAGGTCTCGGCGATGGTTTTAACCTTGAGCCAGGTAATGGCGTTGTTGGCTTCAAAGACGACAAAGTTAGTGGCTTTTTGGATCGACTCTTCAATCAGGTTGAATAGTCGACGAACGGGCACGTAGCGCCATTCGTTATCATTGCCAGCCAGGGTTCTAGCGCCCCAAATCAACGTGCCTTTGCCGATAAAACTGCGGATAGCGTTGATGGATTTCCCAGCGGTGGAATCAACATTCAGGTTTTCCTGCTCTTCATTGGTCACCTTCACCGTAGGACCGATAACAGACGCCAAACTCACATTGGCGGGCGCTTTCCAGACGCCGCGCTCCCGATCCACTTTGGCGTAAACCCCAGCGACGGCGCCGCTGGAGGGTAACACCACGCGCATGGCGTTGAGGGCGGTTTTAAGGGTGTTGTAGAGTTCGGTCTTCTCAGTTTTAACCATGGCGTCGCTCAGCCTGGCGCTGGTTTCTCCGCCACTAATTGTGGAATAGGTGAGCGATGTCTCGTCTAAGGGGCTGTCGATCGTCGCTGAGCCTGCGCCGCTCACCGCTAGACGATAGTTTTCAACTTCCGTGGCCGCCGCCAGAATTTCGGCGACCGTGGCTCCACCGTTGGGCAACCGAATCACCAATCCGCGGTCCACCACTTCCACCGCGATGCTTTGTCGATCGGTCACGGTGATTCTGACTCGAGGGTCATCGGATTGAGGGCCGTTGTAGGTGACTAAGAGACCATTTTCCCCGGTACTGTATTCTCCCACCGAGCTTGGGGTTGCTGCTCCAGAGTCGGACAGGCCGTTGATCGTGACGGAATCGTCGGTGTAATGGTAATTGAGGGAGGTTTGCAGATAGGGATAATAGGCCGCGCCATATTTCAGATTTTCGGTCCCAATGCCTTGCCTAAAACTGGCCCCAATGCCGTTGACGGTGCGATCGCTGGCCAGCACATCCAAAATGGCGAACCGATCCTTCAGGTCATTGCACTGCTTCAGCGCACTTTGGCAGAGGTCGTAGTAGTCGGTGTTGCTGGCCAGGTTAACCGCATCCGTCAACAAAATTAGAGTGGGTTCATCCTCTTTACGGAGAGCCGCTAACCCTTCCAGAAACTGTTCTTTGCTGGGCTTATCGCTATAGTCGCCAATGGACACAACGTAGCAAGGTCCGCCGCCATTGTCAAAGAAGGCTCGCAGCGTGTAATACATCAAATAATCGGGAGTAACCGCAGAACCGTCCGCCGCAGTAATTTCAGTAATCAGCTCACTGGCGTTCAAGGTGACGGTGAACTCTGTGGCGTAAGCGCCGCCAAATAGGGTCGTGTAGTCCAGCATCGAGCTAATCCGAATTGGCTGATTCAGATACGCTTGATTACTGCCTGCTTTCTCTGTACAGCCAATAAAGGCGGGAACGGCTGTCGCCACAGGGACGACTGAGGGAGGCAGTGTTGAAACCTCTTCGACATAAACATTGGGCGTCTTATAGGTGGGCATGCTGTTCTCCTTACTACACGTCTTCGAGCAGATTGATTACTTGAGCGCCATGATGATTGGGGGGATTTGGCAGATGGGGAATCCAAGGTTTGGTGTGGCCAGTTTTTAAGAGCTGAATGTTTTGTCGCCCCGCTTCTTGACACGGGACTTGTGTTTCAGACTGAAACAGGACGGGACGGCTTTCGGGAAAGCGATATCGAATGGCGCTTACGACGCGATCGCTGGGGTCAAGCTCTACTGGAGCAAAGACAATTCCAGCGTCTTCATCGTGAATTGAGTAGGCGGAAGATTGGCTGGTTTTGGCGGCAATTAGATAGTATTTCCAGACCTTAGCCTTGGCGGCGAATGGCATGCGAAATTCACTGACGGTTGAACCATTGGTGGGGATAGACCCATTATTGCGAATGTCCACAACCCCGAACACGGTCCTTCGCTCGGCAGTCTTTAGCTCTGCAATTTTCGCTAATCGCGTTTCTAAGTCAGATGCGCCAGAATTGGCCGGGTGAAGTGCGGATCGTTGCACCAGCACAGACGGTAAGTCCATGGTTCCGGGCGTTTGGAGGGTCTGATTGCTGAAGCTGTAGAGGCTTGCGATCGCGCTATACCCAGCATCTAACTGAGTGAAGCTGATAAATGCTGGATTCTTGAGTTTCAGCAGGAACGTCAAAGTCACTGATTCAGCCAAGGGAAAAACGGGTTGTTGCTCTCCGTCCAGCGGCCTCAACACCCAAAGACCATTGACCGTCGGTTTGATCAGCAACCGATGGCCATTCAGAAGCTTTTGGCAGGCTCGAGTGGGTTCAATAGAAAAATCCGAGCAGACGCCATCTCGATAATACTCATGAAAAATCTTCAGGCTGAAGCAACGTTGGTAATGCATGGCCTTTTGGGAATAGAGGGCTCTGCGCTACAGTTGCGCCGTGAGGATCTGAACATCTCCCAGTTCACGACCGGTCTCAAGCGCATCCATGTCTTCATCTTGAAAGACAATCATTCTGACTTTATAGAGGGCTGAGGGACTACAGGGAATTTCTAGCGATCGCCAAAGTTCGCCTTGTTCCATAAAGGAAAGATTGACTAGCTCGGTGGACAACTGTTCAATCTCGGGGTTGAGGGAGGGAAATTTTTGTTGATCAAACAATCGATAACTGCGAAAGAATTTTAGCACCAGGGACAGAACCCGCAACCCCTCCACATATTCCTTAAAGTTAGTGATGAACATCAGGTGTAAATTCAGGCAGAGATTAGGATTAGCGAACCCGCTAGCTCCATTTGGCGAATTACTGGCATAGGCCGCCCCGGAACGAAAGATCCGCTCTTCTTCCACGTTAACCAGCAACATGTTGATGGCGTTGCTGGTTAACGTGACTTCCTTGGGCGGCTGGATTTCTGCAAACCGCACAATATCTTCCCGCTGGCCGCCGGTTTTAATTCGAATGTAGGTATTAAGCTGTTCTTGGAAGAAGGTTAGGGCATGGTCGAGCATTGTAAATTGGGGATTTAGGACTTTGATGGGGGTGTGGCGTCATTCTCACACTGGTGGAAATCCACCAAAGGGGCTCCGAAACCTATGGTGAATCTCCTGTTTTCTTAGGAATAGCCTGGACTTGATGTTTCAGGAAACCCTAACCACTTCAAGGGAGATGATTTCTGAAGCTTTCTTCTGCTTGACACGGCTACAAAAAAATACCGAAAGTATCTAAAAAAGGGGAAGACTTTGAATCTGCCTTCCCCTTTTTTAGAGGGATCAGGAGAGATCAAGCAACCATTCGCAAGCGGTCTCGTAACCTGGTTCCAAGAGTAGCCTTAAAAGAGAAATACAAGATACCGGACTTTAGTCTACTTTTCTGATATGGAGGATGCTTAAATAATCGTCGAATTCACGTCTTCATCCAAGCTGACGTCTAAATCCCGTAGTTATACGCAAGTAATTTTTCAGTTTCTTCAATAGAGAGGGCGAAAATTTTGACCGAGTTAACGAATCTTATGGACATAGAATTGAGGCGATTATACTGTCAACAGTGTTCCGCCAAAAAGGATAATTGTTCAGGGATCAGAATTTATACGGATTAATTCAAATGTTCTTTTTCATAAGCTTATACGTTGGAAGTCAGTCTAGCGCAACAACTTGAATAACCCTTCAAACCGTCAGACCACAAATCGTAGGTGTTAGAGAATTAAGCGAATCGTCAGTATCCCAATCGTCAGCCCAAACCCGCATTTTGAATTTTGAATTCTTCCTATGCGTACACACACCTCTCAATCTCGTTCCTCTTGGAAGCCAAACATATCGGGAGCCAAGGCTCAGAACTCCTCAAGCACTCATCAAAATCCAGTTCCGATCCAAGAAAAAACAGAGTCTGTCGCGCAACAACTCCTCAAGCACTCATCAAAATCCAGTTCCGATCCAAGAAAAAACAGAGTCTGTCGCGCAACA
>JASJDH010000074.1 GCA_030065175.1 Leptolyngbyaceae cyanobacterium MO_188.B28 | reverse complement strand
GTTAACACCTTCCTTTCATCTGGCAGACAAAGAATCAAGATTGAATGAATTTAATAGATTTAATCGAAGGTGGATATTGTCCAAGTTGAATATAGCGGTGAGAGCGGATCATGGTGAGAGCATAGATCCCATCAAATATAGCGACTATAGATGACAGTCAAAATAGAGTTTTTGTTCGATTAGCGTTTTTTTTTGATTAGAAGCTAGAGGTATCTTAAAATGTCGGTTCGTCTTTATGTGGGTAATTTGCCGAAAGAACTAGAGCGGCAAGAGTTGGAATCTGTTTTTGCAGAATGTGCTGAGGACTTAGTCTCCGTCAAGTTGATCTCTGACCGGAAAACTGGTAAGTGTCGGGGATTTGGTTTTGTAACGGTTAAGACTGACGAACAGGCGGACGCCATTGTTGAAAAGTTCAACGGCTACATGCTACAGGAAAGTTCCCTTAAAGTTGAAAAAGCGCTTCCCCGTAGCAAAAGCAAAGCTGGCGATGGAGCTAGTTCATCAGAAGGATCTGACTCGCCTTCTAATAGCAACGCTTCCTCTAGCCGTCGTAAGGGAAATCGCAACCGTCGCGGAGGCGGCTCTACACCTGTTGAGACTGAAGCAGCTCAACCCGATCCTCGCTGGGCTCAGGAGCTAGAAAAGCTGAAAGAGCTTCTAGCCGCTCAAACCACTACAACGTCATAGACCTTTGACTAAAGGATGGCTGGGCTTATTCAACTGAAAAGCTCACCACATGACAAAAAAAGAGTTGTTAGCTCATCGAGAGATTAACAACTCTTTTTTATATGTTTTTATTATTGATCAACCGAACCATTTGAAGAGTATTGTTGCGGCTAAAACAATCATTAAAGGTAACAATTGTTACGGTTCTTATAAAGCCCTAGCACGCACTAAAGCGATTGGCAAACAAGATAACTTCCGAGCTGTGGGTACATAGGCGCGTTGACGAAAAACGTCGAACTGGTTTTCTTCAATCACATCCAGAATTTTTCGGTAAAGCATCAAAGCAGCCCAAACAGGCCAACGAGCATCTGGACTCAATACACTAATTCCTTCTTCAGCTTCCGCATAAAATGTTCGGGCTCTTCCAATTTGAAATTGCATTAGGGCTCGCCAACGATCATCCACCACCCCATTCATCAGATCCGCCTCGCTGTAATTAAAAGCCTCTAAATCCTCTAAAGGCAAATAAATTCGGCCCCGACGAGCATCCTCACCAACATCCCGCAGAATATTCGTTAATTGATTTGCGATCCCTAACGAAATCGCCTCTTTAATTGGGTTAGGCGAAATCTGTCCCTGATGCCAAGGCGCAGTGCTGAGTTGCGAATCCACCCCCATCACGGTTGTGGACATAAGTCCAACGGTGCCAGCGACACGATAGCAATATAGTCTTAACTCTTCAAACGTTTCGTACCGGGAACGATACAGGTCCATTCTCTGTCCCGCAATCATATCCCGGAAAGGCTGAATATCCAATGGAAAACGGCGCAACGTGTCGACCAAAGCGACATCGGCGTCATCCACTGGATTTCCAGCAAAAACAGACTCTAATTGTTGCTCCCAACGATCTAATGTGTCTTCATTCGTAAATTGCGCTTGGGGCCCATCCACCAATTCATCTGTGCGTCGACACCAAACATAGATGGCCCAGATGGCCCGTCGCTTGGCTTCGGACATCAACAGCGTTCCCAAATAAAACGTTTTGGAATATTTAGCTGTAATTTGGCGACAGAGTTCATAAGCATCCTCGGCGGACGCCAAGGGCCTCTTAGTTGGGGAGTCAGACAGTTGCAGCATCAATATCCCAGGCTGGAGAGTTAACGGTGTCGCTGTTGGCCATTAGCAGCGTATTAGCCAAAATGGCGATTTAAGAAGGAAGGTTAACGCATGCTTTCGCGATGCAATTATCCCCCAAGGGCATTAGACCATACTGGTCCAATTACCCGTCAATATCTGAGTTGTTCCCAGCAAAGGCAACCTCTAAACGGATAAACCTGTCGGTTCAAATACCGTTTGGTCACTCATACTGGCTGGCTGATTTCTACAAATGGCCTGCGCTGTCAGCTTACCAGAGAGAACGGCCCCTTCCATACTGGCTAGGTAGCGTTGTAGGGTGTAATCCCCCGTAAGGTAGAAGTTAGAAATCGGAGTATGCTGAGAGGGCCGATAAGCTTGACGGCCTGAAGTCGCCTTGTAAACTGAACGCGGGGTTTTCACCACCTTATATTTCAGTAACTTTGCAGGATTGGGAATTTGATCCGGAAAGAGTTTCTCTAGCTCAGCCATAGTAGCCGCTACAATCGCTTCATCAGACTGATTAATCCAATCTTTTGCTGGAGCAAGGACTAGTTCCAACATAGAGCGATCAGGATTGGCGTACTCGCGACACGTATTGCTCATATCGGCATAGACGCTTAAGAGCGGCGAGCGAGAAAACAGCAAGTGATCAATATGCGTGAGTTTTTGGTCGAACCATAAATGAATATTAATCACCGGCACGCCCACCAATTCTTCCAGCTGTTTGAAGTAATCCATACTCCGCCAAGCGTCTGGCAACATCACTTTCAGCGGGTCAACCGGCATCGCCGAGACATAGGCGTCGGCGTTCAGGGGCTGGTCCGGCGCTCCATTCAGTCCTCGAATCAAGAAACCACTAACGCGTCCCTCAGCATCAAGCTGAATTTGCTTCAGGGGAGCATTAAGATGGACCTCACCGCCGCGTTCAGTAATATAGTCCACCATCGGTTGGCAGAGGCGCTCCGTGGGAGAGCCATCCAGAAAAGCCATCTTGGAGCCGTTTTTTTCCTGCAAAAAACGGGTTAAGGCAGTGAGGATGACGGTTGCGGAAATTTCATCAGGACCAATAAAATTCAAAGATTTTGACATGGCGATGAAAATTTCATCATTCACCCGCTCTGGAATATTGTGCTTCTGCAGCCACTCCGTCCAAGAGTATTGATCCATCTCTTCCACATAGGCTTGCCCCCTAAGCATGAGGGGAATCAAACCTATGGCGAAGCGAACCTTTTCCTCCCAAGTCAACATGTCGTTATTGCGAAGGATAGCCGCAACACCGTTCCAAGGCGCTGGCAAATCGGGAAAATCGAAGCGAGAATACACCCCTGGATTATCGGGCTGATTCATGATCATAGTGTGCTCTTTCCACTGCAGCCGCTCTTCAATTCCGAGCTCCTTGAATAGCTGCAACATGTTGGGGTAAGCCCCAAAAAATATATGTAACCCTGTCTCGTACCAGTCTCCATCTACGTCTTTCCAGGCGGCGACCTTGCCCCCTAAAACATCTCGCCGTTCCAGAACGATCGGGATATGACCTGCATCTACAAGATATTTCGCACAAGAAAGACCGGCTAAACCCGCGCCCGCGATAGCAACTCGCATGTAATGCTCCGCCTTTTAAGCTGCTGAACTCATTTCATCATTATATGTTGCAAAGCGTTACATTTTGATGAAAACTCAGTTGTTTTGCGATGTCTCATCACGACTGAAACCGTTCAAGTCAGATTATTGCTATCTTTCAGAACTATCCGCGGCTATGGCTTATGGCCATTTCCGATAGGATAGAAATAAGGTAGAAGGCAGGTTGAGCTGTCAGTATGGCTTTTTACACTACCGGGGGGTACTCGTGACAAAAACCAACTTAGATTTTTTGGCCCAGTCTGATCCTGAGGCCGCCAGTATTATTCAGCGGGAACTCCAACGGCAGCGCGACCATCTAGAGCTGATCGCCAGCGAAAATTTTACATCTCCCGCCGTCCTAGCCGCTCAAGGCTCGGTATTGACGAACAAGTATGCAGAGGGATTGCCGCGCAAGCGTTACTATGGCGGCTGCGAATTTATTGATCAGGCGGAGCAGTTAGCCATTGATCGAGCGAAACAGTTGTTTGGAGCCGCCCACGCAAACGTTCAGCCCCACTCAGGAGCGCAGGCGAACTTCGCTGTTTTCTTAGCCCTGCTGCAGCCAGGGGACACCATTATGGGCATGGATTTATCCCATGGAGGGCACCTTACCCATGGATCCCCTGTGAATGTATCCGGCAAATGGTTTAAGGTGCAACACTACGAGGTTGATCCCAAAACAGAGCAGCTGAACTACGACCAGGTGCGAGAGCTGGCCCTGGCCCATCAGCCCAAACTGATTATTTGCGGCTATTCAGCCTATCCGCGCACAATTCACTTTGAAAGATTCCGGGCGATCGCTGATGAAGTTGGGGCCTATCTGCTAGCGGATATCGCCCATATCGCCGGTTTAGTCGCCACTGGGCATCATCCTAATCCGGTCCCCCACTGCCATGTGGTCACCACCACCACCCACAAGACGCTGCGTGGCCCTCGCGGCGGATTAATCCTCACTCAGGATCCAGACTTGGGTAAGAAGCTGGATAAAGCCGTTTTCCCGGGCAGTCAAGGCGGTCCCCTAGAGCATGTGATTGCGGCTAAAGCCGTCGCCTTTGGCGAAGCCCTCAAACCCGAGTTCAAAACCTATTCCGCTCAGGTAATTCAGAATGCTCAAGCAATGGCGGCTCAACTCCAACAACGGGGCCTCAAAGTGGTCTCTGGCGGCACTGACAATCATCTGCTCTTGGTCGACCTGCGGTCCATTGGCATGACCGGCAAGCAAGCCGACCAATTGCTCAGCCAAGTCAATATCACCGCCAACAAAAACACCGTCCCCTTTGACCCAGAATCACCGTTTGTCACCAGCGGCTTGCGGCTGGGCTCCCCCGCCATGACCACACGGGGAATGGGAACCGTTGAGTTTACCGAAATCGCCAATATCATCGCCGATCGCCTGCTGAATCCAGAGGACGAGTCAGTGATACAAGATTGCCGCCGTCGGGTCGCGGCCTTATGCGATCGCTTCCCACTGTATCCCCATTTAGAGATACAGAGCCCAGTGTTGACGTAATTCCAGCCCGTGGATGGGTAGATGGGTGGATGGGTGGATGAATAAACTCCCATTCATCCATTCCTTTCATGGATATGGATATACGTAAGGTTTCACCATGGTCCGCGCCCTATAAATGTGGAAGGTCGCCGTAACAGCGCCGCCACGTTCTAAAGAAACCGTTTCAATTTCTTCCAAACTTGCGAAATAGGCGCGAAAATCTTCGGCGGACTCTGGTGTTGAATGCAGGGTTTCAGGGGTTAGGTAGAGGGCGTCTTGACCTACAAATTGCGCCGGATCAAACCAAAGGGCGAAGCCTCGGGGATCGGCGCTAAAGCAGACAACAGGAAGCTGGGTAAGGGGCCGTATCGCCATATCCAGATAGCTGGTCAAAAAAACTTCATTGCTAAAGATAAAATCCACCTCCTGTAGGGCGGCGTTGACCTCAGATGAATCAGCCAAGCGGCGACGCAATTGCCCGACGTCGATGAGGCTGGTAGAGCCATCCTGCTGAGGCGGAATAAAACCGCCAAGAAGAGCATAATCGCTAGGTTTTTGAAAGGTCCCGGTGGTGATATGGAGCAAGGCGATACTTAACAAGGTCGCGACGATAAGTCCAGACCCCACCAACCAGCGCTGCACCCAACGGCGGGACCGGAGCCGCCAATGAACCGCGCGTTCCCCCAGCAACAGCGTCATACTCCAAAAACCGGGGGCAGGCCAAGCCGGATAAATGGCTTGAAATCCCCCCAAAACGGTAAATCCCACCATAATGGGCAAACTGACCCACAGGATCAACGCCTGTTTTTGTCTAAAGCCTGGATCATCCCCTGTCTGGGAATGACCGAACGCAGCTTTGAGTTGCGCCAAGAGCGCGCGCCCGCTAACCCACCAAAGGGGGAAGCCGAGCGTGGGAAAGAGATACCCTACCCCTGCGAGAAAAGCGACCAACATCCCGAAAGCGCTATATCCACCCTGATCATTGCCGCCGTCAAACCGCATGGACAGGTGGAATCGAAACGAGATCCAATCGTGGTTTAGATTCCAATACCAGAGGGGAAATAGAGTGATCACAAACAGACCGAACGCCAGCGCCATCCAGGGAGAGATTAACGCGCAACGATATCGACGGCTGGTTAGACAAAACCCAACTAAACTGAGGGCTAAGATGAAACCGTGATACTTGCTGAGACAGGCTAATCCAATCAAGACGCCAAAGGCGGCTAACCGATAGGTAGGGCGATAGGAAACCGAGGGAAGGCTGGCGCCGGAGTCGGCGCTTGACGTCCCAGACTGACTGGGGAAAAATTCACAAGCCGCCCAAAAGAGCGTCGCCGTCCAGGCAAAAATCAGCATATTGTCAGGAGAGGTCAAGCTGCCGAAGCCTAAAGCGAATAGAGGAGCGATCGTGGCGATCGCCAAGGTCAATCGGGCCGCGTCCGAAGAAAAGAGTCGGGCGGCGGTTAAATAGAGCAGAATCAAGCTACCGGTATGAATCAATAGCGCCCCCAGTCGCAGCGTGAACTGAGAGATCGCCCCCAATGACCATGGCCCAACCCCCGTGGTCAACGCCACCAGCAGTGGATGGTCAAAATAGCTCCAATCCAGGTGTTGAGTGTACAAATAGTAGTAAGCCTCATCAAAGCCAGGGAAGAGAAAAAAAGCTACAATGCCCCGAAAAAGCAGTCCACCCAGAAGGAGATAGAGGACAGTGCGATGGGGAGGATGAGCAAGCCATTTGGGGATTATTTTCATAGAGGGCGGTGGTGAATACATGAACGAAAGCGCAGAGATCATTTGCATTGGGACTGAGCTTCTATTAGGAGATATTCTCAATAGCAACGCCCAGTTTTTAGCGCAGCAACTCGCCCAATTAGGAATTCCCCACTATTATCAAACGGTGGTGGGAGATAACCCGTTACGAATAAAACGGGCAGTCGCGATTGCCTGCGAGCGTTCCCGCCTACTGCTTTTCACCGGCGGGCTAGGCCCAACACCCGACGACCTAACCCATGAAACCTTAGCTGACTTTTTCGACGTTCCTTTGCAAGAACAGGCGGATGTGCTTAAGGACATTCAACACAAATTCGCCCAACGGGGACGCACCATGACTGAGAATAACCGGAAGCAGGCCCAAATCCCTCAAACCGCTCAGGTGCTGAGTAATTCCGTCGGCAGCGCCCCAGGGATAATCTGGCAGCCGCGATCCGGCTTAACTCTGATGACCTTTCCAGGCGTTCCCAGGGAAATGCAAACCATGTGGCGCGAAATTGCTGTCCCCTATTTGCAGGCGAACGGCTGGGTCCAAACGGTGATCCATAGCCGCACCCTGAGATTCTGGGGCGTCAGCGAATCTGCATTAGCGGAGAAAGTCTCACCCTTCCTGGAGTCCGATAACCCCACCGTCGCTCCCTACGCCAGTAAAGGGGAAGTCAAACTGAGAATTTCAGCCAAGGCGGCTTCAAAAGAATTAGCCCACCAGTTGATTCAGCCCATCGAAGCTGAACTGCGTGAAATCGGAGGCTCAGACTGCTATGGAGCCAATGAAGACACCCTCGCCTCTGTCGTCGGCGACCTACTACGAACTCGTCAAGCCACATTAGGCGTGGCGGAGTCTTGCACGGGGGGCGGCTTAGGAAGCCTGCTGACAAGTGTGTCGGGTAGCTCCGAATATTTTTTAGGAGGGGTCATTTCGTACGATAACCGAGTCAAAGTCAACGCATTGGGGGTTCGTGAACAGGATTTAATGGAGCAGGGCGCAGTCAGCGACATCGTTGCCAAACAAATGGCGGTGGGCGTCAAAACGAAATTAGGCGTTGATTGGGGCTTGAGCATTACAGGAATTGCAGGACCGGGAGGCGGAACAGCCACTAAACCAGTGGGATTAGTCTATATAGGTTTAGCCTCTCCTGATCAGCCTCCGCAAAGTTTTGTGTACCATTTCGGGAATTCCCGAGGTCGAGATTGGATTCGTCATGTAAGCGCCTGTTCTGCGCTGGATGCACTACGCCGAGAACTTTTGAAGTCTCCCGAGAGACCTACCTAAATGGAGACTTTGCACATAGGCCTTGATAATTTCTTACGATTCGTTATGATGGATACAAACTTAAGTATAGTTCTCTTAGCGTAAGACTAGTGTTTTCCCCGATTGAGACCAAGTACGCATTGGGGAAGAGTGTCGACATCAAAAAGGAGTTATCCGGCTGATGGATTACATTGAGAAGGTTCTTGAAAAGCTGAAAGAGTGGGTTGACAAGCTTTTAGAAGCCTTATTAGGCCCACAGGCTCAGCCTGAACATGAACCCATTCCCATTCCTGTAGATGATCGTCAGTATCGTTGACAGATTTAGTTTCATATCTTGGCTTATTAAGCATTGTTAAAGCTATTAGTGCTGCATGGCCCCAACTTAAACTTGTTGGGGCTAAGAGAGCCGGGGATTTACGGTCAAAATACCTTAGATCAGATAAATTCTCTTTTAAGTAAGGAAGCTGAGTTGCTCGGGGCTACCGTCGACTGCTTTCAGTCTAATCATGAGGGTGCTTTGGTCGATACGATTCATTCGGCCCATAATTCCCATCAAGGTTTATTGATAAATCCTGGAGCTTACACCCATACGAGTGTAGCGATACGTGACGCCATATCAGGCGTCGCAATCCCTACGGTTGAAGTTCACCTGAGTAATATTTATCAACGTGAAGCGTTTCGCCATCATTCATATATAGCTCCAGTTGCGATTGGTCAGATTACCGGGTTTGGTGTAGATAGCTATCGTCTCGGACTACACGCCCTGGTTAATTATTTGCTGTCATTGAATTCAGGCGATTCTCTAGGCAAATAGCGTCGAAGGTTCGAATTTAGCAATCCTCAGTTTTATCGGCCTTCCGTCCATGACCGGATTTTCCTAATTAATGACTTGCAAAGCATGTCTAATGTAATTTATTCGCCTCCATCAACGATCAAGTTTTTGGGGAGTCCAACTTCTGATGCCTGGGTTGAGCAAGCCATTAGCCACTTAGATATCGTTCTACTCGATCATTCCCACTGTGAACGAAAGGCGGCTGGAGTCGCCCTAAATCTAATTTTCCGATATCCTTCCAGCACTGAATTGGTTCGGGCTTTGACTGCGATCGCCCAGGAAGAGCTGAGTCATTTCGAACAGGTAAACCAGTGGTTGGAGCGTCGCGATATCCCTTTAGGCCCCTTATCTGCGCCTCCCTACGCCGCTGGACTGAAGGCGCAGATTCGACGACGCGAACCTGACCGCATGTTAGATTTATTATTGGTTTCAGCCCTAATCGAGGCCCGCAGCCATGAGCGCTTGGGGCTACTGGCGCTTCACTGCCCAGACCCCGAATTAGCGAACTTCTATCGTGGTTTGATGGCCTCAGAAGCCAGACATTATGGAATTTATTGGGTTTTAGCAACCACTTATTTTGATCTCCCAGTTGTGAAGCCGCGATTAGAGTCCCTCGCAGCTATAGAAAGCGATTTACTATCCACGCTTTACCCTGAACCGAGAATCCACAGCTAATCAAATATCTCACCTTGTCTCTGGAGAATCTTGCGGATTTTACGTCTTCGTTCTAACCTAAGTTCGCTATAATCGCCTCATTGAGTCTGGCATATCGCGTTGTGAAGGCAATTTACCCTGGTAGCTTCGATCCCATTACGTTTGGGCATCTTGACATCATCACTCGGGGTTGCCAACTCTTTGAACAGGTAATTGTCGTTGTCTCGTATAATCCAGGCAAAACCTCCCTGTTCACCAAAGCTGAACGAATGGAGCAAATTCGTATTTCTACCAAGCATTTACCCAATGTTGAAGTAGACAGCTTTGATGGCTTAACTGTAACCTATGCCAGAATGCGAAAAGCCAAGGTGTTGTTACGAGGGCTGCGGGTTCTTTCAGATTTTGAAAAGGAACTGCAGATGGCTCACACGAATAAAACCCTCTCTGACGACATCGAAACCGTGTTTTTGGCCACCTCTACCGAGTACGGTTTCTTGAGCAGTAGCCTTGTCAAGGAAATCGCTAAGTTTGGGGGGCCTATTGACCATTTAGTCCCTCAACATGTCGTACTTGATATCCACAAATGTTACGCCAAGACACAACTAGCATCGGTCCCCGCCAAAACGGCTCCGCCAATTTCGCCGGAGGCGCCCCTGCTGTCCCCGCCATCAACGGAGTAGGGAAGATAGACATCCAGCAAGAATTAGACAAAATTGAAGAAATTGTCCTGGATAGTCCCCGGATTTTTCCCACCCGGCGAACCCTGGTAGACGAAGAACAACTCTTAGATCAGCTTGATTTGATTCGTCTCAATCTCCCTTCATCCTTTAGAGAGGCGGTGCAGATTGTCCAGCGACGAGAGGAGATATTGTTGGAAGCCGAACAAATTGCTCAAGAAATGGTGACCACAGCGGAACAGCAAGCCGCTCAACTTATGGATGAACTGGGCATTCGACGGCAAGCAGAATTAGAAGCTCAGCAAATCCGGCGCCAGGTGCAGCAAGAATGTGAAGTCATGCGCGCCAAAACAGCGGCGGATATTGAGGAGATGAGGCGCCAGGCTCAGCAAGAATGGGAGGACCTCCGAACTCGCTCCCTCGCGGAATCTGAATCCATCCAAAATGATGCCGACGCCTATGCAGATCGGGTATTGATGCAAATGGAGCAGCAATTTACAGAGATGCTTCGGGTTCTGCATAATGGTCGTCAACGACTTCAACCGAAATCCGCTGACCCTGTAACGGCGTCCCCCCCCTCCCCTAAGGGTCGAGAAGCCAACCATAGCAATAACTCCCGTCCATCTCCATCATCACGATCCGACCGCTTGCGCCGGAAATAAGGAGTCAAGCGACCTGTTTCAGGTAAGCATCAACCATGACGACATCAACCATAGTCGACATTTGGCCCATCTTAAAAAATTGGACGACAGGGCGTACACCGACTCCAGAGCAATGGCGGCGGCTAATTCAGTGGGAATTGGCTGATCAGCGGCGGGCGAGGGCTTGGGGCATTACGTCGACCACGATTGAATCCAAGCTTCAACAGCGAGCCCAGTTATTGAAAATGCTGGCTGACAGTCCGGTGGACTTACCCGTTCCCAATACAAATTTTTCCTCACTCATTCCTCTACTTTGGCGTCTTTGGCTGCCGCTGGCGCTCTGGCTAGTCGAGACAAAACAAACGTTGGATCGCCCGCTTATCCAGGGTATTCTGGGCGGCCAGGGGGTAGGGAAAACCACCTTAACCAGAAGTTTGGGGTTGATCCTGAGACGCCTGGGCTATCGCACAGTGAGTCTTTCAATTGATGATTTATATAAGTCCTATCGCGATCGCTGCGAGTTACGTAAACAGGACCCTCGGCTGATTTGGCGAGGTCCCCCAGGCACCCATGACATCGACTTGGGATTGCAGACCTTGCAACACCTGCGACAGCCTACGCCAGGTCAAGCAATTTCGATCCCTCGGTTTGATAAATCAGCCCACTCGGGGGAAGGCGATCGCACCGATCCTGAAATGGTCTCCGATATTGACATTGTGCTATTTGAAGGGTGGTTTGTGGGAACCCGACCGATTGATCCGACCCTTTTCGCCAGCGCCCCAGCGCCCATCGAAACCGAGCATGACCGACAGTTTGCCCGGGATATGAACCAAGGACTGAACGCTTACTTGCCTTTATGGAACTTATTGGATCGCCTGATTTTGCTGTATCCCCAAGACTATCGCCTGTGTCAGCGTTGGAGACAGCAAGCTGAAAAAGCCATGAAAGCGACTGGCCGGGCAGGGATGTCCAACGAAGCCATTGACGAATTTGTAGAATACTTTTGGAAGGCGCTGCACCCCACATTATTTATCGACCCCTTATTAACCAATCCTGAGGTTGTGGATTTGGTGATTGAAATTCGTCCAGATCATAATCCAGCCAATGTGTATTCTCCTGAGTAGGGAAAATCCAGCTGCTTTCCCCAGTGTGCGTCCTAAGCCAGGTTGGATCAATTGAGTCCTTCGAGTCCTCACATTAAAAACCTTATCCTTGAAATTAGGTGAAGGGTGTAGTGTATGTAATTGAAAACCGTTATAGTGCCAAGAGTAGACGTCTGTAATCAAAGCGTTAATCTAAATTTTCTTCGGCTCTGCAACTTAAGTGTTTATTTTTTAGTCCAACTCCCAGTAGCATTAGTGTCCAGCATGAGTTTAGCGATTAAAGTAATTGAGCCTTCAGGTATCCTGGATAGCACCAAAGCAGAAGAGTTCCGCCAGCAGGTGGATACTGCCCTAGAATCCGGAACCGAGACCCTCTTAATTGACCTGAAGGATATTACCTTCGTGGATAGCTCTGGGCTAGGGGCGTTAGTGGTGGCGCTTAAAAAGGTTCGGGCCGCCGATTGTAAAATGTATGTATGCTCAATTAATGATCAAGTGCGCATGCTGTTTGAGTTAACTAGCATGGACCGCGTCTTTGATGTATTGACCGATCAAAGAGAATTTAATGAAAAAGTTCTGGGAATGAGCGCCTCTTGAGCCAACGATCAGCCTTAGATCATTTAATTCGCCGTTAACTTGTTAGACTTCTACCAACTTAGCGGCGCTAAATCGCCATCTAAAATTGACTCCCAACCGCAGGGATTCCCCCAAAATCCGCTTTCGCTTTAATCAAAGTTGATTTTCAGCAGGGAAAGATCATCTGTGAAGGCTTCTTCCGCCTTCAATGCTCTCACCTGATTCAGCACCTCATCCACCGTTAGATTAACTGGCTTACTGGTTAACAAGTCAACAAACGTATCCAGCCCCAGCATATCGTTGTCCAGTTGCTGGATTTCATAGATACCGTCGCTAAAAATATATAGACTGCTGCCGGGCGGCACATCAGAACGCTGCCAGGTAAAGGTGGTCTCTGGCATCATGCCAATGGGCATGCCCGGCGTTCTCAAACGCTTGACGTTGGCTGAGCCGTTTTCAGGATTTGAAATCAGAACAGCAGGCGGATGCCCCGCACTGGAATAGGTTAGCTGCCGCCGGGCTCGATTATAAACCCCGTACCAAATCGTAAAATATTTGTCATGTTGATCGTTCATTTGGAACGTTTCATTCAACGCCCTTAATACCCCCTCAGGTCGGTAAAAATTGACCCCAGGCAATGACTGAGAACGCAATACATTGAGCACCGAGGTGGACAATAGGGCTGAGCCGAGGCCATGGCCTGAAACATCCAAAAGGTAGATGACTAAAAAGTCGGGGTCGAGCCAATAGTAATCAAAACAATCCCCCCCCAATTGACGGCAAGGGATAAAGCGCGCGTGAATCGGTACTTTACCGGTCATCTGTGGCGGAAGCAGCGATCGCACATAGGCGGCGGCTTCGGCTAACTCCGCCTCTAACAAACGTTTTTGTCCCTGTAAATCGCGAGCTAACTGATGCAGCCGCAGTCCAGCTCTGACCCGCGCTTTCAGTTCGCTCATATCTAACGGTTTGGAGAGGAGGTCATCCGCCCCAGCGTCAAGCCCCTGCACTCGTTCTTCTGTTCTCCCTTTCGCAGTAACCAGGAGAAAATAAGTCGTGGTCAAATCAGGGTTCGCTTTGACTAAACGGCAAATTTCTAAACCATCCAACCCCCCAGGCAGCATCCAATCGCAGACAATAAGCGCTGGCTGAAGAGTTTCAGCCAGCTCAACGCCTTCTGGTCCAGTTCGGGCGATTGTCACCGAGTAGCCCTGCCTCTGCAATCCTCGTTGAAGAACGCGTTGGGTAACCGGGTCATCATTAATTACAAGAATTTCAGCCATACAGTAAAGCTACCCTATGAGTTGACCGAATTGTTGAAAGACCGTTTTAGCTTTAATGGCGCTTTTAATATCCAGCTCCTCATACTCGCCCCTTTCCCTATAAATTTAATCAGTTTGTAGCAGAGAGATTGGAAATACTGCGGCTTGCCCATTGACTAATTTCTATCTATCAATCCCCCACGCAGGATAAATTAAAAATCTATTGTTTATCCCTGAAACACAGTTTTTTCCTAAGAATCTCAACTTAGAGCGGGATTTTTTTCTAGGCGGACGACAGGCGTCAAACGATCAAATTCAGCTCCTAACTGGCTTCAGGCCTCCATTTAAAGTGGGCTATTCTCACTGGCGAAGCCTCCTGGAGCCAGGGGGCAGAATTAACCCCCAATTCACTCCTGACGTCCGACCTCTGCATTTCTTCACCGACGACTTTTCCCAACTTAAATTAGAAGACCTGACTGCTGACTTCTGTATTCTGTATTCCTTCCCTACCGAACTTTCCCGGCATAAATTACAGGGCATTTCTAAATATGAGATCAAAATCATCCTCAAGGGTACTAGTCAACAGTTGAATTCTGTGTTTACACTAGATGCAAACTGATAGGGAGCATTTACTTTCAGCGTGATTTGAGCCGCAACTATCTACACCCTCTAACGAAAGTTCACTTTCCCTTTACGCTTGCATCAATACTCTGTTAATCTGCTCTAAACAGATAAGGGTGTAACAAGATATCGACTAATTATAGTGACAGCGATAATAATTAGTTGGAAATACAACTGTTTGCATTCATCTATTGTTAATTAAGGGTTTATCTAATTCATCGGGTGCGTTTTGAGTGGGTAAAATTTGCAACTTGCGTTTTTTTAATAACTCAGTCGTTGTGAACACATAAACGCACTTTACCGCTTTCATTCTAGATAAATGATTTTACCCTCCCATTGATAGCGCAGGGTTTATCTGGTTTTGATCCTCCATGTACTCAGCATCTACCCAGTGAAGATGACGCTTCAATCCTAATCTATGCGTGATCGGCTCGTTCCCTCTTTCAATAAGGGGCGATCGCTAACCATAGAATAACCGTGCTTAGAGGTTTTTAGGAAAGTTTCCCTGGTTGTTGAATGCAGTCTGAGGCTAATGAAGAGATCCCGATTCACCCCTCTGTCAATGGGGAACCGCTTAGCCCAAGAAAGAGTTTCCTTGCTTGGCGCGCTTGCCTCCAAACCGGGGGTGAGCCCCCCTCCTATCATTCCGGTAGGTGTGGGAGCCTCCGCAGATAATCCGGGTGAGCCCCCCCGAAACTCTTTTGTTGACAACGATACTTTTTTTGAAGACGACGCCTTATCGGTTCCTTCAGCCTATGCGCCTACCTGGAAAACCGCTTCCTTAAGCGGCGGCCTGATCGCAGTGATGGCGGCGACGGGCAGTTACCTTCTGGTAAACCCTAACTTCAGCAATTCTGGTCCCGCTATTCTAACCAAAGCAGAGGCGTCTTTACATGCAGGAAACCTACCCACCGCACTCCATCTAGCGGAGTCAATTTCCCCCAAAAGTCGGGTCTACCCAGACGCTCAAGTTGCGATTCGTCAGTGGCCCACCACTTGGCGACAAGCTGAAATGCTCTTGAGTTCAATTGAAACCGCTTTTGCTGAACAACGTTGGCGGGATGTTATTGCCTATGCGCATCAGATGCCCAAGATTGATATCTGGCAGCAGCGCCTGAACTCTATGGCGCCCAAGGCGCTGGAATATCTCAATGCCGCAGCTCAGAAACAGATGGAAGCAGCGAATGATTTAGGGCGACGGGGACAGTTCTCTCAAGCGATCGCTCAATTGCAGCAAATTCCAGTGGATGCTCAAGTTTATAAGCTAGCTCAGCGGAAGATGGCTGAGTATGTCAAACAGCGGGAAATCCTAGCCCAAAATTTGCTGCAGCAGGCGGATTATCAAGCCTCCATTGATAACTTCGCCAAAGCTCTGAACTATTTGAATCAGATTCCCGCCGATAGTTCGGTGTCAGACCTAGCCCAAGAAAAAATTCTTGCCTACTCATCAACCGATCAAACCCAACAGACGAAACAAGCTGCGACTCCCCGATTATTGCCAGCGCCGGGTGAACCGGGCGAATTATCTAGATTTGAGAATATTTTTGCGGATCGGCAATTTATCCACACCTCGGACAGTGCGATAGGGTCGCCCAAGATGCCCCGATTACTTCCTGAACCGGGAGAAGCAGGCGAATTATCCCGCTTTGAAGACATTTTTTCAAACCAACCCTTATTAAAGTCTAGAAACCCTCCTAAACAGCGGGAAATAGATATCCATATTCCCATCTCTGGCAATATCCACCCTAGCAATCATCTACAGGAAATTACCCCCCGGTTTATTTCCCATTCTTTATAAAGTTTCTTAGCCCCCGTTTTGTAAAGCGCCTTTACCCCTAATCACTGTCTATCTGGCCCTTGATTCTCACATTTCATTTAGGAATTCATCTCCATGATCCACAACTGGTATAGGCTAGGAAAACTCTATAGAGAGTTAAAAGCCCAGGTATGTTAATCACAAACTTGAGTTATACCCCTCAACGTTGCGTGGATGTTTTTGAAAAAAATCTGGAGCACGACCAGCAGCTAATCCAAGTGGTTGCTTGGATTGGGATTAGCGAGGGGACCGAAGGTCTATCTCTGGTGATCTTGCCCGCTTCCGGCGCGTATGCTCAAGCCAGTGAAAAAATTCCCACAGTCGGGCTAGCGGCCCAGACATTGGGCCGCATTGCTTCAGTGTCGGTCTGGACAGATGACTCCGCCATCGAAGTGCAAGGGCGGGATTTAGAAAAGTTATATGCAGCCGGAATTGCGTAGGTCAAACCTTAGCATTTCAACGCACATCGCTGCAGCACCTGGGCCAATTTCTCCAGACGAACGGGCTTATTGATCCAGGCATTCATGCCAGCCTCCAGACATAACTGGCGATCTTCTGGAAAGGCCCGCGCCGTCATGGCGACAATCCAAGGCAGCGACTCAGAAGGCCAGAGTTTCCGAATTTGGCGGGTGGTTGTCAGACCATCCATTTCTGGCATCAAGATATCCATAAAGATCAAATCGTAAGGATATTTGCGCAACGTTGCGATCGCTTCTACGCCATTATTGGCGATGGCCGCTTGATAGCCCAGCTGCTCCAACAATCGTAAAGTGACTTTCTGATTCACTCGATTGTCTTCCACCACCAGAATTTGTAACGGATGTTGTTGGGCGAAATCGGACGCTAGCGGAGGAATCGGTCTCTGTTGAAAGACGGTCGGCGTTTGAAAGGCCAAGAGTGCAGCCTGGGCCATAATGGTGACATAAAAGGTTGATCCCTGGCCAATCTGACTCTCTGCCCATAGTCGCCCGCCCATCAGTTGACTCAAGCGTCGAGTAATCGCTAGACCCAAGCCTGTCCCGCCATAACGTCGTTTAATGGAAGCATCGCCTTGGGTAAAGGGCTGAAATAATTGTTCAATCTGATCGGCGGAAATGCCAATTCCGGTATCACGAATGGCGAATTGAATTTCATAGAGATCAGAGCCTGGCTGAGGCGGTTTTGTGGAGATTGTTAAGCTGACTTCCCCAGAAGCGGTAAACTTCACAGCGTTGCTGAGCAAGTTCAATAAAATCTGCCGCAAGCGAGTAATATCACTCACAATCACATCCGGAACCTGGGGCTCAATGTGATAACTAAGGGTGAGAAATTTCTCAGCCGCCTGGGAAGCTAATAAACTGAGCGATTCTTGCACACATTGTTGGAGGCTAAACGGCTGTTCTTCAAGATCAAGTCGCTCTGCCTCAATTTTGGAAAAATCAAGGATGTCATCGATTAATGACAGAAGCGTCTCTCCGCTGTTTCGAATCGTTTCAACACACTCCTGCTGTTGCGCATTCAATTGAGTCTGCAGGAGCAAATCAGTCATCCCAATGACTGCATTCATGGGTGTGCGAATTTCATGACTCATGGTCGCCAAAAAGTCACTTTTTGACTGATTAGCCGCTTCCGCCTCTTGCCGAGCTGTCTCTAACGCCGCCTTTTGCCGTTTAAGAGTTAATTGATTTTCAACCCGGATCATCACTTCATGGAGTTGAAAAGGTTTGCTAATATAATCAGCCGCCCCCACTGAAAATGCTTTAACTTTATCGAGGGCGTTATCTAAAGCGCTCAAGAAAATAACGGGTATCGCGACGGTTGAAGCCTGAGCTTTGAGCTGCGAACACACTTCATACCCATCCATATCCGGCATACAGATATCTAACAAAACCAGGTCTGGCGCATCGGCCAAAATCGCATTCAAGGCTTGGCGCCCGGTTCGGACCCGTCGCACTTCATAGCCCTGTTCAGACAGAATGGCAAAGAGGATTTGCAAATTTTCGGGAGCGTCATCAACAATCAGAATGTCGCCCTTGATCGCCTCAGGTTGACGGTGGTCCATAGGTTAAATGATTCGTGAGTTCAACAATTTGATCAAATTGCAGTGTGCTTACCCATTGAGTCAGGACTTGATGCAACAGACGATGCTCCATCGGAATTTGCTTGATCAGATCGAACAATCTTTTTTCCCGAGCGCTGAGAGCCGCCTGTTGCAGGCTACAGAGCCAATCGTCCGACATATTGGCGAGGGCTCCGTAGAGGGCCGCCCTGTCTAAGGTCAAGGATTGGGGCAAACCAGCCTGAATATTGAATCGAAATAGGGAACCCTCGCCAAGCGCGCTCTCAACGGTGATCACTCCGCCCATCAATTCAATCAATTGCTGACTGATGGCTAGCCCTAACCCTGTCCCCTCTTGAGATCGCAAGCCCGCTTCAGTCTGTACAAACGGTTGAAAGAGTCCCGGTAATTCAGCCGCCGCAATGCCTGGCCCCGTGTCTTCAACTTCAAAGAGGATTGAGTGAACACAGAGAATTGGTGCCGGGGACAGCGGAAAAGACGCCGGGGACAGCGGGATATCCGTCTTCTTCTTTGCTCTTTTAGGTAGATTTTCCGCTTCTTGTCGGCCGCCTGCAGCCTTCAGGCTAGCGGCTTCTAGCGGTCCTAAACGCAATGGCGTATCCCCTTGCCAGACATATTCCATTTTGACCCGGACGATAATTTCCCCGGTCTGGGTAAATTTGACGGCGTTGCCGATGAGATTGATCAGCACCTGGCGGAGTTTGCCCTGATCGGCGACGATGTATCGCGGTAAGTTGACGTCGTAGTCAACCATTAAGGGCGCGCCCTTAGCGATCGCCCTCCCCTGGAAGAGGTCTTCCATCTGGTTGAGCAAGCTGTAGAGATCAAAATTCTCCTCCTTCAAAACGGCGCCGCCCGCCTCAATTTTGGAAAAGTTCAAAATATCGCTAAGCAACCCCAAAAGATGCTCTCCACTGTGAACGATCGTCCCCAACTGCGCCCGCTGGTTAGGGTTCAGTTGGGGGTCGCGCATCAGCACTTGGGAAAAGCCCAAAATGGCGTTAAGCGGAGTTCGCAGCTCATGACTGATCAGCGCAAGGCAATTGCTTTTGGACCGGTTCGCAATCTCAGCTTTTTGTTGAGCGTCCTGATGTTGAATTAGCAGGTTAGATTGCTGCAATGCAACGCCAAGATGGACACTCACTTGGGAAAGTAATGTCAGCTCATAGGATCGCCAAACACGCGGTCCGGAATTTTGATGGGCCGCGAGTAAACCCCAGAGTCTTTGATCGACAAAGACGGGGGTGATCAGATAAGCCCGAATCTGGTGCTTTTCTAGGACGTCGATATGACAGTCTGATAAATTAGCGCAGTATATGTCATTAACTGCAGACTGTTCACCATTGCGATATTTTCCGCCCCGGGTCGCCTGGAGTTCAGTATCTCGCCAAACCGTTTGTGAATCAGGCTTCTTCAGGGGGAGCCAGCCATGCGCAACAGTTTCAGCCATCACTTCGATCCGCCAGTCTGGACAAAAGCGATAGACAACGGCGCGATCGCAATTCAAAAGCTGGCGAACTTCTTGAACTGTCGCCTTAACTATTGTTTCGCGGTCTAAGGTTTGGCGAATTCGTGAAATCCCTTGTACTAGCGCTTGCTCTCGGGCGACTGTGTGAGCAAGTTGTTCTAATTGCGCCCATATGCCGGTTGGAGTCATCGACTCCCAAAGCTGCGGCATACCTTCCAGCATCGCCCCCGCTTGCGTAGCCGGATCGACACATTCAGATTCTCGCTGCTGCATCTGGGAAGTGATCGGCTGGCAAATTGCACAGAGCCGATCAGTCAAACCATATTGAGTTTTATCATCCATGCTGAAATTGGGTTGCAATGGAAGTTCAGAACGTCACTAACCCTGGTTCCACACTGTTCAGCACCATCTTGATTCAAAAAACTGATTCGAAAATCTACTTATTCCATCTGTCAACAATCACCCTGTCAGACACGTCGATCAACAGTCGATTAACACTAGAGTGCAAAGCCTCTGTCAGGTAAATATACTGTCATCCTGCTATTAATTTAGCTGACAGCACACTTTGCATCACTAGCTGCAGATAATTTCTAGACGAAATTTCATACAAATTGCGTCAAATATTTGAAGATCAAAATCAAAAAGTAGCGTTCTTGGTTCAGGCAAGTTTGTATTACAAGGATATCAAATAGTAATACTCATTACAGTCATTTTCTCCCCTTGCGTCAAGGAGAGGTAGAACTCAATATATCCCTCATCATTTTCGAGAAAAACACTTAGAAAAATCGACAACAGAAAATGTATTACCTGTTAATACACGGAGTTAATAATTAATACACGGAGTTAATCAAATTTCAATTTCAATCGAATAATTCTCTGGGGAATAAACTACCGCATAGAATTGATGACGTAGGTTAGGTTAAACGAAAAAAACAAGCAGGATAAAGAGATTAGGAGCGGTAGTGTTCGTTCAGTAAAACTCGCTAAGCGGTCAACTGAACTTCAGCCTTGGTTTTAAACACTACCTATCTTTCTCGAACCATCCCCGCATCTTCCCTGGATTTAGAAGGCCATAGGGATCAACCTCGGCTTTGAAATTAACTTGCTCAGTATCAATTGTTTTTCGCCCCCCATCTTCCAGAATATAAGTATGGGGATTGGCGATAAACGCCCCCTGCTCTTCGTGGTAGCGGATAATTTCATTCAGTCGCTCTGTCGTTGTATAACGAACCACCTGAAGACCGGCTGGAAAGACAACCCCATTCCCTCGTAAGTATTCCAAATGCATCATCACCTCATCCCCAAAGTGACGGTACATGTGCTCTACCAATTTCAACTCCGGATCAGCGGGAAACATAGTCTGCAGATAGGTCAATGTCGGATCAACACTGCGGGCGTGGAGAGTGGTGTGATTCCAAGTGAATTCGGCTAAAGCCGTTCCCTTACTCGCCGCCTTCGCTGTCTTTTGATAGGTCATAACGCCGCCAAATTCCTTCACTAATTCCCCCATCGGCTCCAGGCAGGATTCGGCGATCATCAACAAGGCGCACTGCCGATTCGCTGGGAGGAAATCTTGCAGCGCCGCAAAGTAGCTGGGAATGGGCCAAGCGAGAATACTGATGAGCTTTTTGATGATGCCGTCTGACTCTCCAAGCCGCTGGCCAAAGCGAGCAGCCGTCATAAAGTCATCAAACGTCACGATCATCTCAGCCCAGGGATACGTCGGCCCTAAGGGTATTTCCAGTTCAGTAATGATTCCGTTGGTTCCATAGGCATGGTTGACCTTCTGTACCTCGTCTCCCCGCAGTGCAATCACCCGAGGTTCATCTTCC
>JASJDH010000073.1 GCA_030065175.1 Leptolyngbyaceae cyanobacterium MO_188.B28 | reverse complement strand
ATTTTGGCGCCGATAGCAACCTCTACGTCGATTATGTTCCCTACAGACTTTTGTCAGCGGTTTTTGAGAACTTACCTCTATAGCTATTTCTCAAGGTCATAATATAAGTAGTAACTCCGCGATTCTGTTACAGGAGTTGATATAAAACCTAGGGCTCCTCTCCCAGTAGCAGAAGAACCTTAGAGGTATTTTTTCAGGAGGGGATAATAGATGCGAAGTACCTTACTCCAAAGAGGATTAGCAATTACAACTTCTTTGATAGCACTAACCTTTCCCATCAGTTTTATAGAAGGGAAATCGGCCTTAGCTCAGATAAGCGAAAATAGAATTGAATCTGCTGAAACGCAGCTCTTAAGATCTCGTAATAGGCATCTTTATGCTCAAGCTAAAGCAGAATTACCTGCTGAATTTTACGCATTTTATCGAATTGTCGATCGCATTACCCGTGCGAATGAATTAGACGTTCCTTATTGGCGCATCAGGAGTTCTAATAATGTGATTGGAGCCTATGCTCATGGCGCCTATAGCTTAAGCATCAATACAGATTTGTTGGCTTTGATGGAGGGAAATGTTTCGGCGGTAGCGTATATTATCGCCCATGAAATGGCGCACCATGTTTCTGGCCACACTGTCCAATACGCAAAATTTCAGCAGGACCTTTCAGAGGAAATATCAACGGCTATTGGTGAAAGCCGGGATCTTGTCGAGATAATGGAAGAGATAGCCAGAGCGAGTAGCAATTTTCAAGATCGATTCCAAGCATTTAGGCAGCATTTAGAAATTGAGGCCGATGAGGTCGCTTTGAAATACATGGCGAGGGCTGGGTTTAACCCAGAAGGCGCTGTTCAAGTCTTTGCAGTCTATAGAGACATCTATGGAATAAATGAGGAAATGGAGGCGCGTCTTGAAAAAATCAAATCGCTTCCTTCTTTGCTTTCCCTTGCGGACCAGGGGCGAAAGCGTATAGCAACCACTGCGCCAATGAGCTATGAGCTATCAGAAAGTGGGAATTCATTGCGCATTATGCGTGAGTCTATAGATTATGCAGCAATCCTTGAGGATATGTTTGATCGGTAGTTGTTTTGATTGCCCAAACTGCCCTAGTCTCGATAAATCGTCGTCATGTTGATCAGGGCAGTGGTGGCGGAAGCATTAGAGTTATGGTTGCAACAACCCAGACAACAAGAGCTGATTGAAGAGCATAGATTGGATGAGCTGGATTGAAGGTAAACGTATAGTTAAATAGCTCCGATAAAATAGTGGCTGTGCCCTGCTTCCACGCCTGTTTCGAACGCTCAACTCAGGTATTTAGACACAGCAGATTTTCTGGGTAAAAATCAAGACATCTCTTCATTAAGGGAGTCTCCATGCCGGGAGAGTCTTCTAATCAATCGATCATCACTAGTCAACTGGCTGAATTTGGCATTAAGTTGCTTAAGCCCGGTGGGGTTGGAGTTGGCGGCGCCTATGAGCTGTGGCTGCTTTTTGTCGAAGATAAAGTCGCTGAAGCGATCGCAGCCGCCCTGATCGGATTCTGCTTCTCCTATTTGGGCAAATTGCTGGAACCGATTCATCAGGGAAACCAGCGGCGGTTAAAGCGCATGGGAGAAGTGGTCGATGAAGCCATCGAAGACAATATTGAACAGCTCTTCGCCAAGGCTACCCGGGCTGAAGACGCCTATTTGCTGTGTCAGGCCCTGGACTGTCGAGACTATAAATCGGAGGGGATGGGGGCGCGAGATCGCATCTTCATCCACATGTTGCAAGATGTGTTTGTGCCCTTAGAGTTAGACTCCAGCGCCATTGCGCCGGGGTTGCAGCCGCATAGTTTGAAAACCGCTGAAGGGTTACCAGAGCATGGAATTTGGGATTTCCTGGCTGAAGTCAAGCGACAGCCTGCTTATCGACAATTGGCGATCGTAGCCTGGGGCGGGTTTGGCAAAAGCACTTTGTTGAAGCACTTGGCTTATACCTATGGCATAAAGCAGCATCGACAGTTTAAAGCACCGTTTCTGATTCCAGTGTTGCTGCTATTGCGGAACTATCGCCAGTTGCTGACGGAAGGCAACCCACCCAGTCTTCCAGATTTGGTGATGCATCATCATGTCAAGCAGTTGGCGGAGCTGAATCCTCGGTTAGAGAAACTACCCTCGAACTGGTTTCAGGAGGTGTTGACGAAAGGGAACGCCCTAGTGATGATGGATGGGTTTGATGAGATCCCGGAAAGTCAGCGTCCGGCATTGAGCCAGTGGATTCACTCACAGATGCGCCGCTTCGATCGCTCGGTGTTTATCCTCACCTCTCGTCCCACTGCCTATAAGGAAAACTTTGCCGAGCCCCTTCGCACCAAGCTTTGGGTGCGCCCCCTCAAAACCGATCAGCAAACAGCCTTTGTCAAAAGATGGTATTTGTGTCAGGAAAAGCTGGATCGCGGCGGACGCAATTCGCCAGAGGTGCAGCGGGAAGCCACGCGTAATGCCGAAAGTTTGCTCAGTCAAATTCATAATCCGAAGCGGCCAGAGTTGGCGGATTTAGCCAAAAATCCGCTGCTGCTAAACCTGCTCGCCACCTATTATCGCAGTGACCCAGGGGCAGAGCTGCCCCGACAACGAGCGGAACTGTATCAGGATATTTGCACATTGCAATTGCGGAAGCGCCCCGACGCCCGCAGCATTGTGTTGCCGCTTTCTCCGGGCGATCGTCAGGGGGTGTTGCAAAACATTGCCTTAACCACGATGCAAAAGAAACTCAGGCTGGTTCCTGAAGCGGATTTAGTCAAGTGGGTTGCTCAAGCATTGCAGGCTCAGGCGCATCAGGTTGTCCCTGACGCCTTTCTCAAACAAATCATCGACGTCAGCGAGTTGATGGTGCGCCAGGGCTTGGAGGGTTGCGAGTTTTCCCATTTGAGTTTTCAGGAGTTTTTGGCAGCGGCTCAGATCAAAGCCTTGAATCAGGAGTCATTACTCTATCCTTATTTGAAGGATTCCAACACCGATGGCGAGGGCCGTTCTTGGTGGCGGCAGACGATTTTGCTCTATGCGGCCCAGACCAATCCTACCCGAATCATTCAGGAAGCCATCCTTCAGGGGGCGACGGATCTCGCCTACACCTGCTGGCAAGAGACTCAGCGCACCCTAGCCCCCAAGATCGAAGCCGAACTCCAGGCCCTCAAGCCCACGATTCAGACTTCTCGCTATGCCCGGTTAGAGACATTGCTGAAAGGGCAGCAGTGGAAGAAGGCCGATCAAGAAACCTATCGGCTGATGATTACCACTGTGGGCAAAGAAGAAGGACAGTGGTTCGATCATGCCGATCTAGAAAACTTTCCCTGCGAAGACCTGAGGACGCTGGATCAACTCTGGGTGAACTACAGCAAAGGCAAATGGGGCTTTAGTGTCCAAAAACAAATCTGGCAAGACTGCGGCAGTCCGATGTCGTACAACACAGATTGGTTAAAGTTTGGCACTCAGGTCGGTTGGCGTAAAGGTGAAAACTGGGTGGACTACAGCGATTTAACCTTTGACCTTGAACAGACTCTCCCGGGAGAATTTCCTTGGGGTGTGAGGTTTGTTGGGGGGAAGTGTAGCTTTGAGGGGTTTTCTTCTCTCGCGCAAAGACTTGTTGAGTGTAGTACGAGCCAGTCCTAAGCCTTCCTAAAGTTTTATTCCAACGCTTATTCCTGCATAGAAATTCGCCTTCTAGCGATCCGATACCTGGCGCACGGTAATTTTGCAGATATTTTTTTATTTCAAGAAAAAAACTGTCACATCGTGTAGACCCTTGGCTTTTTGAACAAGTTGGGGATTTGTTTAAAGGGGCTCAAACTTGAGGGTGACAACTTTGGGATCAAAACAATTCGCCAACACAAACGTTTTAGCCGCCTTACGAATCTCCTCTACCGGAGTAGCCCAATCTTCCCATAACGATTTTTGTCCAGGGCTAGTTTTCTTCTTCTTAACCCGACTCCTAACCTTAAACTGGGCTAGCAGCTTGCCACCCCAATAATTTCGCTTCTCTGGCTTGGGTTTGGGCTTGTATTTCTGGCAAAACTTGCGATAGGAGGCAGCGCAAATTTCCAGTGTGGAGCCTAACACCAGAAACGCTGGATACCATTGAGTGACGCCGTCATTCGTCAACCGATCATAGCTGCCATAATTGCTGTAGTCATAGAAAAATCCCTGCTGCATATTGGCGGCTTTGGGATTGGCGTGGATATAGCGCAACGTATTTAACGCCCTGCGTTTATCACTGACTGGAAATCCTGTACTGTGATATCGCTTCTCCCAAAAGCGCCCTGTCTGATTCAGCATCCGGTTAAAGAAAATGGAACCCCAATACACAAAAAAACAGGGGCAATACCTCGCCTTTATCCACTACTACACCAAACTCAACGGCTGCCCACCCGCTGAGACTGATATGCAACGATACTTCAGAGTCACCCCACCCACCGTCCATCAAATGGTCGTCACCCTGCACGAGCGGGGGCTAATCTCACGAGAACCTGGACAACCTCGCACCATCAAAGTGCTCTTACCCCGTGACCAATTGCCCGACTTAGAATGAGCAATGCAAAGGATTAATACTCATACTCTTACTTTTTCTTCGGTCGATTCTTTTTGCGGCTCTGTTTTTGCGCCTGTCGCTTCTTCTTTTTCTGCTCTTTACTCTTGAAACTTTGAGGAGCCATCCCTAATTCCTGCATCGTGGGGGCACTCCTAGACTTTGGCATAGAGATCTTAGTCGTACTTTTAGGCTTCTCCTCCCGAAAGCAAGCCCACCGTTCCATTTCCGCCACGACGTCTTCAACAAAAGTATAGTGGCGATTCTCACGGAGTGCTTGTAAGGCTCCCTCTGGCCCTAGTTTTCGGTAGTATTCAATATCTCCTCGACCGACAAAAAATTCATCGACCAACTCTTCTTCAAACGCTTCTTCGATCAGTTTCAGCAATTCATCCGTCGGGCACAACCTAGCGCTGTAAATAACCAGATCAGTCCACCAAAAACTCCCATCTCTTTCAAACTTTGGGAAAAGATCCTGACAATACTGACACACCTGTTCTCTAGGAATAACCCCTTGAGCAGCCAAAACCAGCAAAGACCTTAGGGCTGAGCCTCTAACATATTCATTGACTTCTATATTTTCGATCAGTCCCTTAATCGGATTAAGGTCGCCATCCTGAACTGACGCCAGAATACGGGGTAAATCCTCGGTTATCAAATCTCCGGTCACATCTTGCGTGATTCTTCCAGGGATTGAGAAAAAATCCACAATTAGCGGATAGGCTTTAGTTTCTCGAAATTGCGCCAGGAGATGCAGAGCGTAAATTACCAAAAAGTAGTCAGGCCTTTTTTGAATCTCCTCAATGTTTGCTTTTGCGTCTTCTAAAGCCTTTAGCAGGAGAGGAGTAATGGCTTCCTGTTGAGCAATCGCCGCCTCTACAGCAAGACGAGGAAATTTTCGGGAGGTATTTTCTTCAAGGGCGGATAGAATTTCATCTAATTCCATAACATTTCAGAGGCAAAGCTTAAATTGAGTTTTGTAAAATCCCACTATGCAAGGATAGTAGTGGCTGAGCATAGCGGGTAAATCGATCTAGGGTCAATAGTCCCCTGTACAAACAGGGTTCATTCAGGTACGACGCCTGTCGTTGATCAAACTAGGTAGAGACATTATTTTTTCTTAGATCGATTCTTTTTGCGGCTCTGTTTTTGCATCTGTCGCTTCTTTTTCTTCTGAGCTTTACTTTTAGGACTTTGAGGAGCAGGCCAAAATTCTTCTATCTGGGGTGTACTCGTGGGCTGATCTATTGGGATAGTGAATGTACTTCTGGGCTTTTCTCTTGGGATGGTAGGCATTGGAGTGGTAGGCGTACTCTTGGGCTTCACCTCCTGAAAGCAAGCCCACCATTCCATTTCAGCAACTGTATCTTCAACTAAGCTATAGTTATCATCTTCACGAAGTTCTTTTAAGACGCCCTCTCGTCCTAGGTGCAGATAGTAATCAACATCTGATCGCGCGAAGAAAAATTTATCGACTAACTTCTTCTCATAAGCTTGGTCGATGAGTTGCAGCAGTTCTTCAGTCGGATACAAACTGCAGATCGCCATGATCAGATTTGTCAACATGTGGGAGTCAGCTTTTTCAAACGTTGAGAAAAGCGTCTGAAAATATTGAAGCGCCTGCTGTCTAGAAATAACGTCTTGAGCCGCCAAAGTCAGAAAAGAGTTCAGGGCGGCGCCCCTAACGTATTCATTGACGGTTGGGGTTTCGATCAGTTGCTTAATCGGGTTAAGGTCGCCCTCATAGACTGAGGCCAGAATTCGGCCTAAATCTTCGGTTACCAAATCTCCGGTTACGTCTAAGGTGACATTTCCAGGAATTGAGAAAAAATCGACGACTAGCGGATAGGCTTTAGGTTCTCGAAACTGCGCCAGCAGATAAAGGGCGTAAATATGCAAGAAATAACCAGGCTTCTTGTCAATCTCCTCAATATTTGTCTTAGCGTCCTCTAAAGCCTTTAGCAAAAAAGGGGTAATGGCTTCCTGTTGAGCGATCGCTTCCTCTACAGCAAGACGAGGAAATTTTCGGGAGGTGTTTTCTTCAAGGGCGGATAAAATCTCGTTTAATTCCATACCATTTCAGAGACAATGATTTAATTGAGCTTTGTAAAATCTCGCTATGCAAGGATGTAGTGGCTGAGCATAGCGAGCCAATCGATCCAGGGTCATTCCTATGTCCAAATAGGGTTCATCCAGGTATCCCCATCTGCAGTTTATTAGATAGGCAGAGACATTATTTTTTCTTCCGTCGATTCTTTTTTCGGCTCTGTTTTTGCGCCTGTCGCTTCTTCTTTTTCTGCGCTTTACTCGCACCACCTGAAGGAGAGTCCCACAACCCCTTCATTGTGCTTGTCAGTCTGGGTTTTGCCGCCGGAATTTTGGGCATCTTGCCAGGCTGCTCTTGAAAGCAAGCCCACCATTCCATTTCAGCAACTGCATTTCCAATCAAAGCATGGTGAGGATCCTTCCGGAGTTCTGTTAAGGCCTCTTCTACTCCCTTTTGTTGATAGTAGTCAACATCCTCTCGCCCGAAAAAATAAGTATCAACTACATCCTCCTCAAACGCCTGATCAAGGAGTTGCATTAACTCTTCAGACGGGCATAACTTAGCACTGGAAAAAACCAAATCAGTCCAGAAGTAGCTTTCGTCTTTTTCCAAGGTTGAGAAAAGTTCTTGAAAATACTGAATCACCTCTTCTCTGGAAATCACCTCTTGGGCGACAAGAGTCAGTAAAGAGTTGACGGCGGCGCCTCTTACATATTCATTGACTGCTGAGTTTTCGATCAGCTGTTTAATTGGTTTAAGGTCGCCATCATAAACCGAAGCCAGAATGCGGCCTAAGTTCTCCGTAACCAAATCTCCGGTCACGTCCAGCGTAATTTCTCCAGGAATCGAGAAGAAATCCACAACCAGGGGATAAGCTTTCGGTTCTCGAAACTGCGCCAGCAGATACAGGGCGTAAACATGCAAGAAATAGCTAGGCTTATCGTCAATCTCCTCAATATTTGTCTTAGCGTCTTCTAAAGCCTTTAGCAATAGGGGGGTAATGGCTTCCTGCTGGGCGATCGCGTCTTCTACAACAAGGCGAGGAAATTTTCGAGAGGTGTTTTCTTCAAGGGCGGAGATGATTTCGGTTAATTCCATGGGGCGTTATTGGTCATTGGTCATTGGTCATTGGTCATTGGTCATTTGGGTAAGAAACTAGTTGTTAGCGGCCAATGACAAGTGACGGTTGGATTCTGTATTCTATCTCAGGGATGAATGGCGCTGACGAAAGCTGGAAATCATGCTGCCTCTAGCTCCTGCTTAAGCACTGAACGAGGTTTTTTCATAAATGGAAATGCCTTTGGGCGGCGTTTTTTCTTCCTGGGTTCACTGCGCCCTGGACGTAAAGGGACTTTGCTCTCAGCGGTCAGGCTTAATAATTCTTGGTGAAGCGGTTGTTGTCGAATTCGTCCCGCTTCGGCTAAAAGCGGACAAAATTGGTTGAAACTCTGACGCGCCCCTTGGACAGACAAGCGTAAGGGGGAGACGCCATGCTGCTTGCCCGCTTTCCACATCAGCGTTCGGAGTAAGTTGTAGGCCATCAGATGGACGTAGATCTCCTTGCGCACCATGGCTGGAGTTTTGCTGAGCAACATCTCCATCCCCAAGGTGGTTTTAATGTGGTCAAGATTGACTTCCGCCTGCCAGCGCAAGCCGTAAAGTTCCGCCAGTTTAGCTTTGGGGTATGCTTTGGGGTCTAACAAAGTGGTCACCACGATGACCGATTTAGTGCGCCACCCCTTCTGGCGTACGGAGAAATGTACTTCCCGCACTTTCATTGTGATCGGCAAACTTTCAAATTCAGCTGCAGAAAGCGCTTGAGGGCGGCGAGCGGGGCGCGACCAAGTCGTCAAGTAGTCGCCTTTGCCAAGGCGTTTACCTCGCTTGAACTCACTTTTGCGTGCTTGATGCTTGCGAAATACCCCATCAGCGCCTCTTTGTCGGACTAAGGCGAGATCTCCATAGGTTCCGAAGGCTCGGTCCCCCACAAGCACATCATTGGGGCCGAGGCTCTCATATAAGCTTCGCGCCAGCGTCACTTCCCCTGTATTCAAGGCGGCAATGCGAAGGCCAATCGCAGCCGCAGTGCTGAGGGAAAACATCACCACTATTTTGGCGATGGGAAACCCACACCCTGATTTCTGATTGCTATGTTGCGGATATTCTTTTTGATTATTTGCCGTATCCGACATGACAACGCTCGAACCATCCACCAACTTGACCGCTCGTCCACACCAACGATCCGACGCCTTAACTTGCCCCTCTAATGCCTCACCCGTCTGATAAAACAAGCGTTCTAACACCCTCTCCGGCAATCGCTGTCGGGCTTTGGCGTAACCTCCCGTATGATTTGAAGGCGGCTCTGCTCCAGCGCTCACTAACCAAGCTCGCACCCGTTTGACTGCGTTGGATAGGCTTTTATCCGGCTCCAATACTTGGGATAGAAACATCCAAATAGTGATGATAGGGGTGTAAAGCCGGTTGCGATACTTGACTTCTGCCGCCGCCAGGACTGACTGAATGCTGGCTTCACTCAGCACTTCTTGGAAGGGTAATCCTGCCCGTCGGACAAATTTACGCTTGAGAATTTCAACCCGTTGTGACATAGTAGCTGCACTATTGATTGTTGAGTCCAAAGGTATGATCCACTGAAATCCTACCTTTGGGCTTTTTTTCTCAGACTATGATTTTCACTGGGTTGTGGCGTATGTAAGCGGCATTCCACTTTGAGACTGTTCTCTTTAATACCAGATGTCCTTAGCCCCACATTCACAAGAGTTTCTTAAGAAATCGAGGATCGGGGCCTGCACTCTTTAGAATCAGACTCCTAGTATCGACCCTAAATCGGAAGATTTAGGCGGAATAGGATTTCACTTTTGTTATTGGTCGTTGGTCATTGGTCGCTTGTCATTGGGCTAGATCTTATTTGCGGCAGGCTGAAATCTAACACATTGGTCTCAACTGCTTTTAGTCTCATTGGGTCTCATTTATTATGGTTTATCCACAAGTCGTCTAGCGCCACATCTAAGATGTTGAGTCCACATCTATTCACCACATCTGTTCATTGGTTCAACCCCATAGTTTTTGGCCCACAGACAAACCTCCAAGTCGCAAGTTGGAGGTAGTTCACCAAGCCTTATCGGGAAAAGTCCTGACCAATGACCAATGACAAGTGACCAATGACCAATAACCAATGAGCAATAACCAATAACCAACAAGGAGTTCCCTAATGTGCGGCATTGCAGGCGTCATGCACCACGATCCGTCAGACCCCATCGACCCTGACACGCTGGTGGCAATGGCCGCAATTCAACATCATCGGGGGCCTGATGGGTTTGGCTGGAATATAATCCGCGATCGCGGGGTTGGGTTCTCCCATGCCCGCTTGTCCATCATTGATCTGAATCCGGCTCGGGGGCGTCAGCCATTTGTTTCTCCTGACGGTCGGTACATGATTGCCCACAATGGGGAGTTCTATGATTACAAGCGCATTCGCGCCGACCTGACTTCGCGGGGATATCCGTTCGCCACCAAAAGCGATACGGAGTTGGTGCTGCATCTCACTGATCGGTTTGGGCTGGAGGGGGCGCTTCCTCATTTGCGCGGGGAGTTTGCCTTTGCTCTGTATGAGAACGAACCCGATCGATTAACGTTGGTGCGCGATCGCTTCGGCGTCAAACCCCTTTACTGGACAATGACTCCCGCAGGGTTAGTGTTTGGGTCAGAAATCAAGGTATTGTTCGCCCATCCCTCAGTGCAGCGGCGGTTTTCTTCCCGGGGGCTGTTCCATCAGCTGATGCAGACAATGACGCCTGGAACCACCTGTTTTGAGGGAGTGCATGCTGTTGAACCGGGGCAAATGCTGATAGTAGAGCGGCGGGACGGGTGTCTCCAAGTCAGGGCCAAGCAGTATTGGGATCTTGACTTTCCGCGACAGGGCGATCGCCCTCACCTAACCGAGGAGGCTTACATTGAAGCTCTGCGGAGTCACTTTGTGGAAGCGATTCAACTGCGTCTGGAGGCCGATGTGCCTGTGGCTTGCTATCTTTCAGGCGGCATCGACTCCTGCTCCATTATCGGGGTGGCCGCCGCCTGTCAGCAATCTCCTGTGAAAGCCTTCACCATTGGCTTTGATGATGCCGATTATGACGAGACGGCCATCGCCCGCGAAATGGCGGCGGCGGTGGGAGCCGAACAAGATATTCTGACGGTGTCGGGAGCCGATCTCTACAATCACTTTGCCCGCACTATTTGGCATACGGAGCGGAGTATTTACAACACCTTCACTGTTGCTAAGCTGCTAATGAGTCAACATGTACATGCGGCGGGCTACAAGGTAGTGGTGACAGGCGAAGGCTCAGATGAACTCTTTGCAGGCTATCCTCAACTGCGGTTGGATATGATCTTGCATGGTATGGCGGACGCCGCTCCCGAGGAGCGAGCTGATCTGGAGGACTGGCTGCAAGAGAGCAATCGTTTGTTTCAAGGAAATCTGCTGGCGCAACAGGCGTTGGATGATCCGGCGCTAACGGAGCGGGTGGGATTTACCCCCAGTTGCCTGCAGTCGTGGTTGTCTTCAGCGCCGACCGTATCCCCTCTACTCAGCGCCGACTATCGAGACAGCTTACGGGGATATTCTCCCGGGGCGGCGATCGCCCAAGCCTTGAACCCCCAGCAGTTGGACGAACGCCATCCCCTCGACAAAGCGCAGTATGTCTGGATCAAGACCCAGTTCGAGTCTCAGGTGCTGGGATGGGCGGGGGATCGGGTGGATATGGCGAACTCTATGGAGGCCCGTCCTGCTTTTCTGGACCATCCCCTGGTGGAATTTGCGGTGACGGTGCCCCCCAGTCTGCGCTTGCGGGGTCGTCGCGACAAGTACATTTTGCGGGAAACGATGCGCGAACTGCTGCCCGAAACCCTCTATAATCGCCAGAAATTCGCCTTTATGGCGCCCCCAGCCCATACTGACCCCGCTAAGCAATGCGGCATGATGACACTGGTCGATCAATATTTGTCGCCGGGAGCGATCGCCCAAGCGGGACTCCTCGACAACATCGCCGTAAGAGGCTTATTTGATCGCTATCATCAGGCTAAAACCTCAGTGGCGGAACAAGTGCAGCTCGACGCCATGATTGATCATTTACTGAGTGTGCAAATCCTCCACGAGCACTTTATCGCTTCGGATCTACCTCAGATTGCCCGCGATCGCGCTAAGGCTTTGGAATGGCGGGCAAACGAGTCATCTGCGGGATGAAATCGTCATCACAATCCGCAGAATATACCAGAACAAGAGGGCGACCGAGGCAAACAGTTCGAGGGAAGCCGCAACATATTGCTGGCTGGAATAATGGTGCATCACCTTAGAGGTGTCGTAGAGAATGGCGGCGCTAGCAAAGACGACCATCACCACAGAAAAGAGAAGCCCTAACGTAAATCCAAAGAGCACGCTGCAGAGAATTAGCCCCAAGGCTACGAAACCGCCAATCTTCAGGATGCCGCCCAGAAAAGTAAAGTCTGTTTTAGTGGTGAAGGCAATGGCCGTTAGCCCGCCAAACATCAGAAGGGTCAGAATGGCCGCTGTTGGAATGACAGTGGGATCCGAAAAATATTTTGCAATATACAATAAAGGGGCAAAAATCAACGCTTGGGCGACAACGTAAATTCCCAAGCCAGCATACTGAGTTCCAATTTCATCCGCCTTGGCGGCTAATCCTCGTGAGAACCATCCCAAGAGTGAAAAAGCCCCCAAAATCATCAGCCAACTAAAGCGACTGCCTAGCACAAACTTGGTCAGCGCACCGGCAATGCCCGTTTGGAAGAGTAAAAATTCCACCAAAATAAACGCGCCTATGGCTCCCGCCAGGTGCGTATAGGTTTTCTGGATAAACTGCGCACGTTCGCTGGGGCGGGCTTTGGCAACCGCAATCATTCGCTTACTCCTTGCCTTATTAACAGCTTTTACTCCTGAGCTTAATGCAGAAATCTGAAAACGCCTTGGGTATTGCACTATTTCTTTGTAACTCAGATGATTCGTTGAATAGGCAGCCCCCAACAGTCAAGGGTGGTGCGTCAAAATAAAGTCCCAGTAAAAGGCAGTAGATGGGTGGATGGGTAGATGGGTAGATGGGTGGTGCGCCGAGCAAAGCTCGGCTTTGTCAATGGGGTGAAAGTCCCCATCCTGAAAGCCCTGGCAAGGCATCAGGTACTGAGTGTTGCGTATACGGCGGTAACGACGTAGGCGAAGCGTACACAGGGAGGTGATGAGCCACAATGCGTAAGCGTGAAGGGATTGAGCCCCGATATTACCCTGGAAGAGTGGATGCCGACGCTCTCACTCAAGCGGAAGGCAAAACTAAAGGAGCCAAAAGCCAAGGCTCCGGCAGGTCCACCGGGGTCCTAGACCGTGGCGCGTCACGAAGGCAAAGACGGGAACTCGGGAGATCCCATGAACTCCTCGCAATTGGGGTAGGGGGGCACAACCGGCAAACCGGGAGGAAGCCCGACGGTTCATGGGAAGTCGGATGTCCTCATAGTAGTGAAGAAGTGGAGTAACGACCATGGAGCGAAGGGGGGCACATATAGTCGACCGTTTGATGGAAACGCCTTCCGCACACAGAGGCGGGAAGAAGGCGGCAACGGGAGTTGAACGGATAGCCAGCCATGCTCGAAGGAATCCAGAAGAGCTGTACACGGTGCTGATGCACCACTACAGCGTGGAAAATCTACGAGTCTGCTACGAGTCGCTGGATGGGAAGAAGGCGATTGGAGTAGATGGAATGAGCAAGGAGGAATACGGAGAGCAGCTAGAAGGAAATCTGGAGGACCTCCATCGGCGACTGCGGCGGATGGCGTATCGGCCGCAGCCAGTGCGAGCGGTGGAAATTCCAAAAGAAAACGGCAGTATGCGGCGGCTGGGAATCAGCTGCACAGAGGACAAAATTGTGCAGGAGATGACGCGACGGATCCTAGAAGCGATTTACGAACCGGTGTTCATTGAGACATCATACGGGTTTCGCCCGAAGCGGAGCTGCCATGATGCATTGCGGCGGCTAAACAAAGAAGTGATGGATAAACCAGTGAACTGGGTGGCGGATCTGGATCTGGCGAAATTCTTCGACACCATGCCCCACAAGGCGATTGTAACCGTGCTGAGAATCCGAATAAAAGACGAGAAATTTCTACGGTTGATTATTCGAATGTTGAAAGCGGGCGTCCAGACGCCTGGGATAGTTCAGTACGATGAGCAAGGCAGCCCGCAAGGGTCAATCGTCTCCCCTGTCATTGCCAACATCTTCCTCGATTACGTATTGGATAAATGGTTTACCGAAGTAGTGAGTCAACACTGCCGCGGATACAGCGCCATTATCCGATATGCGGATGATGTGGCGGCAATGTTCGAGCGGGAAGAAGACGCCCGACGCTTTATGGGAGTACTGCCGCGACGGTTGGAGAAGTATGGCTTACGCCTGAACGAGCACAAAACGCACCTGCTGGCGTTCGGCAAGGGGAATGCTCGACGCTGTTTACAGAGCGGAGAGAGGCCCCCCACCTTTGATTTTTTGGGGATAACCCACTATTGGGGCCGAAGCCGGAAGGGGAAAGTTCGGATAAAGCGTAAGACATCGAAGAAACGGATCCGCCGCGCCCTGAAGCAGCTGAACCTGTGGTTAGGTGAGGTTTGTAGCGCCTATAGACTGGTCGATATCTGGAAAGTAATGGGGATGAAACTGCGTGGCCACTTCAACTATTTTGGAGTGAGCGACAACAGACAAGCCCTAATACACTACAAGGATAAAGCCTGCAAATTACTGTTTAAGTGGCTGAACCGACGCAGTCAGCGGCGCAGCTTCACCTGGGCAAGCTTTCTCCGCTATAGGGCGCGATACCCGTTACCGCGTCCAGGCCGCTTAGTGTGCCTCTATGCGAGCTAGCGAAAGACTATATGAAGAGGCTTGTGCGGGAAATCCGCAGGCAGGCTTCTGTGGGGGGGAGGCTCTCAACGGAGTATGGTCAAATCTTGTGACACTCTTGAACCGAAAGGCAAGAGCAACGGGGAATACAAAGCAGACCTAACCTCTGAAGGAGTCCTCTCTACCCGACGATGGGTAATGATACTTGTGGGTGACGGACAATTGATTGTGGGCTTTGCTCTCGACACATCAACCGTCAATGCATACCCAAAAAACATTGCTCGACACGAGCGTGTATCGCCATGTCGAGCAATGGTGAAATATTTAATCTCAGGATACCTTGTAGGTCCTTAAGCACCAGTAGGTTGGGTTGAACTTGTGAAACCCAACGTGGGCAGGGATTGTTGGGTTTCACTAAGGTTCAACCCAACCTACATTTTCTTGCCTGAGTTTCCATCGTTGTCGTTCAATGACGAAACAAACATTGCTCGACATGAGGGTGTATCGCCATGTCGAGCAATGGTGCGATTATTCTTTCGTAAATGCGTTGAAAGCCTTAAGACAGCTTCCTACATCATCTGGAAGTGACCTCGTCCCACTTTTATCCCGTCTTAGGCTTCAATAAAAAGGTCTTCACCTTCTTGGGTAACCGTGAAACTGGCGACATCGGTGGGTGTTTTACCCATCGCCATCAGCTTCTTGGCGGCGCCGGGTAAGGGAATGCCTGCGAATGATTCTACCCATTCCACATTTTTGCCAGAGCACAGTTCAAACTTGGAGCCGTGGAAGGGGCAAGTAATAACGCCATTTTCATACTTACCCTTGGCCAGGGGGAGTCCTAGATGGGGGCATTTATTGGCGATCGCGCAATACTGATCGCCGACTTTAGCCACGAGGACAGACTGACCATTGGCGCTGCTTTTCAGAACCTTGTCAGCACTAACGTCAGAAGTGGCGGCGATTTTGGTTTTAGTCATGATAAAAGGAGTCTTACGCTACGGAAGATCTTAAAAATCTTGAAAAACAGTTCCCCTGATAATACAGGATTGGGCAGTCCGAGACTAGAAGGCATTGTCTCATCAATTTTGGGCGCCTTCAGTTAAGTTTTTCTAGAGAGAAAATGCGCAGCGCCCCTTCCCACAGGGAAGGTGAGAATTGATACATGGCGTTTCGCCAACCCTTCTTTATTGCTTATTGACAGTCCAGACTATGGGGCAAGAGTCGGCAAAGACGGCGGTTCATATCGGAGAGATTGGCATCCTCAGCGCCCTTCGGCAAGGCGTCTTCCGGTACACGGAAGCCAATGGTTTTTTCTTGGTCGCTTTCAATGTAAGTTATCCGCCATTTGCCATGTTTAATCAACTGATGGTTAGTGATGAAGTTCTGATTGAGTTTGATTTGATCCACACCGATAAACTCACAGTTGGCGCCGTCAGCAATCGCCTGACAAGCGTCTTCATCCAGAGTAAAGGTGGTTGATATCATGTCATGATCGTGCCAAACTAGCGTGCCAAAAAAGGCGTCCACCGTGGCTGACCTGTGGCCGACTTCAATCAATCCATCCTCAGGCATGACTCGGAAATTGGCCCAGTCAGATTTGCCAAAAATGGTAGCGGTATTGCCTTCTAAACGTAGCTCTAATTCATAATCTTTGGGATTGTAGCCAAACTGTCCGGGAAATTCTTCCACCATTTGGCCGACGGCTTGCTCTTGCCGCTCTTGTCGCTCTCGTAATATTTGCTCTAATAACCGCTGGGTGCTGCAGGCAGGACTGTCTGGATCGGTCTCGCAGGGATTGGGTTGAACGGGGGCAGTCGGACTTTGCGCCGGGGCGACGGCTGGGGTCGGCGTTTGGCTGACCAAAGCCTGGGAGCTGGCCTTAAGTCCAGACGCACTCACGAAACCAATCAAAGATAGCGTTAGAAGTCCACTCGCAAGATAAGTTTTCATAACTACCTCAACAATGCATCCCCGGGTTGAATGCTGGAGAATCAAAGAGGCGCTGGGCCCTTCTATAGCTCCAGTTAACCCGTGTTAAAAGGGGAATGCGGTCTACTTTTAGTATCACTCGATACAAAATCAAACGCGGCGCTACCTTACAAATTGCAACCTTAGGTCCGTTTTATAATCTTAAAATTTACCGCTATGAATCCATTCCGTGTTGGTATTGCAGGTCCTGTTGGTTCGGGGAAAACGGCCCTGGTGGACGCCTTGTGTAAGGCGATGCGGGATCACTATGAAATTGCGGTGGTGACCAATGATATTTATACCCAGGAAGATGCTCAATTTCTGGTGCGGAGCCAGGCGCTGACGCGAGATCGCATTGTTGGCGTCGAAACAGGCGGGTGTCCGCACACAGCCATTCGTGAGGATGCATCGATTAACCTGATCGCGATCGAAGATTTGGAAACTCGCTTTACCAACCTGGCGCTGATTTTTGTGGAAAGCGGAGGCGACAATCTGGCCTCCACCTTTAGTCCTGAACTGGTAGACCTGACCATTTATGTGATTGATGTGGCGGCGGGAGAGAAAATTCCCCGTAAAGGGGGACCCGGCATCACTAAATCAGACCTGCTGGTGATCAACAAGATTGATCTCGCTAACCTGGTCGGCGCCAATTTAGAGGTCATGGAACGAGACGCCCGCAAGATGAGAGGCGAAAAGCCCTTTGTATTTACAAATCTCAAAAAAAAGGAAGGGCTTCAAACCATCATTGATTTCATCCGATTTCACGGGTTTGTGGAAGACAACCGTTAACCCTTGTGACCTAGACGCTGATTGTAGCCAAATCGTCCAAAACCGTTTCAAAGCTTAAAATAGCAATTTCTGTAGCTTAGGCTACAATTTACCCTGCGGTCCTGACTCTAATATCACTGCTTATTGTGATTAATTTGACCTCAATTCGAAGTTAAGGCTAGTTGAGTCAGGAGTACTGAACTACATGACAAGGCAATTCGGTAGACGAAATTTTTTGCTTTACGGTTCCGCAGCATTGGGAACTAGCGTCTTCCTGAAAGCATGCGCCAATCCCGGTGGAGGACCTCAAGCCAGCGGAGGCGACACCATTAAGGTGGGGCTCCTCCATTCCTTGAGCGGCACGATGGCCATTAGTGAAACCACTGTGGTGGACGCTGAGTTGCTGGCGATTAAGGAGATCAACGAAGCTGGCGGAGTGCTGGGTAAGCAAATCGAGGTAATTAAGGAAGACGGCGCTTCTGACTGGCCAACTTTTGCTGAGAAAGCAGAAAAGCTGATTGACCAAGATAAGGTGGCCACCATCTTTGGCTGCTGGACTTCGGCAAGTCGGAAAGCGGTTCTGCCTGTGTTTGAGTCTAAACAGCACATGTTGTGGTACCCGGTCCAGTATGAAGGACAGGAATGCTCTCAGAACATCTTCTACACAGGCGCTGCTCCAAACCAGCAGATCGAGCCCGCGGTGGAATGGCTCTTGGAGAACAAGGGTAAACAGTTCTTCTTAGTTGGGTCTGACTACGTCTTCCCCCGCACCGCCAACACCATCATCAAGGAACAGCTCAAGGCCTTGGGCGGCGAGACCGTTGGTGAAGATTACTTGCCCCTAGGCAACACCGAAGTTACGCCCATTATCACCAAGATCAAGGCGGCGCTGCCGGATGGCGGCGTGATCTTCAATAGCCTCAATGGGGACAGTAATGTCGCCTTCTTCAAACAAATGCAGGGGGCCGGTCTTAGCCCTGAAAAGTATCCTGTGATGTCTGTCAGCATTGCTGAAGAAGAGGTGCGGCAAATCGGTAAGGATTTTCTGATTGGCCATTACGCGGCTTGGAACTACTTCCAAACTGTGGAAAACCCACAGAATAAGAAGTGGGTGGCTGACTTCAAAGCGGAATATGGTGACGAGCGCGTGACTAATGACCCAATGGAAGCCGCTTACATCATGGTCTATATCTGGAAGCAGGCGGTGGAAAAAGCGGGTACTGCAGATGATTTAGCGGCGGTTCGTCAGGCCGCTTATGGTCAGACATTCGCCGCTCCAGAAGGTTCGGTAACGATGAACAGCAATCACCACCTTTCGAAGACGGTGCGAATTGGCGCCATTCGAGATGACGGTCTATTTGATATCGTTTCCGAAACTGAGGGTCCCGTGGATCCCATTCCCTGGAACCAGTATGTGCCCGAAACTAAAGGCTATGCCTGCGATTGGTCTGACGCTGCTAAGGGCGGTAAGTATAAAATCTGATGGCCAGTAGCGTACCAGTAGCTTAATGCAGAGGAACAGCCTGAATTTCCAGTTTAATTTGGAAAGGGTCGCTTAGTACTCCCGCATTTTCTTTCGAGGGGGGGTGATAGTCTTGCCCCCTCTTTTGGCTATGCAAATTATTGCTATGAAAACTATTTATGATATCTTCTCCCCATCGGGCATTGCTGTAATATCTGAACGGTTTTAGCGCTCAGATGTCAGCTACGATACTTATGCTGCTATTCAAGGATTGTTATTTAAATTACTTAGTTTGAGTATTTGGGTTTGAGCTGGGGTTTGAGTTTGGGGTTCGAGTTGGGCCAGGGATAAGGCCGCCCCGTATTGAGTGTTGAGTGTGTTCTCGGGTTCTAGATTTTTAGGAAAGCGGTTGTGCTGGTAGGTTTGATTGACGGTTTATTCAACGGTGTCAGCATTGGCGCGGTGCTATTGATTGTAGCGTTGGGCTTAGCCGTTGTATTTGGCCTCATGGGTGTCATTAACTTGGCCCATGGAGAGTTAATGATGTTGGGGGCCTACACCACCTATGTGGTTCAGAATGGCTTCAAGTTGCTGGGGGATTCGGTCGCAGATTTCTATATTTGGGCGGCGATTCCCCTTTCATTTTTAGTGGCGGCTTTAGTGGGATTGGCCCTAGAACGCACGGTGATTCGTTATCTCTATGGTCGACCGTTAGAAACTTTGTTGGCGACCTGGGGGGTGAGTTTGATTCTGCGTCAGTATGTGCGCAGCGTTAACTGGTCGATGATGATCGGCGTCACCCTTTTCTGCCTGCTATTTTTTGGCGGACAATGGGCTCTAAAGCGATTCTCTGACTGGCGACGAATTCAGAATTGGGCGATCGCGCTCCTGCTGCCCCTTTCCTTAGCCATCGCCGTCATCACCGGAATATTGATTAATCAAGGGGGAGTTCGAGTCTTAACCAAACCCTGGTTCTCAGCCCGTAATGTAGACGTGACTGCGCCCGCCTGGTTAAGAGGCGGGATGCCCGTCGGCGATACCCTCTATTTTCCCTATGCTCGGCTGTTTATCATTGGGCTCACCATTGTTTGCTTAGTCGGCGTTTACTGGTTCCTGCAGCGCTCCGCTTGGGGATTGCGGATTCGGGCCGTGACTCAGAATCGCAGTATGAGCGCCTGCTTGGGGATTCCAACCCAAAAAGTCGACGCCCTGACGTTTGCCTTGGGGGCTGGGCTGGCGGGAATCGCTGGATTCGCCGTTACGCTCTTGGGGTCCGTGGGGCCCAACTTGGGAGGCAACTACATTGTTGACGCCTTTATGGTGGTGGTTGTGGGCGGGGTTGGCAAGTTGGTCGGCAGCATTGTGGCGGCGTTGGTGATCGGCGTCATCACTTATCTGTTGGGGTCCGGCTCCTTTGCTCTGATGCTTTCTTCAGCCGATGCCTCTTACCTGAAGCCATTGGTGGAATTCTTTACTTTTTTCGCCACCACCAGCATGGCGAAGGTGATGGTTTTTGCATTGATTATTACGTTCCTGCAGATTCGTCCCGCTGGCATCTTTCCGCAGAAAGGGCGAACGGTAGATGCATAAAATTCACAACGATATCTTGAGGGTGTTTGGCGTCCCCGGGTGTATGAAGTGGGACGATTCCAGCGTTGATGGGTTGAGATTGTTTAGGAACTGGGATGGCGGTGGAGTCAATGGCTGAAGTCATAGCAGGCGTAGCTGGCAGGAAAAAAAGATCCAAGTCGAGACTGCTGGCGGAAGCGGGGATTGTAGCTGCGATCGCACTGGTTCTCATCCTGGTGATGCCGGCGATTTTGACGGACTTCCGGTTAAATCTATTGGGCCGATTTTTATCCCTGGCGATTGTGGCCCTTGGAATCGATTTGATTTGGGGATATACCGGTCTTTTGAGTTTAGGGCATGGCATTTTTTTTGCTCTGGGCGGTTACGCCTTAGCGATGCACCTCAAGCTGCAACTGCCCGATGGCCAATTGCCCGAGTTTTTTACCTTGTATGGTGTATCCCAGCTGCCCTGGTTCTGGAAACCTTTTTACTCATTTCCCTTTACCGTCGTTGCCATCTTTTTGATTCCAGCCATTGTGGCGGGGTTTCTGGGGTATCTGGTGTTTCGGAATCGCATTCGCGGCGTCTACTTCTCAATCCTGACCCAAGCGGCGCTGGTGGTGTTTTTCAACTTGTTCAATGGTCAACAGAAGTGGATTAACGGCACCAACGGTTTGAAGACCGATACCGAAACAATTTTTGGCGTTCTGGCCAGCTCAGACAAAGCTCAGTTTGTCTTTTACACCCTAACGGTGCTGTCCTTAGCGGGCGGCTACGCCCTGTGTCGCTGGCTCACCAGCGGACGCTTTGGCCGCTTGCTGCTGGCGATTCGGGATGATGAGAGTCGGGTTAGATTTTCGGGATATAACCCAACCGGGTTTAAGGTTTTAGTGTTTGCGGTGTCGGGGGCATTGGCCGGTCTTTCCGGCGCCCTTTACACGGTCCAGTCAGGCATTATTACCCCCAATGCTATGGAAGTCGCCTTTTCGATTGAAATGGTGATTTGGGTGGCGGTAG
>JASJDH010000072.1 GCA_030065175.1 Leptolyngbyaceae cyanobacterium MO_188.B28 | reverse complement strand
TCATAGCGCTCCATTGAGCAGTAGGTTATGCCCCGACTTTTGATCGCCCATTGATCTTCAGGGTCGAGTTCAATAGCGCGATTTAAGTCTGTCAGAGACTCCTCATAGCGCTCCATTGAGCAGTAGGTTATGCCCCGACTTTTGATCGCCCATTGATCTTCAGGGTCGAGTTCAATAGCGCGATTTAAGTCTACAAGCGCCTTCTCATAGCGCTCCATTAAGCGATGGGTTTCGCCCCGACCTGTAATTGCCCATTGATCTTCAGGGTCGAGTTCAATGGCGCGATTGTAGTCTGTCAGAGACTCCTCATAGCGCTCCATTAAGCGGTAGGTTACACCCCGGTTTGCAATCGCCCATTGATCTTCAGGGTCGAGTTCAATGGCGCGATTGAAGTCTACCAGCCCCTCTTCATAGCGCTCCATTAATCGGTAGGTTATGCCTCGATTTGCGATCGCCCAGTCATATTTAGGGTCGAGTTCAATGGCGCGATTGTAGTCTGCCAGCGCCTCGTCATAGCGCTCCATTAGGCGGTAGGTTAAGCCACGATTTGCGATCGCCCATTGATCTTCAGGGTCGAGTTCAATGGCTCGATTGAAGTCTGCCAGCGCCTCGTCATAGCGCTTCATTAAGTGATGGGTTTCGCCCCGACTTTTGATTGCCGATTTATCTTCAGGGTCGAGTTCAATAGCGCGATTGAAGTCTGCCAGCGCCTCGTCATAGCGCTTCATTAATCGGTAGGTTACGCCTCGACTTTTGATTGCCAATTTATCTTCAGGGTCGAGTTCAATAGCGCGATTGTAGTCTGCCAGCGCCTCGTCATAGCGCTTCATTAATCGGTAGGTTACGCCACGATTTGCGATCGCCCAGTCATATTTAGGGTCGAGTTCAATGGCGCGATTGTAGTCTGCCAGCGCCTCGTCATAGCGCTCCATTAATCGGTAGGTTACGCCCCGACCTGTAATTGCCCATTGATCTTCAGGGTCGAGTTCAATGACGCGATTGAAGTCTGCCAGCGCCTCGTCATAGCGCTTCATTAATCGGTAGGTTACGCCCCGACCTGTAATTGCCCATTGATAGTCAGGGTCGAGTTCAATGGCGCGATTCAAGTCTGCCAGTGCCTCGTCATAGCGCTCCATTGATTGGTAGGTTATGCCCCGACCTGTAATTGCCCATTGATAGTCAGGGTCGAGTTCAATGGCGCGATTCAAGTCTTCTAATGCCTTTTTATAGTCTGGCTTTAGGCTATAGAGCTCGCCACGCCGGGCATAAATAATGGAATGTTTTTCCTTAGCAATGTCCACTGCCTTCAAAAGGGCTGTTAACGCTGCTAACATTTCGCTATAGTCGTCATCTTCATAGGCTTTAAGGCCCTTAGCCAAACGCTCACCCCAATCTTGCAACGCTTTGACTTCTAGCTCTTGTCCGGCTTGCCGCAGTATCGCGCCCCATTGCTGGGCAAAGCTGTGTTTTTGTTTCAAGGCATCCAGAAACTGATTGAGGGCGACGGGTAATCCCTTTTGAGGGTGACTACAAAGCCGATGGTATAGCCTTTGCAGCGCAAAGTTTCGCCAGGCGGCGTCTGCATAGCAAGCTGTTTCATCAAGCTGGAGTTGTTGACAACACCCGTCGTAATACTTAGCTAATGACCGATGCTTCTCAGCCCAATGCTGGACAGACTCTCGCTGCTGGCAGCGCAACATCTGAGGCCGCACCACATCATGGTAAGCCCAACCGTCACTCCGCTCCCGAACAAAAGGCATGGTTTTGAGCCAGCTAAACAGGACATCGCCATTGGAATCTTCGACCAGATGGGTAATCACGTCCCGATTAAGACTTTGGGGCAAGGCTGCATCCAGTGCTAATTGACGTTTAGCGGGGTCGTCCACCCACTTTAAAAAACGCTCCACCGCTGTACCGCTGGCCTCACCCACCAGAGCCGGATCATTAGGAGAATTCTCCGCCAGAATCGCCAGTAACAGGGGTAACCGCCCTGAAACGTCTAGGATTGAGTTGATTACCTGGGCGTTGGTTACATTTTTACGCTGTAAGAATTGGACAGCCTCTTCTGGCGTAAAGGGTTCTAGAGGAAACTGAACCGGCTCGTAATAAGACCAATCATTTAGCTTAAGCGAGTTGCGCCCGGCAATCACCCAGATACAGTTAGGCGGCAAGTCCCCATACCGTCCAGCTAAAATATCTAGCAGCCAGGGTTCTAAAATTTCCCCCGTGCGCTCATAGGTGTCAAACAACAATACGATTTGTCGATCTGTGATAGCGCCCAGATTTTCGAGGAACAGAGGCGTTAAGACCTTAATCGGTTCATTGACTAATTGGATCTCGTCTTTGTTTTTCAGCTTTCGGGTCACATAAGCCGCCCACTCTCCAACCCCTTCAACTAAACTGTCTTCATCGATAAAATCGATGGCCGCTCCTGCAATCGGTGTCTGACGGCCCAATTTCAGCCCAACCCGCGCAACGGTCTTTCCCATAAACGCAGAGAAACCCTGGGGGGCCTCCGGATCGGCTTCTAATTCCTCACGCTTTTGGCGATAGACCTTGTAGCGCTCGCTAAATTTAGCAAGCGTCAGCCCCTGCCCTGACAACTGTTTGGCAAATTCAGCCATCGCCTCAGGCACAGTGGGAATGGCCTCATCAACATAGGCTACGATGCCCTGACACCGTTTCGTAATATCCTCAAACTGACGGAGCAGGGTCGTTTTCCCAACTCCCCCTTGCCCCCAAACATTGAATAGGAAATCATTTGGATATTCAAATCCGTCTTCAGTCTGTTGGAGGTGAGTCAGATTATGCTGAAAGGTTTCTAATTGTTCCACCCGACCGACAAAGGCCGAGCGCTGGCGCTCACGATTAAGATCCTGACGGCTAGGGCGCTTTTTGGGGTCCATACCCAGAGAGAGGCGAGGGTTGAGAGGATTCCACCTTATTTTGGCAGAGTATTTAGTGAACGAGTATCAATTAATGGCTCGGTTTCTTGAAATGGCGCCGATTCTCTAAGAGCGGCTGACAATGCCTGACCACTGCACCTTTTTCTCGCGGGTGCGGCGGTAGGAGAAGAAATGTTCGGGTTCTTGATAAGTGCAGTGGGGGGCTATTGCAATTTGTTCAGGGGGAGTCCCCAATTGTTCAACCTGTAGGCAGTTGACGCGGCGAACGTCCAAGCGAAATCGACCGGGTTGGGGATCTGGCAAAAGGGGGGGATGCTCAATCTGTTGAACGTGGTCGAGCATTGCTTCGACCGTTTCAAATTGCTCCGCCGGAACGATGGTAGCGGCGACTTCCGCCGCTACCTGGTCAGACACTTGATAGACTTCGCCCGCGATCGCAGGCCCCATCGCCACCCGTAAATGCTTGAGTTGGCTCCCTTGAGCCTGGAGCCGCGCGATCGCCGCCGGCACAATCTTCTGCGCCGTTCCTCGCCAGCCCGCATGAACAGCCGCCACCTGCCCCCTCACCGGATCTGCGATTAAAACCGGATTACAGTCAGCTGAACACACCCACACCGCCTGCTCAGGCGCTTCGGTCAACAAGCCGTCAGCTGCAGGCGGCTCCAAGTCTGATTCTGTAGGTGAAGCGATTTCAGCAGCGACGGTTGCTGTGACTGCCTGGCGAATTTCAGAGGGGGATAGCATCGTATTACCATGCACCTGTTTAACCCGGTGAACCGTCGCGGTTGGATGCAGTATCCTTGATAAATCTTTCGGCTTTTGGGGCCAGAACGATCGGGTGAAGAACCCATGGGAAAAAGAATCCAGCAGACTGCACGTGAGATAGGAAAGATCGTTCCAAGTTTGCCAACGCCAGGTATGCATAGGATATTAGAGTGCAAGTGTATGCGGGAAACTGAAAGAACCGCGCCGGATCTGCTCCCCTCTCCCAAGCTTGGGAGAGGGGCTGGGGGTGAGGGCAAATGACCCGCCTGATTTCATCTCAGTGACGCTTTCCCAGGACCCGATGAAGAATGGAGCAAGGGCATGATGTAGGCCCCTAAACCCAAGCCAGACACCAGACCAAAGGCGGTCACTATCCAATTGTTATATTGCCACCAGCCTTGCCATTGGGCGGCTAATTCTGCAGGATAGAACAGACACAGAATAATCGTCAGCAAGAATCCCCAAAAACCATATTGATTTAGCCAGTAGGCCGCCTTGCCGCCATCTTTTTGGTAAATGAATCGAGTGGCTAGCAACCCTATAACGGTGCCATAGCATCGCATGCAAACCGCCATGATGTGAGGCGGGGATAGGGCCAGTCCCATATCGGGTTGGGGACAGACATGGACACCCATGAAATAGATGATGTCAGCGATCTGGGGCAGCAGCGGCAATGACGAAGCCGCCAGGAAAGGAGCCGCTAGGGGCCCAGACACTAAACCGGCCAAAACAATGTCAGCTAGAATGCTGCGCCACGGTGTTCCCTTGGCGGATTGGGGGATAAGCGGAGAAACCGTATTCTGCATTAACCTGTCTTCAGCCTTTAAAAATAATTCAACTCAATTGTGAACAATTTTAACGGCATCCGGGACAGTTAAGGGGCCGTGTAGGAATAACTTCAGGGAGAAGTGAAGAGCCTGCAAGGCATACACAGCCCTAAATCTATGAAGTAATTTTTGAATGCCTTCTAACCTAACGGAGAGGGTGGGATTCGAACCCACGGTACCTTTCGGTACACTCGATTTCAAGTCGAGCGCATTCGACCACTCTGCCACCTCTCCATGATGGCGCTCAGACGCATCTTACTGCTTTGCAGCATTTTGCTGTACTGAACCTGTGTGATTTTAACCTGAATTTAGACTGATGGGTATTAGGGATTAAGATCTAAGCTGGAAAAATAGCGCTTAACCCACAGGAAGTGTCTGAGATCACTGATTATCGTAGCGAAATTAGAAAAGTTCTGGTCATTACGCTGATCCTGAACGTGGCTGTTGTGGCCTTAAAGGCTGGGGTGGGATGGTGGACGGCTTCATTGAGCCTGATGGCGGATGCGCTCCACAGTGTGACGGACAGCGCCAATAACGTTTTGGGCTTGGTCACCAATCAATTGGCTTCGCCTAAGCCGGATCGGGATCATCCCTATGGACATCAGAAGTATGAAGCCGTCGGCGCATTAGGCATTGCCGCGTTTTTGGGGATTGCTTGTTTTGAAATTCTCAAAGGAGCCGTCGATCGCATTGTATTGGGGGGGAAACCGGTAGAGATGTCGCCCAATGCACTATGGCTATTGCTATTAGTTCTGGGCATTAATATTTTTGTCGCTTTTTATGAACGGCGAGTCGGGATTCGCTTGGGCAGCAATATCCTGATTGCCGACGCCCACCACACCATGAGCGATGTCTGGATCACCATTGCGGTTATCGGCGGGCTGGTTGGGGTTTGGCAGGGCCTGCAATGGTTAGATATGGTGTTGGCTTTCCCAGTGGCTATTTTGGTGCTGCGAAGCGGTTGGGTGGTGTTAAAGAGCAATTTGCCCTGGCTAGTGGATGAGATGGCGATCGCGCCCGAAGCCATCCATGCCGTCGTGATGAAAGCGCCTGGAGTGATCAACTGCCACCACATCGCCTCTAGGGGGTTGCTAGGTCGGCAAGTATTTATCGACATGCATCTAGTTGTGGAACCCAAAGACGTGGAATCTGCCCATAAAATCACCGAGCAAGTCGAGATTTATCTAGAGGAAGCCTACGGTCCCGTACGGGCCACCATTCATGTGGAGCCCTTTGACTATCAGTCTGGCAAAATTACTTATTCAGATTAGGGTGGGCGGTAGGCAGTAGGCAGTGGATTAGGGAGTTGCGTCAAATTAAAGTCCCAGAAAAAGGCCGTGGATGGGTGGATGGGTGGATGGGATGTTATTTTTCTGCAGATCCCTTACCTCATTCCTCTCTACTATCTCCTCTCCTCTATCACTCTCTACCTCCCCATCTCCCCCATCCCCTCCATCTCCCCATCCCCTCCATCTCCCCCGTCTCTCATGAACTTACCAACCTGGATCACCGTCTCTCGATTACTGGGAGTCCCGATTATTCTCTACGTCCTGCTTGATCCAACCCCAACTTATCGATGGATCAGTGTGATTATTTTTCTGGCGGCGGCGGGCACGGATTGGTTGGATGGGTATTTAGCCCGTCGTCTAAATCAGATTACGGACTTGGGTAAATTTCTCGATCCGCTGGTGGATAAACTGCTGGTGTTGGCGCCGCTGTTGGCGTTGGTGGAGATGGGAGAGATTCCGGCTTGGGGGGTGTTTCTGATTTTGGCCCGGGAATTGACGATTGCAGGCTGGCGTGTCAATCCGGCTCTACAGAAAGGGAGTGGAATTTCAGGGGCTAATCTTTGGGGCAAGGTCAAGACGGTAGTGCAAATGAGTGCGATCGCCTTTCTCCTCGCCCCTTTACCGGAGGTCTGGTCAATTCCCAGCTTGACACTTTTCTGGATTTCTGTCGGACTGACCTGGATTTCTGGAGCCATTTACCTATGGCCAGTGAAACTCTCCTACAAGGAGTAATTTTTTTCTTATGTTCATTTGGGGACAATTTAGTTTAATTACGGTAGAGTCCCTTCTCCTCCCCATTTCTAAAAACAGATACGGTGCATTTTCCCCAAACAATGGCAGGGCAATTTCTGGCAATAGTTGCTTAAACGTTGTTAGCAGCGTTAAAGCTGCTTGAAAGAGAGCTATTGGCTAGTAGTGTGCAGGTGGCTAGTAGTGTTCAGGCTCGGATGGTAACTCCATAAATTCTGTAACCAATGAAAGGCGGGATTTAAACTAAATTGAGAAACAGCTTCTTTCCCATATTCTCCCTCCCCAATTATTTCATTGGCGGCCAGAAGTCCGCTTTCAACAGCAGGTCCAATCCCTTCACCCAAATCAAGAGACGCCAACCCAGCAGAATCCCCAATTAAAAAGCAATTGTCTTTCTTTATCTCTCCCTGATGAGTAAATAAATAATAACCATGACCAGAAGGGTTTAATGCTCGACTCGTTGGAATGTCCAGAAGACCGTAGTTCACTAAACTTGAGAGGAACCACTGGAAATGGGTATGAATATTGCTTCCTGAATTAGCAAAGTAACGACTGGAACCGGCAAGCCCTAAATTAACAAAGCCATCTCCTTTCGGAACATACCAAGCATAGCCTCTGAGTCCATGAAAGTGGAAAAATAAATGAGCGCTCTGATCTCGTTTAGGATATTTAAATTCCTTTTCAATCGTTGAAATTTGTAAGGTCTTAACCCGCTGTTTAGGGAAAAACGTTCGTCGGACTGGACAACCAGTTCCGCCTGCGCCAACTAAATTTTTGCACTGGTAAAGATCATCAATAATATAGTCCCCACCTTGCTGCTTTATTTGCTTGGTACAATGCACTTCAAAATCAGCTTGACTATGTTCCAGTAACCAATGGTCAAACTCAATCCGACGGATTGAATAGTCTGTTCGCCAAGGAATCGCCCAACTTCCTAGCAAGGGAAATCTGAATGGGGAGAAATACAGCTTTGTGTTAAGTTTTAGGATGGAATATGGATAGTCCTCAGGTGTGAAAAAGAGCTTGTCCATGACCTTGGCAGGCACCCAACCCGCGCAGAGTTTGAGTCGGGGAAAGGGTTGTTTATCCAGTACTAAAACTTCACGACCATGACGCTGGAGTTGCCAAGCACAACTACTACCTGCCGGCCCACCACCTACAACAATCGTTTCGTAGTATTTCATAGTATTCTAGCCAATCTATCTTAGGTTTGATATATATTCAAATTCAAATTGCATATATATAGATTGGAAATCAACTTGAATGGCGCTAATGTTCTGGGCAGATAGGAACAAGTAACTAATATGAGAACCACCCAGGAAGATTGTCTGTACCGGGCGCATACTCCAAAAAAGAAATTTAAACTCTCACTTATATATTTAACTCCTACTTATTTACAAACAGCTTGTAAGTTTCGCCGGGATTTTTCAGCGTAGAGTGATGAGGCCCAAGGATTGGGGGCGTCTTGGCGCTGTAGTACAAATCGCATCAATAGCAAATCTCGATCATCAAATAAGCGCCAGGCTTCGGCCAAATAGCACAAATACTTGTTATAAGTTTGTACCCCTACGAGTTTGAGCGCGGCTTCTTTATTTTCAACTAACCGATCAAACCAGGCTTTCAATGTGGGTCGATAATCATGGACGGAATGATGCACGATTCTCAGACCGGCTTGTTCAAATGTGTCAACATGTTGTTGCCAAGTTGCCAATTCAATGCCAGGGAAAATGTCCGCTCCAGCGGCAAGAAGTTTAGCTGGCGGAGCCGATGTCATCTGACAGAAGAAATGATGCACGAGTCTTCCTGAAGGCTTTATTGCGCTCGCTAGCTTGCGGGCAAGCGGTAGTAAATCGGCTCTAGGTACATGCTCCATACCCCCTATCGAGAAGATCTTATCCCAAGCTTCGGGCTCGTACTCGGTTGTTATAAAGTCTTTCAGTTGAGCTGAAAACCCATATGTTTGATCAATAAATCGCGTCTGTTCAACAGACAAAGTATATCCATACAAGTTCTCTCTATCTCCCGTAAAATTAAAAATCTTTTTTAACATGCTGCCCCAACCACAGCCGATTTCAAGGATCTTCTCTCCTGGCTGAGGATCAATGAGCCCTAAAATATAATTTGCTTTGTTCTCCTGTGCAGTTTCAATGGTGTCTTGATTAGTCAAAAAGTCGGCACAGGTATAAAACATGTATTTTCTATCGAGAAATAGCTGATAAAAATCATTAGAAATGTCATAATGCTTAGAAATTCCAGCGACTCGATCTTGTAATTTTGGATAGAGGAAAGCCCAAAGTTTCCTGACAACTCCAGGCGGGTAATTCCGCATAAAATTTTCTACAAGAGGATTACCCGAACTTGTAAACGTCTTCCAGACAAATTTAGGATCAAGAACTTCAGAACTTCTGGCGAAAAAGAAGAATCGTGCATAGCTAGGACCACATAGCAAAAACTCTGGAAAATATAGGACGTATCTTCTAATGTTCGAAAAAGATGACATTGGTTTCTCCCTCACAATATCCCTAACAGAATTTGGAAGCTGGAAAACCCTTGAAATCAAGGTTTACCGTATATCGAAATATTTTTTGCAATGTTGGTCACAACCCGAACTTTGAAAATTTAGCCTAGCTCTCACAGCCTAGGCTGTATGAACCTTGTAGCTATGCTCAAAAAGTGTCTGGAGTGTCGCCTCAAAAAGAGACAGCTAAAAAGTCAGTTAAAGTTACAACGATCAAGACCCCTGAAAATTATCGCTTTTGCATAAGCAAAATCCATAGGACTACAGAACTCAATCAACTATTCTTAACCATCTTGAGCACGGAACTCCTATTCTTGTTAAATACGTGTAATACAGCGAGCGGTTTTTGAAAGCTAATAGAGAAGTGCATGTTTAATCAATCTTTCGCTATTTCATGGTTAACTCGAAATCAAAAGTTGCAGCATATTCTCCATTTTTTTATAGTCTAACGATTACTCACTCCCTTTAAAGGGAAGCAACTGAGGCTTAAATCAAGTAAAATAAGATTCGTTGAGAAGGCAGCTTGGGAAAAAGTCAAAGAATACAAGGCTTTTTCGAGCTGAGTTTGATTTTCATGCCTCAAAAAACCTTCCAACTCACTCTGACCATAGCTTTATTGTTGAAAGAAGCCATTCTATGGGATTTAGAATCTGTAAGCTTTACTCCGTAAGGATCCCAACCTTTATGAGACTCGATCCAACCTAGAGCAAATCGGTAGAACTCAATTTAACTGTCCAATCGTTCAACTATCCAATCGTGCAGTTGAGAAATGTACAATTTGTGGGGATCGACTTTAGAGCAATAAGCAAACTGCTCAACCTGATTTAACTGGCGATAGCCACTAAAAAATTATGTTCATACGGATTTTAACCCCCTAATGGAGAGCACAAATAATCAGCTTACTGAGCATCATTAAGTAGCAAAGTGAAATAGATCTGAGCTGTAGGCGTTCTTGAATTTACTGCCTAAGTTAGGATGTGAACGATTTTAGGATTCACACTTCCTCACATGAATCAAGTTAAACCAAATCAGGTTAATTTAGACCTATCTGACATACATGAATTATCTCATGATATGAGAGGTAGGAAGACTGCTTGCAAAACACAAATTGAAATAAATTCAAGAAAATTTATGCGCTCCAATCTGCCTGCCAATTCTCCCTTAATGTCTCAAGGAATGTATGTGAAGAAATTGCGTCCCTTTCTTCCGACTGAAGCATTTGCCCCGGATCCAAGCAAGTTAGTCATCCTCTTAATTAATCTAGCCATCTTAATGCTGGGTTGGGGAATTGCCGCTCAGTTGCGTCATTGGCCGCTGACTCTACTGTGGCTTTACGTGCCGCTTGCCATCGTGATGGGCAATAGTGTGATTGTCTTGTTATTCAGTTCCCATGACCTCATGCATGGGAGTGTGATTAGAAACCCCCGTCTGACGCGTTTTCTTAGCTTGCTGGGACTATCGATGTTGTGGATGCCGCCAACATTATGGAAGGCAGTTCACAATCGAGTGCATCATAGTACAACGAATGATTTGGGCGATCCGGATCGCAATTTCTTACACCAACAGCCTAAGACCTGGGGGAAATGGATTCAGGATCTATTCGTACCCTCTGCTGAAGTAAATCCCCTAGGATTAACGATTGGGATGGCGACAGCTTGGGGAGTATACTCCTTTCGCAATCTGACCTCTGTCCTATTGTTTAATAGTGAATCCGTCGATTATGTCCCTGCGGCCTTCACTGTGAGCGCTAAGGCTCGTTGGGCGATCGCAAGGGAGTTTGTCGTCATCTTCCTAATTCATCTAAGTATTTGCGCTTTTCTGCAATTTGATCTCTTAAAACTTGCGCTTGGGTACTTCCTGCCGATCGGAATTGGCTATTCTGGACTGATATTTTATATCTACACCAATCATCTGCTTTGCCCTATGACGAGTGTGAATGATCCCCTAATTAACAGTGTTTCGATTCGGGTTCACCCATTATTAGATCAGCTACATTTAAATTTCTCTTACCATACTGAGCATCATATTTTTCCGGGGATGAATTCCGACTACTATCCTATGGTTCAAGAGTTGTTGAAAACTCATTATCCTAATCGATTTAACTTATTGGGCGCGGGAGAAGCGTTTCGCTTGCTAATGCAAACCCCACGACACTATAAGGATGAAAATACCCTTACCGATTGGTCAGGGAAAAAATCTGAGCCTTGCCCACTATCCGAAACTCCAAGGATAAATTCTGAACCAACTTGCTCCTCGTCATGTAAAAGCGTAAGCACTGGCGCAACAGATATAAATTATCTGGCTAGCGGATCGACGAAAGGATAATCGTAAACCGTTGACCCCAAACAGTCCATTGCGCGGTGAACCGTTGACGCCAACGGTTAGGAAGATTGCTCAAGGTTAAAGTTAAGAGAAGTTATGGGACCGAGATAGCACCTCTAAAGGTACTGTCTCGGTTCGAGTATTCTATGCAAAATAGTGTATTCTATGCAAAATAAAACATAGCGTTCCTATCCCGATTCGCCTTCTCCAAACCTAATCTTGTCTCCCTGTAAAGCGGCATTGCTAGCAGGACGGATTCAATGGAGAAAAACAGACTCTCTCTACTTTCCAGACGATACTTGTTGTGACCATGTATCTTGCACCTGGGACCAAACTTCTATGAGACGCTTGGAGAATAACTTGAGATTCTCTGATTCATCTTGTCCGCTGTCATATTCCCCACTGCTCTGGAGATACAGAAAAAGCTCCATTTGGAACTGTTGAGCAATATTACGGGATTGCACCCACATTTTTTGCGTATTGGTTTGGCTTAACAGAGTGGTGGAAAGGGTTGCTAAACCGCTAATGGCGGGGACTATCCAATCCAGTCGCCCCAGCACCTTACTGGCGGATAAAGCTGACAGAATTGTGGTGCACACAGCCAGCATAACGCTGGCAATCTGCAGTCGCTTGTACCGAACTTTGTGACGATCGCCCGTTTGTCGAAATCTTTAATCAGGCGATCGCACATCTGGAGAGCCTGCTGTCTTCTTTCCTCTGGGGTATCAGCAGGGGACAGCGGACTATATCTCTGGTTCGGCTCTTTCATCAACCGATAGGCCCCTGGATCTGTTGGAATTCCCTCATCTTATCGTTTGCAGGGAAGGGGGCAGGCAAATCAAAATGGCGCCTGGAAGCAAGCGGGCTCATCTTGTAGCTTTAGAGGTGAGCTAAGCGGAGGAATCCATTATTTCAGTACGGATTGTCTTGATCAGTACTTCGATGATTACATCCAGAGGAAAAAGGGAATCTACGCCTTATGAAACCACCCGAGTTGGCCCCAATGCAGGCCTTGCGTCGAAGTTTATGGATGGTGGCGCAGGCGGCGCCGAAAGAGCTGCGAAACCTGGCGATGCTGAACTTGATTACGGGCACGGGTCCTTCGATCGCCCTGTTGCTGAGTAAAATTGTGATTGATGAAGCCGCGCAACTGTTAGGAGATCGCTCCCAGGAAAGCGCGATCGCATTACTCTTGGCGCACCCTGTTCTCCTGTGGAGTATGGTGACCGTGGTCCTGTTGAACCTGTTCGTGGATTCGATTGATTCCATTGGCACAACCCTCTTTGCCGCCTTGCGCGATCGCGTTCAAGGCTACGTTCAAGGCGAAGTGCTCCACAAAGTGGCCTATTTTGATGACATTGCCCTATTTGAGACGCCCGAGTTATTGAACCTGCTCGAACTCACCAATAAAGGGATTCAGCGCATACAACGACTGTCCTTCATTGTCGCGGCTACTCTGGTGGGGGTGTTTTTGTTTATTCCATCGGTGGCAGTCTCAATTTCAATTGCCTGGTGGGTGCCGTTAGTGCTGATGGCGGCGTCTATTCCCTCGATTCGGGTGGAGATGAAATATCACAAAAAGAGTTGGCGAGTGGAAGAAACTCAAGCGGGCGTCACCCGTGAGATGGACATCTACTCCAAGGTAATCACCGGGGAAGCTTACGCCAAAGAAGTGAGACTCTTTTCCCTGCAATCGGTGTTGCTGAATCGCTGGCGGGGATTATTCCGGCAGATGTTCAACACCATGACCGCCGTGCGGCGAGACGAGGCGCTGGCGGTCATGGTGTGGGCGCTAATCGGCGGCATGGGCGCGGCCTTACCCTACATGTATGTGGTATTGGGGGTGTTGCGCGGCGAGTTCACCCTAGGGGACTTAGCCCTCTATACTGGCATCATTTTGCAAGTGCGCCGCAGCCTCTATATCTTGATTGGCAACACGGGCGACATCTACGATGTGGCCCTGGCCACCGGTCCCATCTTCCAATTATTGGATTTACAACCTCAGTTGGTGACCGGGTACAAGGCAATGACCGCCGCCGCCCAAACACGCCCTTCCCAGCGAGGCATCCAGTTTCGAGACGTTTCCTTCGCCTATCCAGGCAGCGATCGCTCAACCCTGGAGCGCATCACCTTGGCCATTCAACCGGGAGAGATGGTTGCCTTAGTGGGGGAGAATGGCGCGGGAAAAACCACATTGGCCAAGTTGCTCTGTCGCCTATATGACCCAACCCAGGGCTCAATTTGCTGGAATGGGCATGACTTCTGCAGCTTGGAGTTGGAGACGCTGAGATCGCGCATTGCCGTAGTGATGCAAGATTACGCTCGCTTCCCCGCCACCCTGCGGGAGAATGTTGGCTGGGGATTTTTGCCCAAGGTGGGAGAAGATGGGGTGATTCAGACAACGCTGCAAGACGCAGGCCTGAGTTATCTCCCATCTGACCTGGCTCAGGGGCTGGAAACCCCCTTGGGCAAGCAGTTGGAAGATGGCATTGACTTGTCGGGGGGACAATGGCAGCGAGTCGCGATCGCCCGCGCCCTGATTCGGCTCTCTGACGCCGAATTGCTGGTTTTTGACGAACCAACCGCCGCCCTTGACCCTAAAAATGAACACGAAATCTATCAGATATTCCAAGCGATCGCGAAAGGCCGCATGACGGTGGTGGTGAGTCATCGACTGGCGTTAGCGAAGATGGCGGACCGAATTATTGTTCTGGAGCACGGGCAAATTGTCGAAGAGGGGAGCCATGAGGAGTTGATGGCTAGAGAAGGAAATTACCACATGATGTTTAGTCGACAGAAGAGCAGCTATCTCTAGCATGATAGGGTGACTCCTGAGAATAGATATCCCAAAATGAGTCGCCCCCTCTTGGGCTACCTTGCACACACCCTATAGATCTAAAATTGGCGCCTACTAGTTGTTGAGCCGGACTAACTTGTCTAAAGCCCCTACTGTAGAAAGATTCAGTGCCTCCATCCAAGGAAGAGCATGCAATCGAGCCCCAAAAAATTCAGCTAAGGATGGGAATCTCCATCCGCACTTCATTACTTGGTTGCAATGGCTAACGGAACCCAATCTGGAGTTACGGTTGAAATCTACAAAACATGCGCTGAAGGCTTTAAAGGATTCAAATCTGCGAAAATCCACCCAATCCAGCGTTGGCTCATGAAAAAACTGGTGTTTGGAGTCAGAATATTACCAAGTGTGAACTTGCCCCCTTATGGCTCATGGGTTTCCCCCCTATTGATGGGAAAACTAGAGGGTCGAACACACCCAACCCCTTTTCAGATATGTTGTCTAACCTATCCAGAGCCTCACGGACGCTCATTGCCCATCCAGACTCTCCTCAGGAAAAACACTATCAGCTGTTGGGGATTTTGGGCGAAGGGGGCGCGGGCATTACCTACCGCGCCCAAGCTGAGGATATGGCCTCCCCTGTCGCCGTCAAGATGCTAACCTTGTGCGAACAAGCAAATTGGGATGATATTCAGCGATTTGATCGTGAAGCCAAGTTACTGGCAAAGCTGCAGCATCCCAGTATTCCACGCTATGTGGACTATTTTTACATCGACACTGATACAGATCGGACTTTTTGCATTGTGCAACAGCTTGCAGAGGGGCAGTCGCTAGCGAAACGGGTAAAAGCCGGGTGGCGCTGCAATGAAGACACTGTGAAAGCGATCGCAGCCCAACTGCTCAAAATTCTCATTTATCTCCACACTCAACCCCAGCCAGTTATTCACCGAGACCTTAAGCCCCAAAACATCATCATGAACGATGAGGGCAAGGTATTTCTGGTGGATTTTGGCGCTGTCCAAACGGCCTACTATGATACGTTCATGCAAGGCCATACCATGGTAGGCGCCTACGGCTACATGGCCCCAGAACAGTTTCGGGGCCAGGCGGCCCCCGGCACTGATCTTTATGGATTAGGGGCGACATTGCTGTTTTTATTGACCCGCCGATCCCCCGCAGATTTTCCTCTGGAGGGACTAAAGCTGAATTTGAAAGAGCATTTATCGATTTCAGAAAACTTGGGGTTATGGCTAGCGAAACTGCTTGAACCGGATATAGCCGAACGGTTCCCCTCTGCAGAAGCTGCTTTAACAGCACTACAGAACGGGATGCCTCGGCCTGCGAAACAAAGCATGACTAAGCAAGACGCCCTCGCCATCTTCGCGTTGTCTGTATTGGCGTTGGGGCTGCTTAACCAGTACAAATTTCCAGTTCTCAGCGCCCTTGGATTTACCCCCCGAGAAATGTTTGAACAGGGCATCAACGGGGGGAATGTGGCGGTGGTCGAGAGATATTTGGATTTGGGGGTAAGTCCCAATTCTCGGGCTTACAACGGCAATACGTTGCTCCATTGGGCGGTATCCAATAACCAACCAGACGTTGTAAGTTTGTTGCTGGAGCGGGGGGCCAATCTGCATCAGACCTACAAGCCAGATGATCGAACCGTGTTGCATTTAGCAGTGCAGCATGATAATCCAGTTGTCGCCGAATTATTGCTACAGCATGGCGCACGGATAGATGTTCGCGATCGCGACGGCGACACTCCTCTCCATAAAGTGTTATTGAAAAATGACGTTCATTATTATTACGGCATGACTAACAATAGCGGCGTTCCCTCTAAGGAAATTGTTCGGCTCTTAACCACAGCAGGCGCAAAGGTGGATGTCGCCAATCGCCGGGGTCAAACCCCGCTCGAGATCGCAACCCAAAAGGGGCTGGCGCACTTACTCACCCACCCCAAAAACTTGTAATAGACTCACGAGAATCGTCCAAAAACGACCGTTGTGTTATGCCCTCCAAACCCAAACGCGTTGGACATCGCAACCGTTACCTCCTGAGTCTGGGGTTGTCCCATCGAGTAGTCCAGATCGCACTCGGGGTCGAGGGATTCTCCATTAATGGTGGGGGGAATCAAGTTGTATTGGATCGCCAGGAGAGTTGCGATCGCTTCAATCGCGCCCGCCGCTCCCAACAAGTGTCCAGTCATACTCTTGGTGGCGGACAGTTTCAATGCGTAGGCGTGATCGCCAAATACTTGTTTAATTGCGTTGGATTCCGCCACGTCGCCCAAAGGAGTAGATGTGGCGTGCATGTTGATGTAATCCACTGCTTGCGGGGCAATATCGGCGTCCTGCAGGGCCCGTTGCATGGCTAGAATCACCCCAGCGCCTGACGGATCTGGCGCGGCATAGTGATAGGCGTCTGCCGATGCGCCAAACCCTAAGACTTCGGCGTAAATCTTCGCGCCCCGCGATTGGGCGTGACTGAGGGTCTCCAGGATGAGGGCGCCAGCCCCTTCGCCGACAACGAATCCGTCTCGATTGGCGTCAAAGGGGCGACTGGCGGTTTGAGGGTCGTGGTTGCGGGTGGAGAGGGCGCGCATGGCGGCGAATCCGCCCACGCCTAAAGGTGTAATCGGGGATTCGCTGCCGCCGCACACCATCACATCGGCATACCCCTGCCGCAGCAACATCACTGCATCTCGAATGGCGTCATTTCCAGTGGTGCAGGCTGAGACCACCCCGTGATTCGGCCCTTTCAAGCCGTAGCGGATGGCGATCATGCCAGCGGCCATATTCCCAATCATCATCGGGATCATAAAGGGCGACAAGGAATTTGCCCCTTTCTCCGCCAGCACTTTGGACTGCGTTTCCAGCACCTGAAGCCCGCCAATGCCGGAGCCAAACACCACCCCCATGCGATCGCGCGCCGCCTGAGACTGATTGGCCGGGTTTAGCTGGGCGTCTTCAACCGCCTGTTGAGCCGCCGCCAGCGCATAGTGACAAAACGAATCCAGTCGCGCCGCCTGCTTGCGTTCGATGTAGTTCAGCGGGTCAAAGCCTTTTAGTTCGCAGGCGAAGCGGGTCTTAAAGCCGCTGACGTCAAAGTGGGTAATCGGCGCGGCGCCGCTTTCGCCCTCCATCATCGCCTTCCAGAAGGCGTCGACTGAGAGCCCCAGCGGGTTCACCGTCCCCATGCCCGTCACCACAATTCGCGCTCGAGAATCCATCCCATTGCCCCCTAAACCGTTAATTACATCATTCAACCCATGGTAATATAATACCGACCAATCGGTTTTTTTGAGCGCCATGGATAAAGGCGATAAAACCCGCCAAGCCATCCTCCGAAAGGTTGCCGTCCTGTTTAACGAAAAGGGCTATGCCGCCACGTCCATGCAAGATGTCACCGCGGCTACGGGCGTCCAACGGGGCGGCGTCTATAATCACTTCGCCAGTAAGGAGGCGTTGGCGGTAGAGACGTTTGAATATGCCTGTTCGGTTTTGTCAAAGCGCTTGATGCAGAGCCTGCGCCGTCAAAAATCAGCCGGAGGTCGGTTGAAAGCTATCGCCAGCTGTTTCGCGGAGCATTATTGCCAAAATCCGCTGTTTCCCTGTGGGTGTCCGGTGCTGAATACGGCGGTGGAGGCGAAGCGGGAGATGTTGCCGCTGCGGCGGAAGGCGCAGGAGGCGATGGGCGAATTCAAGGATTTAATTTTGAAGACGACGGTGAAGGGGGTGAAGACGGGGGAATTGACGGATTCGGTTGATGCTGAAGCGGTGGCGGCGGTGTTTATTTCTACGTTGGAGGGGGCGATGTTGTTGAGTGTGTTATACGATGATCCGACTTATCTTGATCATGCGGTGAATCATCTTCATCGGTATGTGGATAGTTTAGCTGTTAACACTTAATACCCAACCAACCCAATCAATGACCTCTTCTGGACTATTCCCAGACAAGCAATCAGAGTATTGCCAAGATGGATCTCTCTCCGAGTTTTTTCCCTAAGCAGCCAGCACCTTGCGAAAAGTAACCTTGTCATCGCCTGTTTTGTAATAGTCGCGGATCCGCGCTTCCTCGTCGTAACCGCACTTGCGGTAGAACGCCCGCGTGCGTTCGAAGCTGTCTAGTCCCGACGTATCCACCAGCAACATACGAGCTCCGCGCGATGTCAATGTTTGCTCAACATAACGGATCAGCGCCGTACCACGCCCTTGCCCCTGACGATCCGGGCGAACGGCAATGAAGAGTAAGTTCCATATTCCTTGACTCATCAGCTCGGGCGCGCAGTAGGCAACCCCCACTGGTCCGCCGTCGTCATCGGTAATCCAAAAGTGATCGCTGTCGCTATCGCCTTCAAAGTAGTCCGCCAACATGCCTTTGAGATCCTCAAGCTCATTCGGCTGGAACAATCCAACTGCATCAGCCAAAGCAATCAGAGCAGTCATATCGTCAGGTGTGGTTAGTCGAATCATGGTGGAGTCATGGGAAATAGAACAAAGGGTCTGTAAAACAGCGCCGTCATACTACAATGTACTACATAATGAGATTAGAAAACTGCCCACAGATAATATCCCATCCACCCATCCACCCATCCACCGCAATATCACTTCACCCTGTAGTAAAGCAGCAAGACACCATTGTCATAGATTTTGCGGTTGGTAAGTTCTAGGGCGGTTTGCTGAATCACGCCAGCAAACAGTGGAATGCCTGATCCCATCAAAAATGGATTGACCTTAAGAATCAACTGATCAATCAAGTGATGGGTAAAAAGGGCGGCGGCTAAATTGGCTCCGCCGCAGAGCCAAATGCCTTTGCCTGATTCACGCTTCAGATTGGCGACCAACTCAATAGCATTTTCTGAAACAAGCTCAACATTGTCGTCTGGACTTTCATGCATACTGCGAGAAAAGAGGTACTGTTTCATGTGTGAATAAGGGCTGGTCACCCCCTCCTTCAAACCCACTTCGTAGGTCTTTCGCCCCATGAGAACAACATCGAAGCACTTGTTCTCTTCGTGGACACCCATGACATCCCGCAGATGAGATGGAACAGTCTCAGGAAAAGAGGCGAATATATCTGCAAAATATTCACTCTCTTGTGAAAACCCATCATGTGAACCGTCGGTATGGGCAATGAATCCATCAACGCTGCAGGCAACATAATAGGTCAACTTCCGCATATTACTCTCCTCTGAATGAATGCAGGGCATTGCCAAATCATTTTAGCGATCGCGCTGGTTCTGAGGCGTTGACTATTTTGAGTTGCGAGCCGCCCCTTCAGCCATTGGATCAAGGCCTTCGTTCTGGTTCCTAATAGCTATGACATGATAAACCCTTATGTTACTAATGTGGGCTCAAGGACTAGCTTTGCCATGATGTCTGTATCTTCCTCTGCATGAGCCAGAAAGACCTGGGTCATCAGATTGTTGGCGTTTTTGGCGCTCTCGGTGATGAACTCGCAGTGCAGGTTGGTCGGAATGCAAGGGGGCTGTTCGCCTCGGAAACGAACTTTCAGCCAACTCTCCGCCTGTTGTCCTTCTTCACTAATCAACAGATGCCGAGACTGTTTGTGATGCCGTTCCCACTCTACTGTCAATCCGTGCGTAGGAGATAAATGCATCCTGAAAACCATCCATGGGACAGGCGTTATGAGTAATGGGAGCGTGACCTCAGCCTAGCCCAAAGAGTCCTGATGGATACTGAATCTCTTAACCTTTAGCAAGATTATGAAGATTATTACAATTCCCTTAAAATCCCAGTGCGCTGCCATCGCTCCGAGGATCGCATCCGCCTTCAAGTAAATGGGTTTCTGGATCAATCCGAATCATGTGGGCGTGCCCCATTTGCTCAGACCAGTCGGGGCTAATGTGGACAGTATGCCCACGGTGGCGAAGTTCGGTTCGAATCGAATCGCTGATGCGCCCCTCCAAAGTGAGGCCGCTGATGGAGTCTCCCCAAGTGCGGCCCCATAGCCAACGGGGGCAATCAATGGCAGTCTGAGGATCAAACCCGAAATCGAGGACACGGGTGAGGAGGGCTAATTGAGTTTGGGGCTGACCTTCCCCTCCCATCGTCCCAAAAACTAAGTAGGGAGCGCCTTGGCGATTCAAAACCAGTCCCGGAATTAGGGTGTGAAACGTTCGCTTTCCCGGTTCAAGACAATTGATATGGTTAGGGTCTAGGGAAAAGAAAGCGCCGCGATTCTGCAACACAAATCCCAGGCCTTTGGGAGCAATGCCTGAACCATAGTCAAAGTAGAGACTCTGGATTACGGAAACCGCATTGCCTTCGTTATCCACACAGGCTGAGTGAGTAGTATCGCCGCCGATACTTCCCGGTTGATAGGTTTGGGCCTGGGTTAGACTAATGCGAGCCCGACGGCGATCGCTATAAGCTTTTGAAATCAACTCCGCCACGGGAATGTCAACGAAAGTCGGATCCGTAATCCAGCGATCGCGGTCCGCAAACGCCAGCTTCGTCGCCTCCACAATCAGATGGTAGTAGTCTGGGGTGTCGTGGCCTATTTGCTGCAGGTCAAAGGGTTCGATTAGATTCAAAATTTGCAACACAGCTAGCCCCTGGGTATTGGGAGGCAACTCATAGACTGTGTAGCCGCGATATTGGGTGGCGATGGGGTCAACCCAATCGGAGCGATGGGCGGCAAAATCCTCTAGGGTGAGAATACCGCCTAGCTCAGCCAGCTCAGTGCAGATGATTTCAGCAATTTCGCCCTGGTAGAAAACAGATCGCCCCTTGGCGGCGATTAATCTGAGAATTCTGGCGAGATCTGGATTCTGGATCGACGATCCTATTTTAGGCGTCTGGCCATTGGGGAGAAAGACCTCCCGGGAAGCAGGGTATTGATTCAATAGGTCGCGATCGCGTTGAGTCCAGCGGGATTGGGAAGAGGAAACCGGATACCCTTGCTCCGCCAGCTCAATTGCAGGCTGTAAGAGTTGCTCCCAGGGGAGTCGCCCAAATCGCTGATGTGCTTCTTCCCAAGCATCCACTGCCCCAGGTATCGTAATCGCCGCTAAAGGACCCCGTTGGGGGATGGCGGTTAACTGGCGGCTATGATAAAACTCCCGGGTGGCGGCCTGACCTGATCGGCCTGAGCCATCAAATGTATGGGTTGAATGGCTCAGGC
>JASJDH010000071.1 GCA_030065175.1 Leptolyngbyaceae cyanobacterium MO_188.B28 | reverse complement strand
TAATTCGTTAAAAATTATCTTCGCTTAATCGATTGCTATCGGCAATGCTACAATCGCTGGGATTTAGTTAATAACCTAGTCAATAAACTGGGGCTTTTCTTAAATATTTATGGGGATGTCAACTAAGAAGTTTTTTATATATTTTTTAGAGGATGGCGATCAAAGCCCGGCCTGAATTACTTTTGGTCAGATAAATTCTCCTTAATGCTATTCCTCCAGCATGAGATGGGGGAATGGTATGATCGCTTAGACGTTAGTCGTAAATTGCTAAGGGTTCTCCAGTATGACACAAGCGCCTGTTTCGCCAATGGTGCTCGTCATTTTAGATGGTTGGGGATATACAGAAAACTCCGATGGTAATGCTGTTGCTGTGGCTAACACGCCAGTAATGGATAGCCTCTGGGCAGCCTACCCCCATACCGTGATTCGCACCTCTGGGAAAGATGTGGGATTACCTGATGGGCAAATGGGTAATTCTGAAGTTGGTCATTTAAATATTGGCGCTGGCAGAGTCGTCCCCCAAGAATTAGTCCGAATATCGGATGCGGTGGAAGACGGAACACTTCAAGAAAATCCCGCTTTGCTAGAAGTTTGTCAGGCTGTGCGTTATCGAGGCGGTAAGCTGCATTTGATGGGGCTATGCTCCCAGGGAGGTGTGCATTCCCACATCAATCATTTGTTAGGTCTGCTAGATATGGCCAAGGCTCAGGATCTCTCTGAGGTTTGTGTCCATGTCATCACCGATGGTCGAGATACGAGGCCGACTGATGGGATTGACGTGGTTGAATCCCTGCAGAATTATATCGAAGAAATTGGCGTCGGACGGATTGCAACGATTAGCGGTCGATACTACGCCATGGACAGGGATCGGCGGTGGGATAGAGTTCAACAAGTCTATCAAGTGATGACTGAAGATGGGCCTGGTAATGGGCTTTCCGCCGTCGAGCTTCTGAGAGCGTCTTATGCTGAAGACATCACGGATGAATTTGTGGTTCCTGTTCGATTGGCGTCAGGCGCGATCGCACCCGAAGACGGCGTCATTTTCTTTAACTTCCGGCCTGATCGGGCTCGACAGCTCACTCAAGCCTTTGTTGATCCTGACTTCACAGGGTTCGAGCGTCAGCGGTTCGTGACGCCCCTGACGTTCACCACCATGACCCAGTATGATCCGACGCTGCCGGTGAAGGTGGCGTTTGAACCTCAAAATCTCAGCAATATTTTGGGGGAAGTCATCTCCAATCATGGTTTAAAGCAATTCCGCAGCGCTGAAACTGAAAAATACGCCCATGTCACCTATTTCTTCAATGGGGGTTTAGAAGACCCGTTTGAAGGGGAAGATAGGGAATTGGTGCCTAGTCCGATGGTGGCGACCTATGATAAGGCTGCAGAAATGTCGGCGGATCAGGTGACCGATGTGGCGATCGCGGCGGTTGAAAAACGCATCTACTCCCTAGTCGTCATTAACTACGCCAACCCCGATATGGTGGGCCACACCGGTAAAATGGACGCAACGGTCACTGCCCTAGAAGCGGTGGATAAACAATTAGGGCGTCTTTTGGCGAGCGTTAGTAAAGCTGGCGGCACCACTATCATCATTGCCGATCATGGAAATGCGGAGTGTATGTGGGACGCCCAAGGCAGACCTTGGACAGCCCATACCACCAACCCAGTTCCGTTTATTTTGGTGGAAGGGGAAGGTTTAAAAATTCCTGGTTACGGCACTGAGGTTCCCTTGCGGAACGATGGTCGTCTGGCGGATATCGCCCCAACTATTTTGCAAATTCTTAAACTGCCCCAGCCAGTCGAGATGACTGGGCGCTCGATGCTGCAAACCAGTGACTATGATGTCCGTATGAATCGGACGCCTGTCAGAGTGCCGATGCAGCGTTAAGGGGGCGTATTAAGTTAGGATGATACGGATTGGACTTTACAGTTCAATCCTACTTTTTGCCTGTAAGTCAGGAAAAGAATCCTGGTTTTTCGGGTGAGCGCTTTTGAACGCGCCAGAATCAAGACAATTAGGTTGACGGATATGACAATTACTACACTTCTCCAGATTGTTTGGGCGGTATCAGCGCTAGGTTTGATTATCCTAGTCTTGCTCCACAGCCCAAAGGGGGATGGATTAGGCGCTTTGGGCGGACAAGCTCAGCTATTCACCAGCACTAAAAGTGCTGAGACCACCCTTAATCGAGTCACCTGGACGCTGACCGTGCTCTATATGGGCCTTACCGTTATTTTGAGCGCCGGTTGGCTAGAGCCGATAGCGGGCTAAATAGTTTTCCTATTTGAATAAAAATACCCCAATCGATCAGGTCAGTATTGGGGAGTTTCATTCAATTACAATCCTCGATAATCAATTTTTCGCTTAATTATCTTCACCGTCTGATGGCTGATCACAGCAAACGTCAGGCGGTTAAGTGGTGTTTAAAGAACTTTAGCGTACTATCCCAGGCGTCGATAGCAGCCTCTGACTGGTAAGCGTCAGCTCGTGTGTCGTTAAAGAAGGCGTGGCCTGCATTGGGATAAATCTTAGTTTCGATGGCTCCCCCCTGATTTCGGACGGCTGTCTCCAATGACTTGACAGCGTCAGGGGGGACGGAGCTGTCTTGTTCGCCGAAAAGACCTAGGATAGGCGCAGACAATTTAGAAAAGTCAAGTTGAACCTTGGGATGAATCCCGTAAAAGTCCACCACCGCAGCGATGCTTGAACTTACTGTCGCCGACAGTAAGGCCAACTGCCCGCCCATACAGAAACCCACTACGCCGACTTTATCTCCTCTAACCGCTTCTTGCTGCAGAAGATAATCCACGGCTTTTTGTAAGTCTTGGGCTGCTTGCTCGATGTTAAGGGCCATCATTAATCGACCTGCGTCGTCGGGGGAAGTGGTGCTTTCGCCCCGGTAGAGATCTGGGGCTAATGCAACATATCCCGCTTGAGCAAAGCGATCAGCGACGTCTTTGATATGTGGAACTAATCCCCACCATTCCTGCAGCACAATCAGGCCTGCGCCTGAACCCGATTTCGGAGTCGCTAAATATCCTAACTGTGCAATGTCTGTTCCCATGAGATTGCCTAATAAATTCCCTTCATGAGCCTAACATCGTCACACACGAAGCACTTCGCCCTATGCCCAGACTTTAGTAAAGTTTAACCGACTAATTGTTATTAACTCTCCCTTGGTGTGTTTGTATCAATTCTAAATTATACAGTCTGTGCAATATTCTTCAGATGATGGTTTCAAAAGCTATTGAATAGATTATTGAATAGGGAATAACGCAATTCTAAAGCAAGGGGTTTTATCCAGAAAGTTTCTGTATATTTAATAGTTGGACCGCAAATCCTCAATAAAAAACGTAACTCTGTTTGGCAGTTTTCAGCAGTGAATCATGAAGAATTGCTGGTGGAATCGTTCTTTCTGCTATAAATGAAAAAATATTTAAGAAAGCTTTAACTTCTTAGAAATAGCAGGGGATAAATTATGAACGAGGTTAAAATCCTCTTTTTGGCAGCGAATCCCTCTAACAGTGACAGGCTTGCTCTTGACGAAGAGGCTAGAGAGATTACCAGCAAAATTCGTAGCTCAGATTACCATAACTCTTTAGTTTTCAAAACTAGATGGGCAGTTCGTCCTGATGATCTTTTGCAAGCGCTTAATGAAGAAAGGCCTCAAATCGTTCACTTTAGTGGACATGGGGGAGGGAAAGTTGGCTTGGTTTTTCACGACGATAGTAAAGAATCTACATTAATTGCTGGCTCGGCTCTCAAACTGCTTTTTCAAACCCTCAAGGACAACATATGTGTTGTTCTTTTGAATGCATGTTACTCACAAGAACAGGCTCAGAAAATTGTTGAGGTAATTGATTGCGTTGTCGGGATGAGATCTTCTGTACTTGATGAAGCCTCTATTAAGTTCGCAGCTTCTTTTTATCGTGCTCTTGGATTTGGTCGATCTGTAAAAAATGCTTTTGAACAAGGTTTAGTTGCAATTGCCTTAGCAAATTTAGATGAAGAAGAAACTCCTATATTGTTAACTCGTGACAGTGTTGATCCAGATAAGATCTACTTTATAGGAGAAAATAGGGGGCAAACTAGATACTCCTTAGATAATGCATCTCAAGAAACCATTACTTCTAAGACTTCAACGCCTAGGGTCGTAACTCTCAGTAAAAGAGAAGTAGCAGAACATCTAGAGGACGCACAGCAGCAATTAGATCAAATGGATATGGTATCAGGGGATCATTTCCTTACAAAAGATTTGCCTAAAATCATGGAGAATGTAGGAAGTAGATTTTCTAATATAAGTTTAGTAATGGTAGATATTGACGAGTTAACCATTATTAATAAAGTTTTTAAAGAGACGGTTGGCAATCAAATTCTTTCTACCATCCTAAATATTCTCAAGGAGAACAGTGAAACTGAGTTTATTGGCAGATGTGGTGATGACACATATTACATTTTTTTGCCAGGACTAAACATAATAGAAGCTAAAGAAGTCGCAGACAATTTGCGTTTATTTATTCAAAATTATGAATGGCGAACTATTGCCAGTAACCTCAAAGTAACCTGCTCTTTTGGTGTCTCTGAAATACATGATAAAGAACCAGTTCGGGATTGGATTGTTCGAGCAGCTTGTGGCATGATTTTTGCAAAGGAATCCGGACGTAACCGAGTCGTTTTTGGTCCAAATTATTTATCAGCTCAACAAAGTCGAATTCTTAGGTACTATTTTTCGGGGAGTTCTTCAACTCGCTATCCAGTAGGAGATGTTTCTTTTCCATTTGAATAAGATATATTGTGCCAACGGTCTAACAATTCGCTTGGAGCGGCCTGATGAAAGATCTTGGTGCTGAGTTGAAGGTTACTTGCAGCCACTCAAGCGAACCGTTAAGCAGTGATCGCCAGTTTTCATGAAATAGCTTAGTTTTGAGAGAAAGATGCTGGGTTTCGTCCCTCAACTCTTCCTACAAAGCTTTCCATAACCTCAACTATCCAGGGGACTCCGCACTCCTCGACCTCCTCGGTTGAGAACATGAGTATAAATCATCGTGGCTTTGACATCCTTATGGCCGAGTAATTCCTGCACTGCGCGGATGTTGTAGCCATTTTCTAGAAGGTGTGCGACAAAGCTATGGCGAAAAGTGTGACAGCCGCCATGCTTAGTTATGCCAGTACGCTCAATAGCCTGTTTTACAGCCCTTTGTATGAATCGCTCATTAGCATCGTACGTCGATCTTTTTGACCTTTTGTTGAAAGGCTGAAGTGTTTTAGTCGAGCAACTTCCATAACTTGATCGAGTAAGCGCGGCGGCTTAGGTGGCGCCATTGTACATGTCGTATAACTTCCGTACGCAGGTGCTTAACTATCAAAAGTGACGTATAAATACCCCATTTAACATACTTAACTGTCAGAAGTGACGTATAATATCGTATCTTCCCAGGGTTATCCGTTAAAAGTTGCATATAAGTTCTGTAAATAAGGGTGTTATTACCTAAAAGTGACGGATAAGATCTGGAAATATGGAGCTTATGTGTCAGATCGGACGCTGAATATATATTTGGTCCTGCACTTCTCTACAATCAGCTACTTTGTGCTGGTTGTTGGTTTGAGACTTGGTTTTTGGGATTATGAGGATCAAGCCTGCTTCTTTCTATCCTTCAGTTGATTCCCGTACCGCTAAGCTCAAGGCCATTAGGCATATATTACATACCTTGAAGTTTTTGACAAAAACCGTGACATCGTTTGCGTATAAAATTTTACCAGTAAGCGTATGAAATCAGGTATTTATTTAGTGGCTAATGACTTGGTAATAAATCAAGGAATTGCACTTCTCAATAGTATTCGTCTTTATGACCCTGAAGTCCCTATTGTGCTCATTCCTTATGATGAAAACTACCATGATTTGTTCAAGATAATTTCTGATAGATATGGTGTACAGCTATATGAGAACTTAGACTTCATTAAACGCCTTTCTGCCAATCTCCAAGAAATTTTCGATTCAAGTTTTTTTGCTCGTCCAAATCAATTTCGCAAACAAGCTTGTTGGTTTGGTCCATTTGAGAGATTTCTGTATATTGATACAGATATTATTGTTTTCGAAAAAATTTCAGATCAACTGGCTTATCTTAAAAATTATGATTTCATTTGTTGTGATTATCAACACAAAGGTGGAATAAAAAATGTTTTCACAAATAAAATTTTGCAAGAAGGAGTTTTTTCAGAAGCAGAACTTCTAGATATATTTAACTGTGGATTTTGGGGGGCAAAGAGAAACTTATTATCCGAATCAGATCTTTATCAAACTTTTGCAGAATGTGCGGCGCACCTTGAATACTTTGACTTTTCCCAAAAGACTTCCGACCAACCGATTATCAACTATATGGTGCTTAAACGTATCGCAAATCGATTTAATATTGTGCGTCGCCCAGGGGGAGCACCTGGAAGCTGGGCAGGTAGTTCACATTTCCAAGTCATAGAAGATAAGAAATTGTTTGACCCACTGGTAAATCAGCCTCTTCAATATTTGCATTGGGCTGGTATTCGTATTATGCCAGGTTGTCCCTATTGGGAAATGTGGAAATATTACCGTTATCTTCATGAACCCAATCCGCCTTTAGATGCAGATCTAGTACCGAAACAATCTCAAGATTACTGGCAGATATATAAGCGTCGAGTCAAGTCTTTCTTAAATCGCTGTCTGGTGAGATAGCCTATCAAATCGATAAGTGCGATCGCTCATTTTCGTAGGCTGGGTTGAGGCATGAAACCCAGTATCTTTTTCTCAAAACTATAGCTGTTTCATGAAAACTGACAATCGCCGCCTAACTATCCGTTTGCACCCGATGGAACGGGGAGTTCCGGCTAGAATTGAAAAGTGGCCTTACACGTGAGAGCGGGGCCGTTAGGCCCCGCTCTCACGTTCGGTGTCCCAAATGAGCTGGGAGGTTTATGTATGTCGAAAACAGACCTCGTGATGCGTCCGGTGAAGGCTGACGACACTCTTCGCTTGCAGGAAATTCGACAAGCTGCGTTCGCCCCAGTGTTTGCCTCCTTTCGCTCAATCCTTGGGGATGAAATCTACGAGTTAGCACAGGCTCGAGAGGACGAGGGACAAGGGGCGCTCCTATGCTCTATGCTCGAATCTGAGTCTGACTGGGAAGTGTATGCTGCCGAGTTAGCTGGGACAGTAGTCGGGTTCGTTTCAGTGCAGCTTGACCTGGATATGCGAGTGGGGGAGATTGGGCTTAATGCGGTTCATCCGGACCATGCAGGCAGAGGAATTGGCGCAACAATGTACGACTTTGCAGTTGCGCGAATGAAGGAAGCAGGTATGCGTGTTGCGACTGTGTCTACAGGTGGGGATCCGAGCCATGCGCCAGCCCGCCGAGCTTATAGGAAGGCAGGCTTCGAGGTGGAAATTTCCAGCGTTTGGATGTGCCGCGCACTCTAATATTTGGCGCACCCTGGCAGTTGCCTCTTCTAAATGTGTAGTTCTGGTTCGGGTAGGCATTGCCTAACCCTTCAGCGCAGCGGCCGTGGCGGTTTGTGCATTGGGCTTCATTCGAGTTCTCAACCACGCCGCCAGCCTCAAGAACGTTATGCCTCTGAGTTATTGGTAGGTCTCAGACAAAGGCTCATCTATTTGTGGTGAGGATTCAGTTGATGGGAGATTATTGGTGAGGTCGTGTTTTGAGATTGCTAAGGAGGAGATCGCAGATCATCTAAAAAGTACCCTCATAGGGAATAGAAAAGTTGACGTAAGTTGTGCACAATGAAGCCAGTTGCTGAACGCGGCGATCGCCGACCAGAGCTTCAGTAAATTGAGTGTGAAGGTGTTTGAACAAATGCTTTACCACATCCGCAATGCAACTCTAGATGACATGCCAAATCTGAAAAAGTTGCTGATGGCTTTCATGCAAGAAACGTTTCAGTGCTCTTGGGGTGGAACGCTCCAGAAGTTGGTGCAAGATGGTCTAGGCGCTGAATTTCAAATGGTGATTGCAGAAGCTGAAGATCATCAGTTGCTTGCTTTTGCAGCCTGGATATCATCCTATGATTTGCACCACTGCATTAAGGGCGGCGAGGTCATTGACTTGTTCGTTGAACCTGCCCATCGGGGGCGAGGCGTAGCAATCCGTTTGATTACGGTGATCGCCACTCAAATTCAGCAGCAGGGCGGTGTGTATATCAAAGGGCAATCAGTTGAGAACCCAAGCGCCCGACGACTCTATCAACGCTGCGCCCGATGTTTTCCGGGAGCCGATTGTTATGTATCTGGACGTGCTTTCCGGCGGCTGACTGAGTTATCGGATCAAAGTCTGCGCAACATAGTGAAAAACCTACCTGAACCAGCATGGAACTATGAGCCTTGAGCAAACTGCTTCTTGAGAAAACTAGAGGATTCGCTTCAGATGTTAGTATTTGCCTGCGGTTGGCAGCGACATAACAATTCGTTTGGAGCAGACTAACAAAAAGCGCTTGGTTCGTTACGAAAATTACAGACAGCTACTCAAGCAAACCGTTGAATTCTCGTTCAGTTCAAGCTCCATTGAGGGGCATTGATCAGCTGAAACGGCGTAAACTCGTTCCGAATTTATTTTTGTTGCCAGAGTAGATGACCGAAAGCGCTTGGAGCCCATACCTCATCGCCATCCACGCCGACGATTTGTCTGTACTATTCAAGTAGGGCAGCGCTGCTACCCGTTTCAACTCATTGCTCCCATGAACTCGTCATGTCCCTTCCCAAAATTACCGTTGCCAACCTTAAACGTTCTGCAACAGATCAGTCCTTTGCTCGGGGTGAAAGTTACTTTCGCTCGGGTGCGGTAACGGGGTTGACGCTACGCCAGCAAACGCTGCACGCAGAGGTAGAGGGGAATGAGGCCCGGCCCTATCGAGTGACGGTGACCTTTGATGCGGGTGGCGTGACCGAAGCCCGCTGTAGCTGCCCCTATAGCTTTGAAGGTTGGTGCAAGCACATAGTGGCGACGCTGCTGGTCTGTGTGCATCAGCCTGAGACCATTGAGGCACGTCCATCGCTAAGCCAACTGCTGGAACCGCTGAGTTTATCCCAGGCGAAGGGCCTGATTCAATCATTAGTGACAGAAGCGCCAGCATTGCTGGAATCAGTTGATTTTTACGTCAGCACGTTGACCCAGGTCGGAGGGTCGTCAGCGCAGAAAACATCGCTAAAACGCAAAACCAACGTTGACCCTGCTCCCTATCAACGACGGGTGCGAGAAATTTTTCGGGAGGCGGTCCGTGGTTGGGAATACGGTCAGGATGATGACAGCATCGCCTATGATATGGCGGGTCTCATGCAAGATGCGCTGGCCTTTGCAGAACAGGGTGATGGTCCTAACGCCCTAGTCTTACTAAAGGGAATTACCGAAGCCTGTGTACAGCACTGGGATATCGTTGACGATTTTATCGGCATGTCTCCCATTGACTTTGATATTGATTTTGATTCGGCCTGGACAGAGGCATTGCTGAGTACCGACTTGACAGAGGATGAAGTCCTGGCTTGGCAGGAAGACATTGAAGCTTGGCAAGATTCGCTGGGCAGTTTCGCCATGGCTCTAGAGGCCCTGCGTCAGGGTTGGGACTATCCGCCCTTACAGCGGGTTTTTCAGGGTGAGATTACAGCGCAAGGCGCTTGGACAGGAGAGCCCCCAGATTGGGCAAATGAGTTTAGCCAGATTCGTCTAAAAATTCTCGAACGCCAGGAGCGCTATGAAGACTACCTGCGTTTGGCGGAAGCAGAGGGCCAAACACAGGAATATTTGACCATGCTAGGGCGTCTGGGACGGGTGGAGCAGGCGATGAGCGTAGCTCAGGAACAGATAGTGACGTTGCAGGAGGCTAAGGCTCTGGCGGAGACATTGCGGGCGCAAAAACGGTTGCAAGAGGCTCTGCAAATTGCGATGCAGGGGCTACGGCTGGAGCAAGATAATGAAAATCGTTATGTCACGTTTGAGTTTGCCAGTTGGACTCGCGATCTGGCCGAGGGGCTAGGCGATCGCACCGCCGCGTTAGAGGCCAGTCTGTCTGGCTTTAAGGCCAAACCATCATTAAAAGAGTATCAAACGATTGAAGACCTCTCGGGCGAGGGTTGGCCTGCCACTAAAACACAGTTGTTGCAACAACTGCGAAAGATGGACATGTGGCATGAAGCCGAAGCGCAGATTGATATTTTGTTGCACGAAAACTTAGTGGATGACGCGGTTAAAAAAGTCTCTGACTTCAGCAGCTACCGACATTGGCTCATTTTGAGAGTGATGGACGCCGCGATCGCCTCTCATAGTCAGTGGGTGATTGAGAATGCCGTTTCTAGAGCTGAATCCATTATGGATGAGGGTAAAGCAAAATATTACAATACTGCTGTGGAATGGCTCAAGCGGGCCAAGGCCGCTTACCTGGCCCTTGATCAAGAAAAGGATTGGTTACGCTACCGGCGACAGTTGGCAGACACCCACGGTCGCAAGCGTAAGCTGATGGGATTGTTTGAACAGAATAGGCTGTAAGGACAATGGAAAAAGACGTGGAAGTGATTGCTATACGCCTTAAGCCTGGAGAGGATCTCAAGCAATCTTTGTTGAGATACTGCATCGACCAAAAAATAGATGCCGCTTATATGCTGAGTTGCGTCGGCAGCTTACGTCAGGCAGCGATCCGATTTGCAAATAAACCAGAAGGAACAGTTTTTGAACAAACGCTAGAAATAATTTCGCTAGAAGGTACACTCTCCCAACAGGGTGTTCATTTGCACATTGCCGTGTCAGATAGTGAAGGCCAGGTTATCGGTGGTCATTTAATGGTTGGCTCGAACATCTACACGACAGCAGAGATAGTCATTGGGATCGCGCCTAACATCATTTTTAAGAGGGAGATTGATCCACTCACCGGATATAGAGAGTTGACAATTGCCAATTAATTGTAGGAGGGTAGCGCGATCTCATCCCTAGTTATGCATTCTGTTCTTGGGTGAGTGCAGGTTTCACCGTCTCATTGAGCATTCCTGGGCCAGAATGGTTTTCAGGGCTTTTCTCCACCCCTAGGGAAGGCATAGTAATATTGCCAAGTGTTGATTAAACATCCCTTTTAATTAAAATGTTTACTGGATTAATTAAAGAAACTGGAATAGTTGAGACTGTTAACCCGATTGAATCCGGAGCTGAACTGATTATTCAAATCTCCCCTCAGTTCGCGGCTGAAATCCAAATTAAATCCCATATTGCTATTGATGGAAGAGTGCTAACGGTTTTGCATAAGGAAGATTACACTAATTTTAGTTTCTTGAAATTCTATGCGTCTAATCTCAATAAAGTCACAACGTACTTACCTAAAAGAAAAGTCAACTTAGAAAGAGCAATGCGGTTGGGACAGGAGGTTCCTGGAACTTTTTTTTATGGAATTCCCACTGGACAAGTCAAGGTGATTTCTCTTGATATGTTGCCCGAAGGAAAATCAATTCTTAAAGTATATTTTGAGGATAAGTTAACCAAGTATTTATCAACTATGGATCAAGTCTGTTTAGACGGTGTTTTATTGCAAATAAAAGATATAACCGATCATCTAATTTGCTTTGAACTTTATCCCAGCACTCTGAGTTTAACCAATTTAGGGGAAAGACAAGTGGGGGAATTTCTGAAGGTTGAAATTGACCCTTTGATAGTAAAAGTTAGTCGAATATTTGAAAAATTAAATCTCTGATTCAGCAGATAAGGCGCGATCGCGTTCCTGGTTAACGCTGAACTAAAGAAGTATATTGCAGCGCATCAAAACGAAATTGCGGGTTATAACGTTGCTTGAATTTGAGCGTCAGAAATCCAAACTGCATGGAAGCCGTAGGGAACTCGCTGCGGCAGTAGAACTCGAGCAACCGGTTCACACTCCAGATTACGAGCATCAACAATCAGCAACTCAGATTGATTTTGCTGTTCATCGTGGACAAAGGTGAGTAACCAGCCAGCATCTTCCGTATCGCCATCGGGATGGGGGACGAAAACAGCTTCGCCACAATAGCGCCGACCCCCAAGGGCGTGCACTTGTGTCGTCGGTAATCCCTCAGACTCAAAGTTCAACTTTATCAAGCCATCAAAGCGCGGGAGTCGCGTCGCCGCCGTCTTGCTGGCGAAGCCATATTTCACGGGACGTCCCATGAATTGCTCATTGATGCGGGGAAACTCAGCTGGGATTGGGGAAAGTCGCCGCTCTTGAATCATGCCGGTACTCAAATTAAAGCGCCACTCATGGAGGCGAGGAATACCCGACTCAGGGTCAGAATTCGCCCCCGACAGATCGTAGCTGCTCATTCGACAAGCAACGAGAACGACCTCATCTCCCGCCTCATAAGCGTTGAGGGTATGAAATACGTAGCAGGCAGAGGCTTCAAACCAACGAACCTGGGTATTATCGCCGTGGCGAGGTAGAATCCCGAAGCGACTGGCGCGATCGCGCTCAAACGCCAACGCTCGTTTTCCCTGGGTGACCCGTTCTGGTCGATACGTGAGGGGTAAATCGAGAAACACCGTAAATCGTGGTGTAATGGCAAAGTCGTGCATCATCACCCCAACCGGAATATCGATCGGCTCAGTTCGCAGTAATTCTCCGGTGGGAGAAACAATCCCATACTGTAAATACGGCGGTGCAAAAGAATAACCGAAAAACAGCATCTCACCCGTTTCTGGATCAACCTTGGGGTGCGCCGTGACGGGGAACTTGAGTTTATTGTCAAATGTATGCGGACCGCGAGTCTCCAAATTGGGCAAGGTGATCGCGTAGGGCTCTCCCGCTTCCCATAACGTTAGCAACCGTCCGCTATGCCATATCAGCGAAGTGTTAGCCCTATTCTTCGTTGCCCCTTCCGGGATTTCTATCTGGGGAGGCTCCAACAACCCAGTCCAAATAGCGCGCTGGGCATCCTGCTCCTTGAGTAAGCCGCGGGTTTGCACATATCGATTGCGGTAACTGGCGCAGCCGTCCCGTAAATGAATCCCATGCAACATGCCATCGCCATCAAACCAGTGATATCGGCCAATGGGAGTAAATTGAGGATTGGGACCATTTCGCACAAACATTCCTGTAAGTTCGGCGGGGATTTCGCCGATCACCGAGAGGCGCTCAGAATCAATTTCATCATGAACAGGGGCAAAGTTACCTCTTAGAAAGGCGCTAGTGGCTCTGACAGTACCCATAGAGAGACTTAAACTAGTTCTAGCGGTTCAAGCAGATATTGTTATTGGGATAACTAAAGTTTGGCATATCTCATAGGCTATCGAGACTTTTTGCCGCCGATCAATGGCGAAACATTCTCCCGCGTTGACTCCTAGCTACAATGCCAGAAGAACTTGAAGGCGACATCTGATCGAGTACACCATTTGTAAAGTCTCAAGCTGTCCTAACTAAACTTCCAGCTGAATGAAGCAATGCAGTATGACGTGACAACACCAAAAGAATATATCGAGGTAATCGATGACGATTGGAGAAAAGAAAAATTACTGGCTCTTAGGGTAATTATCCAAAAAAAGGCTCCAGATATTTTTGAAGGCATTCATTTTAAAATGCTGAGCTATGGGGGTGATAATAGATTTGCTTTTCATCTCAATGTGCAAAGAAACTACGTTAGTCTTTATGTGGGCGATATTGAAAAAGTAGATCCCGATGGAGAGCTTTTAAAGGGTATCAATCGAGGAAAAGGCTGTATTCGCTTTACGAAATCAGTATCTATTACTGAAACTCGAATTGAGGAGTTTATTGAGAAAGCAATTGATCTCTGGAGACAGGGAGCAGATCTAAATTGCTGATCAGAGTTCTCCCCATAATAAAAGGAGTAAATTATGGAACTTGGCGCGTTTTCAATCAGCTTGGCGGTCAAAGATATTGAAGTTTCGAGGGTTTTCTACGAAAAATTTGGCTTCAAGGTATTCGGGGGAGACGCCTCTCAAAATTGGCTTATTCTAAAAAACGGCGATCACGTCATCGGTCTTTTTCAGGGTATGTTTGAAACGAATACCTTAACCTTCAATCCGGGCTGGGACAGCAACGCCAGCAAACTCGATACGTTCACCGACATACGCGATCTGCAGCGCCAGTTGAAAGCACAAGGCGTACAGCTCTTATCCGAAGCTGACGAATCCAGCTCTGGACCCGCCAGTTTTGTTGCAGTCGACCCCGATGGCAACCCGATACTGGTCGATCAGCATGTCTAATGATGTTTAACCTCAGGAGTGACTATGCTTGAAAGGTTGGATCCCGAACTAGCGGCTCCGCTTCAGGAGTTTCTAGATATCACAGGCGGAGGCTTTCAACTGTATGACTTTCCATCATCTCGGGGAACGGTGAATCAGATTGTAGCCGCCCTAAAGGGTAAAATTCCTGAGGTTGAGGGGGTGACCATAGAAAATCGCCAAGCAACAGGTCCAGATCAAGCCCCTGATGTGACCGTTCGGATCTATCAACCCACTGATCGCCCACCCATGTTGCCGGGCCTACTCTGGATTCACGGCGGCGGTTATGTGTTTGGAAACGTTGAAGGCGACGATTTACGCTTGAAACAACTGGTTAAAGCCGTGAATTGCGTCGTGCTGTCGGTCGACTATCGGCTCGCCCCTGAGAACCCCTTTCCCGCACCGCTTGAAGACTGCTACGCTGCACTCAAGTGGCTGATCGCCTATGCCGATGAACTGGGCGTTGACAAGTCGCGTATCGCCATTGGGGGAACTAGCGCAGGGGGCGGTCTGGCTTCTGGATTGGCGCTTTTGGCCCGCGATCGCGCCGAGGTGGATATCGCTTTCCAGCTCTTAATCTATCCCATGCTCGACGACAAAAATGTGGCCCCCGCCAGTGCCTCCCTTCCCGATACGCCGGTGTGGAGTCGGGATAACAACTTGTTTGGCTGGAAAGCATACCTAGGCTGTGACCCTGGGGGAGAGGGCGTATCGCCCTATGCGGCGGCGCTGAGGGCGACCGATCTGACAGGATTGCCGCCAACCTATATCGGTGTGGGAGAAACTGACTTGTTTCTAGACGAAAGTATCCATTACGCCCAACGTTTATTGCGAGCGGGTGTCCCTACAGAACTTCATGTGTATCCAGGGGCATTTCACTGTTTCGATGTATACGCGTCGACTACAACCGTTTCACAGCGATTTATTACAGAGCGCAACCACATTTTGAAGCGAGTGTTCTATCACTGACCTTAATTAGGAGTATTGAAAAATGTTCCTTCCCAGCGAGTCCTTCGCATGGCTAATCAAACCGCTTCCGTCGAACTAGACTCTACAATTAAATCCGATCTTAATCGCTTTCGAGATGATGAATTGAATACAAGCAAGCAAGAGTGATTCAGATGCGCAATTCATTGGATATTAATTGATCATGAAGTGCCTCAAATACCCTGATGACTCGCATGAAATCTTGGGGGTTGAGCAAAATTAAAAAATGATTGGTTAAGGGTTGAATTGACTCATCTTTCCCCATATCTATCCGTTTTATTTTTGATATAAAATAGAACTCAATAAATTGCCAAGGGAGTAATCTAAACACCCCTTTCGAATGGCTAAAAGAAAGATATACCAGGTCATAAGACTTATAACTATCATTTCACCCCCGTCTTCTATTACGCCTATTATTGAATTGATTTTCTTGCCGGGAAGAACTGCGACATGAAGCATATCAGTAAAAATACCAAAAAAGGCTAACATTAGGAGAAGTAGGAATAAATCTTGAGTTACCCTTTTAAAGGTGCTCGAACCCTGCAAATAATTCAATCCGATAAAACTTAGAAAAAAGGCGCCTGCTATCGCAGTGACTGCGATTTCTCCGTAGTCTACGGCCCTTAAGCCAAATAGGGGATTAAAATCCAGATTACTTGCTATTATGGAGCCAACTTTTTCATGGATTTGTAAAGCATCATCACATAGAAGATATACAAATAAAATTGACCAAATAAAGTAACCAATCTGTCTCGATTTAAAAAAGATAAAGAACATTAAAATGATCATCCAAAATTCTTTTATGTACTGATATACTTCAGGATATCCAAAATCTATTGATATTGAAAAAAGATTATTTTTCAATATTGAAGAGAATACATGAAGCAAGTGCAGAAAAATAAAAATAAGGTCTGCAGAAAACAATAAAATTAAGAAAAATGATGCGGTGTTTTCTTGGAAATACTTAATCTTTTGGCGCGTTAGTTTGCTGATACTCATTGGATGCTCGGAGGCTCTAAGAAGAAGCTCTTTGATTAAATTAAAATTCGTAAACCCGAGATTATAGCGAATTTCACTGGCCTTATGCGCCGTAGATGATGAGATGCTACCCCAGAGCGGTAGATATTAGTAGGGTGGGTTGCCCACAGCATAATCTATCATCTACCTTGCAAATTAATCACCAATTGTTTGTGAATTTACGTGGCGATACATACTGCCACAGCAGTAATTTACGTAGCGGTATATCCGGATGGTGGGTAGTGTTGGTTTTGGCATGGAGTATTGACAAATGTGGCCCCCGCCAGCGCCTCCCTTCCCGATACGCCGGTGTAGAGTCGGGATGACAACTTGTTTGGCTGGAAAGCATACCTAGGCTGCGACCCTGGAGGAGAGGCCGTATCTCCCTATGCGGCAGCGCTGGGGGCGACCGATCTGACAGGATTGACGCTAACCTATATTGGTGTGGGAGAAATGGATTTGTTTCTGGATGAGAGTATCTATTACGCCCAACGTTTCCTTCGGGCGGGTGTCCCTACAGAACTCCATGGGGATCCAGGGGCATTTCGCTGTTTCGATATATACGCATCGACTACAACCGTTTCACAGCGATTCATCACAGAGTGCAATCACATTGTGAAGCGAGTGCTCCATCACTAATCTCGAATTAGGGATACAGCCAGAGGCGGCTAAAATGGTGCGGCTTTTTTAGATATGAATTTTTGCACAGAGATTTTATTGATCTTAAGGACGCCGGTATGTGGGTGTCTCATAGAACGATTATTCCAATTGAGAAAGTCTCGATTTCAGATCTCCCATCACAGCTAAAAGTCTGTGGCGCTGAATTAAAAGTTGTTGATTCTCTTTTACCTTTACGTGACGCTTGGAAGTCTTCCCTTCATGTCAGTGGGATTCGTCTACGAAATGCGCAAAATTGGAGCCAGTCTTGACTCGGATCTCTATTTAAATTTCCTAAAGTCGTCATAATTACTGTCTAACGCCGTTTCTTTGTGGTTGCTAATGATACCTGTTAATACTGCGTGCAACCTTTCTGCGACGTAAAATATAGGTTGCACTCAATGGAATTGACGAACTCTATTTGAATTCTCTATCGGAATTACTTAACCAAAAAACTGCTGCTTTTCAAGCAAGCCTTATAGTATTATCTGATTTCGAGAACAAGTCAATTGCAGATTTTTATGTTTAGTTTTGACGTAATATTGCCTTTGCTACTTCTAAAAAGAAGTCAAATTGCAAAATCTCTGATGGTTAGAAGTGCTTAAAAGTTGCCTATTTGCACGGTGAGAGAAAATTTTTAGTCAAAACTCTACAGTGAGATGCACTGAAATGGGCCATCTAGTGGAGGAATATATATAATGGATAGACGTTCTTTGATCAAGTACATGTCAATGTGTACTGCGGGGGGAGTCTTTAGCCTGAGCTTTCCGTCTCTACGGTCTGCGATCGCCAGTGAGAGAGGACCTGAATGGGGCTATGAAGGGGAAAACGGACCTCAGCTGTGGAGCGAACTTTCTTCTGACTTTAGTGTTTGCGGCACGGGGCGACAGCAATCTCCCATCGATTTACAGGGGGCTATTCCCTCTGAATTAGCCGATTTTGAACTCAGTTATCAGGATATTCCACTGCGTCTCCTCCACAATGGACATACCATTCAGGTCAATGCTGAACCTGGCAATAAGCTCAATTTAAGCGGCAAGGACTTTGAACTGCTGCAATTTCACTTCCACCACCCCAGCGAGCACACCGCCAATAATCAGCCTTACCCCATGGAGGTCCACTTTGTACATCAAAGTAAGCAAGGCGAACTTGCGGTGTTGGGGATATTCATGCAAGAAGGAGATGAAAACGAAGGCCTGAACCCTATTTGGGATGCTATGCCCGATCAAGAAACCCCTGAACAAACCATTGCAGGGGTCAAGGTCAACATGAGTAAGCTCTTGCCAGATGATCAAAGTAGCTATCGATACTTTGGCTCTCTAACCACTCCCCCTTGCTCAGAGATCGTTCGATGGGTTGTCTTGCAGGAGCCCATTGCTGTATCGAAGGGCCAGATTGAGAAATTTTCTCGGGTGTTCCCAGGGAACGCGCGTCCCGTCCAACCCCGCAACCGCCGCTTCCTATTGCAATCAAATTAGGGGCTCCAACTAAAAGCGGGACAATCCAGTAGAGCAGGAATACAGAAGTCAGAAGTCGACTATAGACTGACTTCTGACTTCTATTCCAGCGATAATTTCCCGCTTTAAGCCGGATCCTTTAAAGGGTTGTCATGACTGACTGCACTTTTTCGTACAGTGCATTGTTTCCCTGTTCTTGAGCTAGGTCGGCAGCTTGCTGAAAATCTCTCAGACTTGCTTGCGCATCCCCAAGCTGATTCCGCAGCACTCCCCGATTGTAGTAGGCAGGAGCGTAGTTGGGGTTCAAAAGAATAGCCTGGGTATAATCCTCAATTGCGGCTTCAGCATCTCCAAGTTCGTTGAGCGCAGCTCCTCGGTTGCTGAACACAGTGGCGTCTTTAGGGTTTAGATTGATGGCTAGGGTATAGTCTTCAACGGCGCCCTGAAAATCCCCAAGACGGAGTCGAGTCAACCCCCGGTTATTGTAAACCACGGCATAATTGGGATTCAGGCTAATGGCTTGGGTGTAGTCGTCAATTGCGCCTTGAAAATCTCTGAGTTGATGGCGGGCGTTTGCACGATTGTAATAGGCCGCCATATAGTCAGGGTTGAGAGTAATCGCCTGAGAGTAATCTTCAATCGCATCTAGAAAGTTGCCGAGTTCGCTCTGAGTAACCCCTCGGTTATAGTATGCGGTAGGGTTGTTAGGCTCGCGCTTGATTGCCTGAGAATAAGTGTCTAGTTCGCTCTGAGTATCTTCTTGCTGATCAAGGGATGTCAGACCTTGACTGTAATAATTATCAAATGAGTCGGGCGTCGTTTGTGATGTTTGCGTCGGTTCACGCTCGATAAATGATAAAGCTGCCGCAGATTGGATGCCTGAGAGGGTAATGATGCTACCCAACACTACGGTAATGGAAAGTTTGTCAAGATATCGCATATACTAATTCACCTGATAATCGACGCGAATAAATTTGTATGCAAATCTTGCACACTGTTGGTTTGAACGTTAGAAATTGCAGTCCCTGAGTCGATAAATTTAGAAAAATAAGAGGAAAAATCTGGGCTCCATAATAGGAATAAGATTATTTTGGATATTCCCAAGCGCTTCTATGCCAGGTCTATCGATAGCAGTCCACACCTTATACCTGGTAGAGCAGCTAGTTAACTCATCTCTTATAGGAGAGACCAGAAAAGGAAACAATTGGACTGCACGGTTTAACGAATATCCAAAGTAATTTGACAGATGACCCCATATTTTCTATCCACAGCTAAACACAATAAAGTGGCAAACTTGGGGCAGTAGGGGGATTGCTACGCCTAAAATACCCATAAGGAAGACAAAATGACTCTCTCAAAACGTCATCAATCTATTCTTCTAGCGATTATTCTGCTAAATCTCATTTCCACTTGGCTCCATTACACCGATAATGCCCTCTTTCTGAGTCAGTACCCAGGCCCAGATTGGTTCTCGCCAGTGGGTATTTTCAGCGCTGTGGCGGTCATGACTCCAATTGGTCTGTTCGGATATTGGTGCTACAGTCGACAATCTCTCTGGTTAGCGTATTTATCTCTATCGGTATATTCCATTACCAGTGTTTCCAGTCCCGGACACTATCTTTTCCCTATGATGGCTCCAATGTCACTCAAAATGCACAGTTTAATTTGGCTCGACGCTGTTGCTGGACTTTCACTGATTTGCTTTTTGTTATGGTCAGGCGTCATCGCCCAAGAGTGGCGCACAACTTCCTGAGGTTGTTGCTGATTGTTGCTGAAACAAGGCTATTTCATTTTCATTGAGACTTTTTTGTCATATCTTTGCCCTCACCCCCGACCCCTCTCTCAAACTTGGGAGAGGGGAGAAAGCCCAGTTCCCCTATTTCTGGTGCATCTTTGCAACAATTCCATCAAACTGCCTTTGCAAAATTGGGTTCACCAAGCTGTGCAAGCGAGCTAATAAGGTCATTTCCATTCCGGGGGCGATAACGAATTGATTTTTGCGGATGCCCACAAGGATATCTTGAGCAACTTGGTCTGCGCTGAGACATTCAGCCATGGCTGTCATTTTTTTGGTCTCGGGAGGTTTGAACCGATTCTCCGCTGCTAACTGCGGAGTGTCGGTATCGGGGGGATAGACAATCGAGAGTCCTATCCCCATTGATTTCAATTCACCCCGCAGGGATTCGGCCAACCCCCGGACAGCAAATTTGCTGGGGCTATAGGGGGTGTAGCCAAAGAGTCCGATCAGCCCTGCGCCGGAAGAAACCAAAACGATACGCCCAGAGCGCTGACTCGCCATGCTGGGGAGTGCAGCTTTGACGCAGTACAGCGACCCGAAATAATTAATCGCCATGGTCTCTTCAAAAATATCCAAGGCGAGTTCCTTGAAGTAGCCTGGACGAGCAATGCCTGCACAGGTGATTAACAAATCAGGGACGCCTATTTGATTAATGGCGGATTCTATTGCGTGTACTGCTTTGGAACGATCTGAGACATCGGCTGATATGGCGATCGCAACCTGGCTAGCGTCGACTTTCAGGCGGGTTAGCTCAGCGATCGCCTCATCCAACTTGGCTTGAGTGCGGGCAATAATCGCTAGATTAGAGCCTGACTGAACTATCTGCTTAGCAAGGGCTTTACCAATACCGCTAGACCCCCCTGTAATAATGACGTTTTGGAATTGCCGTTTTTGGGTTTTCATAGCTTCTTTACAAAACCTATGACGTTTAAGGAGATGCAGTAGGCCATTTGTACGCTATGGATACTGCTCTGTCAATCAAATTTTTGATGGGATATCGCAAACTCTTCTTT
>JASJDH010000070.1 GCA_030065175.1 Leptolyngbyaceae cyanobacterium MO_188.B28 | reverse complement strand
GGACGTAGCGTTGGCCGTAAAGTACCTGACGGGCAATGGATTCACCGCTGACGATATTCAACTCGGGTTCAACCCAGAGACCCGCCGCGATTTCCCAGCTTCCGGCGGCGACTTGTTGCTGGATTTGGGCGAATAAGTCTGGTCGATGAACTTCTAACCAGGCGAAAAGGGCGGGACTGGAATGTGTGTAAGTCAGTTCAGGGAAAGCTTGCTGCAGACTCAATACTGATTCAAAGGTGCGTTCAGCAGCCCGCCAGGTATCTTGCACAGGCCAAAGCCAGGCGAGATCCAGGTGGGCGTGGCCGAGACAATCAATCTGGCGCTGTTTCAGCCAGTCGCTAAAGGGTTGCAGGGTGTGGCGGAGCGTAGCGAGGGACTGCTGGAATTGGTCGCGATCGCTCAGGGCAGACCAATCGAGTTGCGTGATCGCAGCCGCCGCCGTCGGCAGCTCCTGCGGCGCAAATTGTTCTAAATAGCGCTGTAGTACCGCCAATTCATCCGCCACAAACCCGGGTTCAGGACAACTCTCTTCAGCCTGTCGAGGCGCCTCAAAAATAAGCTGAGAATGAACCAGGGCGCCGTCATCATGGTCCGGACTCAGCAAGTGCAACCCCACCGTAATCGTTTGGCCCGGGCTGACCGAATCTGATAGCTCAATGCGGGTAAAGCAATCGAAGAGGTCTCCCGCTTGAACAAATTGACCGTTTACAAAAATTTGGGCTTGTTCCGCCCACCACCGCAAGGCAAGCTTCAAATTCAAGCCAGATAATGAATAGCCTTCTAAATCAGGAGGGACGACGAACTGCTGACAAAGCCACAGCGGTTGTTTTCCTTTCTCCCAGGCAATGTGGCGACGCTTATTCAGTTGCGCAATAGGCCATTGCCCCCAATCTAATGAGTTAAGGGCCGCTTCAGGAGCCAGGTCTTGAAGGCACAGCCGCCAACTAGATTGCACATCGCATTGGCTGAGACGACGTAAACGGGCGATCGCAGTTGCGATCGTTTGAATTGAAGTCTCGATAGAGACAGGTGACGGTATTCCTGAATTAGTCATAACTTCGGTAAACTTTTAAAATAGTTGCCCGCCTGCAAGTGTCATGACCTCTTCTCGCCCTTACCAGAGTCAAGTCTTTCGATTTCTGCAGAAGCAATCTCGACGACTCAGCGAGGGCTGTAATCTTACATGGCGTAGATTTTCGCTCGGGGTTACCTGGAGCGCTCAAATTGTACTTTACCCGGTATATACATTATTTCAATCCACCCGGGTGGTGGGTCGGCAGTTAGAAGAAACCATTGAAGAAGAAGCGCCCAAACTGCCTTGGTTCAAAACACTCTTCAGGCGTCAATCCAAAACCCGCCTTGACTCGCCGCCGAGCGCTGAAGCGCCGATCTTAAGTATTTTGGGCAGTATTCAGCAGGCTATCGCCGCTAGCCATGAGCAAAAAACTTTGGCAGCGGGGGAGGACACAACCGCAGCAAACTTAGTCAGTTCCCCTGAAAACGAACTTTACCTAGCTGAGTTCATCGCCTCAATTCAGGGTATTGCCGCCCAAGTCGATGGCCGCTCCTTAGTCTTAGTAGGCGCCGACAACACGGTTCTAGATGTTCTCCCTGACCTCTATCAACAAGACTTAAGGCGACAAATCACTCGTCTGGTCGCAGACTATTGGGTACAGCATCGTCAGTCTAAAAAACGGCTCCGTTCCCAAGGCAGCGTTCTGCCTTTACCCGCGTCAACCCCCCAGGCTCTGCTGTCAGTACAGCTATTTCGGCAGATTATGGGTTGGGTGCAAACTGGGCCAATCGCCGTCTCCGCCAATCTGTTTCGCGAAGCTGACTTAGTCAATTCCTTAACCCCTCAGGATCGGCTTCCAAGTTTGTCCTTTCCAAAACTGCCTGACGCAGTTTATAAGGCGCATCCAGAGGATTTTCGAGGAGCCGTGTTCGGGGCCATGCGGTTGATGGCTACGCAGTTTTCTGGCGTAGTTGCGGCGCCCTTAGCGTTGCCTAGTTACCCCCCAATCCGACCCGCCAAGTCGGAGAGTCTTGGGGAAGGTTCTCTGGGGTCCGCGATCGCTCAATCAATTCCCGATGCAATTCAGCATTTGCCCGCCAATATATTTTCAGCGGTCCAGGTTCTTTCCAACCAGTTCGCAGCAGCAGTATCCCCAGCGCCGCTAGCGCTATTAAAGTCAACCCCAGATCAGGCAGCCGACTCTGAGAAGCTAGAACAGAACCCTACGCTCAAACCCCTGATTGAAAAGGCAATTCCTCAGGCTGTTCAGAATTTACCCGCCCAAATGTTCTCAGCCTTAAAAGTCATCTCCAGCCAGGTTTCAGCAGCCGTCAGTCCAGCCCCCCTAGCGGTAATACCTCAACCTCCAGGGCAAGACATAGTTACAGAGACACAATCAAGCCGCCATACACTCACGCCATCCATCGCAAACGCAATTCCTAAACCCGTTCAGAATTTATCCACAACCGTCTTTTCAGCAGTTCGGTTTATCTCAAGTCAGATCGCGTCCATCGTCCCAGGAGCGCTGACCCGATCTAACCCGACGCCAATCAGCACAAACCAGGACCGCGAGAGCATTCAAGACAATCTAGATAACCCATCTCCCCGCCAATCAAACAGGACAGATAAAACGTCCACGTGGCCAACCCACTTAGCCGATAAGCTAAGACAGTTGGGTCAGAACGCCGCAGGCGCATCAGAAAGCATAGAGCTGCAACCTCAGCTCCACATCGTCAACATTGACTTGCAAAGCGCCTTGGAAAATCAGTCTCCCGATCGATCAGCCGCTTCAGCCCAAGCCGCAACCATCGGCCGAGAAGATTGGATAGACGCCCAAGCCACATTTGTGGAATACATTGAACATCCCCTAGAAAAGCTCCTCAGATGGTTGGATCAAGCCATGCTAATTGCAGAGGGGTGGATCCTGAAGCTGCTCAAACTAGGCGAGCACCTGCGGCGACCGTAACCCTAATTGTCACCCCTTACAGCTGACACGGGGAACATATTTCCAAAAAACGCGAGTTGACACGAAGAAATATTGAGATTAGCGTAAAGAAATATTAAATCACTGCGCAAATAACTTTAAATTAAAAGGCTTCGGAGTGACTGCTTTGAAAGCAAGTTCCCGATTGTTGACATGAACCTCTTTATTTTCTTGCCCTTGCTAACGAAAGTTCATGTTCTTCCCCTGCTCTCTGCATCTTTCCCACTGGCTGCTCACCAGTCTGGAAACCCAAACATCCGTTTGCTACCGTGAACGGGTTCCCTTAACCCGAAACGTCTTAGTGGTTAGTAACCATCGCAGCTTCCTCGATGCTCCGCTGCTAATGGCCGTCCTCAACCGACCCGTGCGTTTTGCTTGTCATCATTATATGAGTCAAGTTCCCATCCTACGAGAGATGGTAACTGCCTTTGGAGCTTTCCCGTTAGACGCCCCTAATCAGCGGCAAAAAACCTTTTTCCACCAGGCTACTGACCTGATGCGCACTCGGCAAGCAGTGGGAATTTTTCCCGAAGGAGCCCAGCCCATGGTTCAGGCGCGCCAACCGAATGAAATTAGGAAGTTTCATCGGGGCTTCGCCCATTTAGCACTGCGGGCGCCGGTTCAGAAGTTGGCGATTTTGCCCGTCGCGATCGCGTCTACCGATGAGACCAGACACCCCGTCGCACCGCTCAAACTCCTCAGTCTATTCGACCCTTCAGAACCCCTATTTGATAAATGGGACTGGCATCCGGCAATTATTTACCACCGGGTAAATCTTCTATTTGGGCGTCCCATCTGGATTACCGATGTTCAACGACAACAGTATCAAGGCAAGCAAGGAGGCAAGTTAGCAAAAGAACTCACGCTAGATTGCGCTGGCGAGATCGCGGACCTATTGCGCCAAGGCTGTTACTAAATCCAGATTATCTATGTCCATTCCTGAAAAACGTCTGCGCTTCCTAACCCCCAAGGATCCAAACCCAGCTCTCCCTTTATTTATCTATCTGCCCGGCATGGATGGCGCCGGCACCTTACTAGAAATCCAGTTGAAGCGCCTAACAACAGCCTTCGATGTTCGCTGTTTATCTATACCTCCCGACGATCTGACCGACTGGCCAGGCCTTGTCGAGCAGACAGCGACTCTGATTAGGACCGAGCAAAAACTCACCCCTAACCGGCCTATTTATCTGTGCGGCGAATCGTTTGGCGGGTGTCTGGCCTTAAATCTGGCCATCCAAAACCCTAAGTTAACGAACCGAATGATTTTGGTTAATCCAGCGTCATCCTTTTCCCAGCAAGCAATCATGCATTGGGGCGCTAGCATCACCCAGTGGTTGCCAACTTCTCTCTACCAGTTGTCAGCAGTCGGGCTGCTACCGTTTCTAATTGCCCCAGAACGGGTTGCCCCTCCGGTACGCATGGCCCTCTTGTCAGCGATGCAGTCCGTAGAGCCAAGCAGCGCTGCATGGCGGATCTCCTTACTTGGCCAATTCGGTCTGAGCGGACTCCCCTTACAACAAATCACCCAGCCTGTTTTAGTCATTGCCTCCGGTGCAGATCGGATTTTGCCGTCGATCGCTGAAGCAGAAAGATTAGTCAGGTCTTTGCCCCATGCTCGAAAACTGGTTCTTCCCCAAAGCGGACATGCTTGCCTGTTGGAGACTACAGTCAATTTGGGGGAAATTCTGCGATCGCAGGGTTTCTTTGAAGGTCAGACCAATACTCAAAATTTCCCAGCTGAGTCGGTGAAAAGCTAACCACGCTTTTTCCATTGGACATGGGCTGCGAAAATCCCTCAGGCCAGGAGAAACCGGAGAGTTACAGGCGCTAAACCCAAGATTGACAAGGGGCGCTATCCCCGAAGAAGTAAACTCGTACTGCAGTTTCCTACTTTTTTCAATAGAGAAATTACACTACGTTTACATGAAAATCATTTACATAAGTTAACATAGTGCGATAAGCCTTTGTTGTTGATTAAGTTCTAGTAAGCCTTGTTGTATGAAGGACAACTCCATAAACAAGTTTTCTGTATATCTAGCAGGATTAAGCGAATTCGCTCGCTTACTGTTGCATCAACGCTTTGTCTTGCTGAGAGACCGAGCCCTGATTATCTACTGTGCAGATTGTAAGGAGTTAGATAATCTCTTGGACTGTTTGGGCTATATTTCTGATGGATTAACCCTCATTGCAGACAGAGTCGTTCTAAAAGCGCCAGATTGCGGACCAATTATTCTGACAGAACATTACTGCCGCACCCTCGCTCAGAAGAAGCTGACGCAAACGCGCAGCATGCTGGAAAAGATATTTGCAATATAACTCGCATGTCTTACCAATTGAAATAAACACCCCAGTTGTGAGCCTCTATTCCTGATAAACCTGCTTACCACAAAAAAACACAGAATTAGAATTTCAAAATATTTTTATCAGGTTTATTAGATCGAATTTGGAGGTTACATTATGGCGCTAGTCACAATTATTGGTAAAACGCTCGTCGCGATTGGGGTCAGCATTGCGCTGCTCGGCGGTTGGCTTTAGCTAAGCTGGGGTCGCCTCAAGAACTTTCCAATTGGCCGATTACTTATTTTACTCTACGTCGTCAGTTGGTTGAAGTTGCTTATCCACAAATTGTTTGCTAGTAGTTTCCACCGCCTCAACACTCATTCCGCCAGGATATTTCATAAGCTTCTGAGATCGGAAATACCATGTACCGAATAACACTGCCAACGCCAATAAGATAATTGAGACAAAAGCTAAAAGAATATAGATAGATAAGTTCAGACTCTTCCGAGTTTCTGCATTGATGGAGTTAAAAATATTTCTTTCTTCGCTGATAATCTTATTGAACTCAACTTTATCTTCCCTAAGAGTTTGATCGTATTTATCTCGAGTCTCATTTAAAGGTTTTTCGAGTTCATAGACTCTTTGTCTCAATCGAGAATTATCATCAACAATCTATTCAGCTCTTCCTTCTTTCTCCCTGGAGATTCCAGCCTCTTTCAAGAAGTCACTTTTTGGATTTTCAAAAGCGGATATTTTCGACTTAAAGGCTATTTTAGATTCCTTAAATTTTTCCTCATTTTTAATTAGCTATTCTTCACGTTTTTTGAGAACCTTATTAACCTCTTCAAGTAGATTAATAGTTAAGAAATACTTTTATATATTATTAAAGGCTATCATCGAACCTTCTCAAAAATCTTGAATTTTTCTATTAAATCGACTGCTAGTCCATATCCTGCAATTATCTCCTACGCATTTCTGCGGGTGGCTGACCACACCGGCAACCCGACTCTTTATGGCGAACGGAAATACCTGCAGTCGAAAGTCCCCGCAATAGGAATCGTCAAGCTAGACAGGTGACGCTCAGTGTTGTTGTAGTGCTGGTGGCTTTCTTCCTGGCAGGAACTACAAAGCCTAAAGTTGAAGGATGTCCCATAGTTTTGTCATCTAAACAGGGTATCCCCCCTCCAACATGAATGTCTCCATTGGAGAGGGGATACATTGCCTTCAACCCTCTTTTACTGGCTAGGGTTCCAAGATAACTCTTAGAAGAGACGGTATCCGAGCAACCGGTCAATTAAGCAACAACAGCGGCGGCTCCTTCAGTTGGAAAGCCAGCCACTTTCCAAGCAGTGAGTCCACCCTTGATTTCCGCTACATTCCGATAGCCCGCTCTATTCAGCGAAGCGATCGCAGCAGCAGATTCTTGATCACTAGCCCCGTAGACATAGATATCCCGAACTAAGTTGAGATTCAGAGCTGCCTGATCATTCATCTGACTCAGGGGCCAAGAAACTGCTCCAGTAATGTGACAGGCGTTGAAGGCTTCTTTACTTCTGACATCAATGATTGTCAAAGCAGGTTCACCCCAATCAAGGCGCTCTTTCAAATCGTAAACGCTGGACTTAGCTTGGAGAGCTGCTGGAATTGGAATCAACATGGTTTACGTTTATGAATTCATTACTCCAATTATGTAATAAAAATTCACAGATATGCAAATTTTCATTACGAAACAGTTGACAAACTCCCTTCGATTTAGATTCTAGAGCTGGTTAGCCATCTATCGACATCTCCACTTTCGCTAGGAAGCTTTTTCAGGATCTTGGAAAGCTAATACTCCAATATCTGCCTCGAGCGAAGCTATAAGAGATGCAAAGTTAAAACGCTCCTGCAAGACTGGCGAAAATCATCAACCGCAGGCCAGAAACTCTTAGACCCGACAACTGCCCCAACCAATAGAAGGACGCTCATCAGACCTCCTTATTCATATACCGAAGATGATGTCAAGGCAATTTGATCTATGGCGCTTTCTCTGGGTAAAAACTATTGGGTGACAAACTGTCTGAAAAGCAGACCAGCCCTCAACCGTAACCACATTGGACGGAAATCTCTACCACAAGGAACCGATGAAAAAATTGAAGTGGAAACCTATAATAATTGGTAACATTTCTTCACATTGCATCCCACCTTCCATCAATCCAATAAGACCAATCCAAAAAGGAACCCATCATGAATAACCAAGAATCTAAGTTTGGCTTCACCGAATTTGCTGAATCCTGGAATGGCCGCCTAGCCATGTTAGGGTTCGCCATTGGTTTGGCTACTGAGCTGATTACTGGTCAGAGCATTCTCTCCCAACTGGGTTTAATGTAGTCAGTCAGTAGCTTTGCACGGGAGTGGCTGCAAACTTTTGACGCGCCCCCTTATTGAGTACATCTCGGCGGGATAATAGGTTCTCGAAAAGGGGCTTAAAGCATTACTCGAGCCATTTCTTCTCCGTCCATGCTTTCCGCCGAGTTAGCGTCAATCTTAGTCAATTAGAGAAGGAGTGAGCGATGAATCGGATGGGTCAGTTATCCGTTGAACAAGAATTTAACTTGAGAAGGTTTTCGGACCAGGTTAAAACCCTCTCCCACGCGCAAGCGCAAGATTTACTCATCGAGCTTAGTAAGCAGATGATGATCAAAGATAATTTATACAAGCAACTGCTTCAACCTTATCTGGGAGTTGGCTTGACGCCGACATCCATTTCAAGTCTAGGGTCTGACAGCCCTGACAGTTAGCATCTGTGCAGTAAATTAACCACTATTGTTCTCAAAAACGAGAAAATCCAACAGCAATTCACCCACTGCGCGCTTGACACGTTGTGGGCATTTTTTCTAAGGGGCAAGCCTGACAAGAGAGTCATGAAAAAACCGAGAATTTTAGTCTGGTACCGCCAGGACTTGCGTCTCCATGACCATGAACCGATGTATCGGGCGCTCCAGCAAAAGGCGCAGGTTATTCCGATTTATTGCTTTGATCCACGACAATTTGCTGAAACCTCTTATGGCTTCCCAAAAACTGGCGCATTTCGGGCCCAGTTTTTACTGGAGAGCGTTGCCGACTTGAGAAACTCTCTCGCCCAGCGCGACAGTAATTTGGTGATTCGCAGGGGATTGCCAGAAGAAATTATTCCTGTTCTGGCAGGAGAACTCAAGATTTCTGCTGTCTATGTCCATGTTGAAGTCACGTCCGAAGAATTAGCGGTAGAAAACGCTTTAGAGCAAGCACTCTCTCAAATAAGTGTCCCAGTGAAGAGATTTTGGGGAACGACGCTCTACCGTCCAGAGAATTTACCCTTTCCAATTCAGCAAATTCCTGAACTATTTACCAAATTTCGCCAAGCTGTTGAAAAAAAATCCTCAGTCGATCCGGCTTTTCCAACACCCAATAAGCTGCCCATCTTACCAAATATAGATGTCGGAGAACTGCCTCAGCTATCTGACTTAGGTCTTGAATTACCAAACGTTGATCCACGGGCTGTTTTGTCCTTTAAGGGGGGAGAAACTGCGGGATTAGCAAGATTAGAGCACTACATTTGGTCGCAAGATCGCCTCAGAGATTACAAACAAACGCGGAATGGCTTACTGGGAGCCGATTACTCTTCAAAATTTTCTCCCTGGTTAGCCCTGGGATGTCTCTCACCCCGATTGATCTACGAACAGGTCAAAGACTATGAAGCCAAACGAATAAAAAACGACTCAACCTACTGGTTAGTGTTTGAGTTATTGTGGCGCGACTTTTTTCGCTTCATCTGCGCCAAGCACGGAAATCACATCTTCCGACCCTCGGGTTTACAAGGCGTCAGCATTCCTTGGAAGGAAGATGGGGAACGCTTTAGATTGTGGCGTGACGGTTTGACAGGATTTCCCTTAGTGGACGCCAATATGCGGGAATTAGCGGCAACAGGATTTATGTCTAACCGGGGCAGACAAAATGTAGCCAGTTTCTTGACTAAAAATCTAGGCGTCAATTGGATCTTGGGAGCCGAGTGGTTTGAGTCCCTTTTGATTGACTATGATGTTTGCAGCAATTGGGGAAATTGGAATTACTCGGCTGGCGTTGGCAATGACGCCCGAGGCTTTCGCTACTTCAATATCCCCAAACAGTCTAGGGAGTATGACCCAAAGGGAGATTATATTCAGCATTGGCTCCCAGAACTGGCTTCAATCCCAGGCGACAAGATCCACGAACCAGGCAAATTATCCCCCCCAGAACAAAAGCAGTTTAACGTCAGACTAGGAGTTGAATATCCCCGTCCCGTCGTAGATTTTTTCAAATCAGTGAAGGCGAATGAGAAGCTTTATAATGCGGCGGTCCAAATAGCGAGACACCATAACGCAGTATGACAACGGGCATTTGGATATTGGGAGACCAGCTCTGGCATGAACAAGCAGCGCTTTCTAGCTACAAAGCGCAAAAAGCAGAGACGCCCCTGATATTTAATCGAATCACGCAAGCATGTTCAACGGCGACCCTACCATCGGCAAAAGCTAGTGCTGGTCTGGTCCGCCATGCGACACTTTGCTGAAGAATTGCGCTAGGCCGGGTGGCCAGTCACCTACGAAATCGCTGACGACTTTGAAGCCCCCTTTCGAACTGGATCAAGCAACATCAGATTACCCAGGTGCAGGTCATGGTCCCCAATGACCGACCATTTGAGCAGTTAATCAACAAACTCTCCCTTGATTGCCCCATTCAGTCGTTCCCAACAATCATTTCCTGTGGAGCGTAGAAGAATTTAGGGACTGGTCCATCCGTAAGCGCCTACTGATGGAAGATTTTTATCGAGAAGGGCGCAAGCGGTTCAAGGTTTTAATGGATGGGGATAAGCCAATTGGGGGGAAATGGAACTTTGACAAGCAAAATCGCAAACCGCCTCAGGACGCACTAGACCCCCCCCCGGCGTTATGGTTTGAACCCGATCCGATCACTCAAGCCGTGATCGATCAGGTTAAAGCTCAAGATGTCGGCTATGGAGCAATTGAACCCTTTCGTTGGGGCGTGACTCGCCAACAAGCCCTAACCGTTTTAAATTATTTTGTTTCTCAACGGTTGCCAACTTTTGGTCCCTATCAGGACGCCATGATCACCGGAGAAGAAACCCTATGGCATAGCCTCATATCCCCTTACTTGAATTTAGGGCCATTGCAACCGATGGAGGTGATTGAAGCCGCTCAGAAGGCTTATTTTGATCAGGAATTAGGCTTAAACAGCGTTGAGGGATTTATCCGACAGGTGATGGGATGGCGAGAATACATCCGGGGCGTTTATCACGTCATGGATGATGAATATGCCCAGAAAAACTGGTTTAACCACACTGAGCCGCTGCCATCGTTTTACTGGGATAGCTCCAAGACTGACCTCAACTGCCTGCATCAAACACTCGCACAAGTAGAACGCACTGGGTACGCCCACCACATCCAGCGGTTAATGATCCTGGGCAATTTTGCATTAATTGTTGGGGTATCGCCTCAAGCAATTGATGCCTGGTTCCAGGCGGCGTTCGTGGATGCGTATGATTGGGTAATGCTGCCAAATGTGATTGGCATGGGACAGTTCGCTGATGGGGGAATATTAGCCTCTAAGCCCATGCGTCTTCAGCTAACTATGTCAATAAAATGAGCGATTACTGTAGAGATTGTATTTATAATCCCCGAGATCGCACTGGCCCAAAAGCCTGTCCCTTCAATTTTTTCTACTGGGACTTTTTGGCTCGTCATCAAGCGCAGCTAAAAACTCTTGGGAGAATGAACCTGATTCTCGGTAATCTGAGGAAAATGGATCCAGAGGAACTCGCTAAGATGCAAGCTCTAGCGGTTAACTGGAGACAGCAAAGCAAGGCTTAATTCAATTTCAAATTTATCTTTTATGGCGAAACAACGCGCTAAATCAGATCTGCCCACAAAGATTTGTCCGGTCTGCGATCGCCCATTTACTTGGCGTAAGAAATGGGCGAGTTGTTGGAACGACGTAAAATATTGTTCAGAGCGCTGTCGCCGACGCCGCTTGAAAGGTTCTTAGGTTACCCCAACGAGCGTGCCAAATATAAACCCCCAGACCGACCGCCACATTTGACAGACAGGCAGCCACAAAGACGCCTTGAACGCCAAATAACCAATTTCCCAAATAAGCCAGAGGCACAGAGAGAAGAAACAGTCGAGAAAGCGTCATTGTCACAGAGGGCAAAGGTTTCCCCAACGCATTGAAGGTAGAACTAAAAATGAAGACCACTCCCAAAGCGCCATAACTTAGCGGCACAATCGTTAAGTAGGCAGCAGCGCTCGCCACCACCGCCGGTTCACTATCAAACCAGGCGGCTATGCTGGGCGCGATCGCGCCGAAAAGGACGGCAATCAATCCACCCCAAGCTAGACAGAACCAAAAACTTAACCGCAGCGCCCGATTCACGCGTCCACACTGCTGAGCCCCCCAATTTTGCCCCACAAATGGACCGATGCTGGCCGATAGAGCCATTGGCGCAATTAGCGCAAACGCCTCTACTCGCGACGCAATGCCAAATCCAGCCACCGCTTCGGGACCGTGGCTCGCCATCAGACTAGTCAGCAGGCCAATAGAAATCGGCGCAATCAAATTAGTCGCAGCAGCAGGTAGACCAACAGCCAGTATACTGCGCCAGCCTTGCAGCACCTCGCTTAATTGCGGCCAAGAGAACAACAACAGACGCTCCCGATAGTGAAGAAACGCCAGGGAGGCAACCAAAGTCGAAGCTCGCGAAATCACAGTGGCTAACGCCGCCCCCTGAATCCCTAGAGCCGGAAGTCCACCCCACCCGAAAATCAGCAGGGGGTCCAACGCGATATTGACCGCAGCGGCGACGGTCATAATCAAACTGGGAACCGCCGTATTCCCTGACGCCCGGATGGCGCTGTTACCCACTAGAGGCACAACCAGACAAAACATGCCCAGATACCAAACTCGCATGTAGTCATTAATCAAAGGCAGCGCCTCCGGGCTAGCCCCCAAAGCCTTGAAGAGGGGATCGATAGTCGCCAAGCCCAGTCCAACTAAAACACCAACAATGATGAGGGAGAGGGTGAGACTATCAGTGGTCAAGCGCTGCACCCGATAGCGATCGCCTGCTCCGATCGCTCGAGCGATGGTAGACGAAGTTCCAACCCCTAGCCCCATCGCCACACTGCCCAAAATCATCACAACAGGGAACGTGAAACTCATGGCCGCCAGCTCATTAGTTCCGAGCTGAGCCACAAAGTAGGTGTCAGCAAGACTGAAGGCGATAACGGCAAAAACACCCCAGACCATCGGCAGCGTAAGTTTTAACAACTGAGATCCAACTGGACCTTCCGTGAGTTTCGACTGCATTTGATTTAGCCTAGTTACTTTCTCTGGAGGGATTAGCAAACGTCATCTGCTTGACCAGTTCCTCACCCGTCTCAAATCCATCTCCACGAGCAAGCTCCCCAATCAGCTCAGTATCCTGATTAATGCATCCAGGCTTCCGCGCGAACTGACAAACTCGAGCATAGAGCCGCGCCCGAGTCCCGGGACTCCCCGTAGAAAACTTGACTTGCCCATCCTCAGTGATAGAGATTTTGCAGATTGGGCAAACTTTCAGCTCTTTGGAATCATGACTATCCACGATGATTGCAACCTCTTTCAAACGACACACTGACTACAAAAAGCTCTGGCATAACTTCACAGCATTGGGAATGAGGTCAAACATCTCATTAAGAAGCAATTCAGGCACAAGTAGCCTGGGCTGATCCCTTCCCACTCGAGAGAAACATTAATTAATGTAACGTAATATGAATTTTAATTTCAAAAACTTGACTTCAGAAAGTGAGGTTTCAATTGAACATCCCACCTTGCGTCAGCGAAACCTGAGGTCATAAAAAACGTCCCGCTTGAGCCTAGGTCGCGCCTTATGATACGAAGAGACGCCCAGTCAGTCGAAAAAGACCCGTTCATCAAGTGAAAAGCCACAGAACGATTCAACGTTTAACGCTAAACCTGTGTCTCCCATCATGAAACTTCCCGACTTAGACAATCAAAGAGTGATCCTGTTATGGAAATATCCTGGCAAGATAAAACCCCTTTTGAGGCGATCAAGGCTCCGGTTAATCTCCAGGAAGAACAGATAATTGCCATTGATGCGCTACTAATATCAGCGCTTCAAGCCCAGATATATGGCGCAAGCGAATCACCAATTTTTCTCATTGTCTGGGCCGTGACCGTTGCCCTCACAGCTCTAGGACAAACCATTGGCTGGAAATGGCTTGGCAAGCCGTTAATGCTAGGAAAATACAAAACAGGCGCTAAAAGTTAGCAATCTCAGACCTCCTAACCCTTAGCTCCCACATTTCTTCTCGCTCGAAGTTCCCCGAATTAACCTACCCCTTCAGGCGCCTCCCTTCAAATGACCCACACCAGTAGGATATTCTGCGCGATCGCAGACCAAACCACCTGAAGCTAAAGGTAAATATATTGTTCAAAGGACAAAGAATCCTAAAAACTACGCCACGCTGTCACGATGTCAAACAAGATTAAGTTCTACAAGACGACGCCACACCGCTAAGCTGTTTGGAGACGCCGAAGCGTTTCCAAAGATTCCCGCACATGGGCTTGGAAATCTAATTGAGAGTCAAAGATATGTTGCACAATGCCCTCTCGATCAATGACATAGGTCACCCGCCCAGGGAGGATGAATAGAGTAGCAGGCACGCCATAGCGCTTCCTGACTTGATTATCCTGATCACTGAGAAGGGTAAAGGGAAGATTATGCCGAGCTGCAAACTGTTGATGGGATGAAGCTGAATCAGCACTCACACCCACCACTTCGGCGCCAGCCTCCTGGAAAACTTCATAGCTATCCCTGAAAGCACAAGCTTCAGCGGTGCATCCAGGCGTCTCATCCTTAGGATAAAAATAGAGAACAATCGGCTTTTTCCCTAACCAGTCAGACAGATTGACAGGATCACCAGCTTGGTTTTTCAGCGTGAAGTTAGGCGCTTTATCACCAACTTTCACAGGTTCAGACTTCTGCATAAATCATTTTCTCCAACTGAACAAATACAAAATTCAAAATTAAGAGCTTAGGCTAGTCAGCATCCAGGAATAGGCGACAATCGCCACAAACCCCACACCTAAGAGAATCTCTCTCCGGGCAGTCAACCCGTACCACAAACTTCGTCCCAAATAGGTCAGGGCGTCGCGGCGTTCTTGAGCAAGGCCCGCCATCAACTCCGCCACCTTTGCATCAACTTCGTCTAATGAGAGATCACCCTGCTTATAAGCAGCCTCAAGTCGATCTAGGTTGCTCCAGTATTCCTTAGTTGCCTCAAAAAGATTAGGAAACATCGAATCGAGTTTTTTAACATTTCTTTACTTATATCATAAAGAATCATTGCGAAAATGAGACGTTTCTCGACATTCTTTGAGCACAAGTCAAAACCGTACTAACCTGTCTCGATTGAGCAATTAGCTTTCCTGACGTCAAAGAAGATATAGCAATCGCCATAGTGGTTAGGGCATTTTAGGACCTGCAACTAACTCAAGGCGTATACGCTCTTCCTAATCGAAGTGGCGACGGCCATAAAAAAATCGGGGCTCCAACTTAAAGCGGGACAATCCAGTAGAGAAGGAATACAGGAGTCAGAAGTCAGTCAAGAACTGGATTCTGTCTCCTGTCTCCTGTATTCTTGCCCCGTCAGAATGTCCCGACTTAAGTTGATACTCAAAAATTGGAAATTGAGGGTTGCTCTTCAAACACAAATCCAAAACGTTAGAAGTGATCATGCAGCTTCCAGGTTGCATAGAGTGGAATTGAAGAGACAGCATTTCTCGGAAGCTGCTTCAAAACCGAACCATCGCTCTACGAAGAGAAATCAAACAACAATGATTTTTTTACCCAGCTCTAAAGTGGTGCGAGCGTCCGAAAGGGTAACAACGCTATCTTAGGCCGTCCAGTCACCCTCTAAACAAAGACCCAGATCAGCTTAAGGAATAGTACAGACTCTTTGTGAAGCTTGTGGAAAATCGATGAGGAACCCAATGTAATTGTGGAAGGGAACGTTTCAGCAGCGATCGCGTCCAAACCAATAAATAGCTCCAAGACAATATCGCCAATATGGAAGATTTTGTAACATTTGACGATATTATAGCTCTAGATTAAGAATGCGTTTTGGAGAGCTTTCAATGGTAGCGCTTAAAGTAATCGTTTACATTACAGTCTTTTTCTTTATCGGCCTCTTTGTATTTGGCTTCCTCAATGGTGACCCAACCCGTAACCCTGGTCGGAAAGATTTTGAGTAATCAAAATCTTGACATCCCCTTAGGCTGTAAATTATCGTTCAGGACCTCTAGCCCGCTTTGCCGGGCTATATTTTCGTCTTGATTTATCGCTGACTATGCCATACCCGGTTCTACCACCAGCACCACCTCCCGCCATCGAAGTAGCGCAAGCCAGCGAAAGCAGTAATTTAAGCGTTCCTCTATCCGAACCCTCATCCTCTTCATCAAAACTATCTGATTTACTCTCTAGCTACTCAGATCTTGAAGATATTGGGGCGACTCCTCATCCCATTCTATCGCCCCTCACAAACCGAAGAGGTAATACCGAATCACTGGATTTAGAAACAGCGCGCCTCAAATTTCAGACCCTCCAGGCCAATCAGGCAGCTTTTCTTGGGGGCCCATTATCAGTAAGCATTAATAGCAATGCATTGGTTGGCAATTCTCCTGCCGATAGCCGCAACAGCACATCTCTCTCGCTGCCGGTTAACCTTCATTCACCCGAACTGGCTGATCTCCAACCTACTTTCGCTGACGCATCCTTGATCCATCAGGAGAATGAAAATACTATACAACCCGATCTCCCCGTTATTCCGTCGCCTGCTCTTCAGCCCGCTGAGACCCATACCGAAACCAATATAGATACGGGCGAAGCTGAGAATGTTGAGACAGACATCCCATTATCGCCAACTCAGGAAGTCCCAAGAGATATTTCCCCGCCTCAACCCAATGCCATAGAAACCGAATCTGATTTAGTCAATACCTTAGAGTTAACAGCCGATCAGCAAGAATACAATCCGGAACAACAAGTCATTACTGCCCAGGGCAATGTGGTGATGAAAGTGGCTAACGGGATTCTGGGAGCCGAGCAGCTTTGGGTCAATCTGGTCAATCGCTATGCAGTAGCCGAAGGCAACGTCATTCTAACTCGAGGCGAACAGATCCTACGGGGTGAGCGAGTTGAATATAACTTTATCCAGGGGAAAGGCTCCTTTTTCAACGCTAGCGGAGAAATTTTTCTCCCATCCGTTAGTTCGGATATCTCAAGCCCGTTGCCAAACGATATCGCCGCTCAGGCAAATGCACCCATTAGCGATCGCCTGACAAACCAACCTGTTCAGAATGTCAGAACTACAGGAGGGCTCACTTTTGCTACAGGTACAGGTGGGTTCGGAAGATCTGCCAATGGAGACCCCAGGGCGCAGAGAAGCGTCAGACGTGTGCGATTTGAGGCTGCTCAAATTGATTTCGACGCGGAAGGATGGCAAGCCGAAAATGTTCGTGTCACCAATGACCCCTTCTCTCCTCCTGAACTAGAGCTAAGAGCCAATACCGCTAGGCTTCGAACTATCTCGCTAACGCAAGATGAATTGCGAACCTCTAACCTCCGCGTGGTATTTGATCAAGGATTTACACTGCCGTTATTCAGGTCCCGTTTTCTCCTCAATCGGGGAAATGTCGATAACAATGACGTGAATCCTTTAGCAATCAGTATTGGAATTGACGGTGACGATCGAGGCGGAATCTTCTTTGAAAGAACCTTCAAAATAGTATCCACTGATCGCACTAGCGTCAGATTAACGCCCCAGTTCTTTGCTCAACGATTTATCGGCAGAGCTAATAGTAATCCCTCAGATCCTTCAGTATATGGTTTAGTTGCTGACACAAATATTCAACTCGGCCCTAGAACCGCTATCCGAGGAGTCGCCTCACTCACTAGCCTAGAGTTTGACCAATTGGAAGATAACGCCAGAACAAATTTGCAGGCGCAGCAACTGATTGGCGACCATGCCCTCACCCTTGAATACAGCTTTCGCGATCGATTATTCAACGGCTCCCTAGGTTTTCAGGATATTCAAAGAAGTGTCGGGGCCATACTCACTTCCCCTAATATTGCGCTAGGAAACAGCGGAGTCAATCTTAGCTACCAGGCAAGCGCCCAATATATAAATGCAGAAACTGATCGCAGCGATTTGCTAGACCCCATGCGCAACAATGATCGCATCAGCTTAGGGCGCTTCCAAGCAAGCGCCGCGCTTAGTCGAGGATTTCTCCTATGGCAAGGGAAAGCACTCGCCCCCACAGCGACGGAAGGATTAAGATATACTCCCGCCCCCATCGTGCCTTCCTTAAGTATGTTTGTTGGAGTTCGAGGAGTTGCAACTCAATACACGAGTAATGACTTTCAGGGTACAGTAACCGGCAGCATTGGCATGGCAGGTGAATTAGGACATTTTTCTCGTCCGTTTTTCGATTACACCAAATTTAATATTACCTATTCGCAAGCTTTACTGGTCGGAACAGAATCGCCCTTTAAATTTGATAGAGATGAAGACCGGCAAGTCCTTTCCGGTGGAATCATCCAGCAAATCTACGGTCCACTTCGAGTCGGATTTCAAACCTCATTTAACCTGAATTCCAGTGAAGAAATCAATACCGATTTGATTTTAGAATATAGCCGTCGCACCTATGGTCTTCTAGTTAGATTCAATCCGGTTCAAAGAACGGGCTTCATCGGCTTGAGGATTAACGACTTCGATTGGACAGGCGGATCTCCCGCTTTTGGAGGGTCTGGAATTCGGAGAGTAGAAGGGGGGGTAATTCGGTAGCCAGTCCCTTGTTAAACTAGAACCACACCATCCATCCTGAATACTCCAAGAGTAAGGTGCTGATTTCTAGCTACTTGATTCTTTCTAAACTGGAGCTACAATTGCACCCGGTATGACGTACTTCTCTGAAGAGGCTGCAACGCTTCTCCAACTTTATAGCTTCGATTTGGCCGGTTATAGTACCGACCAGTTGGTCGCGGGTTGGGAGCAAATTTATTCAGAGAGGTGGATTCGATCCGCTGTCATAGAAGCTCTCTATCAAGGACGATACAAAGCAGTTTCAGTAGAGAAAATTCTTGTTGTTTGGCTGCGGCGAGGCCAACCTCTACGTCATTTTAATCATGAATTCGAGAAGATTGTCTGCAATCAATCTGACTGCAAGCCAATTCGCAACAATTATCCACAGAGAAGTCTTTCAGAGCCTCTTCTTTCAAGTACTGACGCACCAAATCTGACAAACCAAAACAGCGATCCCATTCAGACCACATCTCATTCAGATAATTCAGACGGGGAAACTGATCCACTGACTCAATCACCTCCTAACTTAATAGAGCAGCAAATCGAGCGATCTAATGAACATACACAAACTAGTCTTAAATCTGAAAAGCAGTCTTTAGCAGTAGACCCAACACAACCGCCTTCCTCTACTCAAGTTTTCGCATTAAAGAAGCTCCCCATATCAAACACCCTGCAGTCATCCTATGGTTATGATGACAAAGTTGAGATACCAGACTCCCTTCGCCAGATGCCCCACTCGACGCAATCAATCAACACATTAGTCGCTCAAGAGCCCGGTCAACCCGATAAATCAGATATTGAGAATGGTAAAAAGAAACATTCAATTCACCAATTTAAGCCAGCCAGTGAACCGTCAGAATTTTATTTCAAGCTTCGGGCAGTCGCTCAGCTTCCTGACACAAGCATCCAACCTAGCTAATTGCTGATAGTCTTTCAATGCTCTGACAACTTCCGTTCTTTTCCATGGATTGGTTTCAAGGCAATATTCAAATAAAGCCTATATTCGGCAGGTTGACTGAAGGGTGAGATATTTATGGAAAGTTTTTCAATTTCATCCATTGAACCAGAAGCAACCTATTGAAATTGATGTTCAGGACATCGACCATCTCGGAATCATTGCAGGCATTGTCGATGAAATCGGCATTGTGGAGATTATCAATCGTTTGCTGGGAACCCATCCCCAAGAAGAAGTCAGCGCTGGGCATGTGGTCAAAGCTCTGATTCTCAACTGCTTAGGCTTCCTGACAGCACCGTTGTACTTGTTTAGCCAATTTTTCAACGGCAAAGCCACCGAACACTTAATTGGTCCAGGGGTGAAGCCAGCACACCTCAACGATAGCCGAATCGGTCGGGTGCTAGACCAGCTATATAAGCAGGGGCTTACTCGTGTCTTTGTGGAGATCGCTCTAGCGGCTGTGGTCAAATTTGGCGTTAGTGTGGCTCGGCTACATCTCGATAGCAGCAGCATGTATGTCCATGGTCAGTACCTCAAGGACCCGCATCCCCTTGCCACAGCTCAGAATGCGGCGGATGAGAAGGTCTCTAATGAGTCGGCTCCCAGCCAGAGCGCCCCATCAGCTCGGTTATCATCAGAGCCAGTTCCGATTGAAATTACCCACGGCTATTCCCGGGATCATCGGCCTGACCTGAAGCAATTTACCCTGAACCTAATCACCAGTGGGGATGGGGATGTGCCGGTGTACCTTGAAGTCGGTAACGGCAACGATGCCGACAAAGCAGTCTTTACCGAAGTCATCGAGCATTTCAAGCAACAATGGACAGCGGCAAAGCCCGAGGTGATTGCGGCGGACGCCGCCCTCTACAGTGCTGAGAATCTCCAGGCTTTGGGCAGTACCCCCTGGATTACTCGGGTGCCGGCTACTATCACCGAGGCGGCATGGTTAATGCAAACCCTACCCTCAGAGCAGTTCATCGCCAGTTGCTTGAGCAATTACCGGATAGCTGAAGTGTGCATCGTCTATGCTGGGGTCCGTCAGCGCTGGCTAGTCATCGAAAGCCAATCCCGTCAACAAGCGGACCTCAAACAACTGGACAAGCGCATCGCCAAAGCCTACGCGGAGAAGCTCAACGCGCTCAAAACCCTCACGGCCCATCCATTCGCCTGTCAAGCGGATGCATTGGACGCGCTTGAGGGCTTTGAAAAGAAGCTCAAGTATCATCGCCTCATTGACCTTGAGGTGGTCACAAAGCCTCATTATGATAAGCCGGGTCGTCCGCGCAAAGGGGAGAGACCTAAGCGTTACACCTATCATCCCAAAGCAAGGTTAGCGCCCAATGAAACGGTCCTCGCCGCCCAGCGCAATCAAGCCGGACGATTCATTTTGGCAACCAACCTGTTACAACAGGAGGACTTGAACGGACGGCTCCGACAGGCGGATTCGAACGGACACCAGCAGCAGGACTCAAACGGACATCAGCAGGAAGAACAGTGGCCGAACGATGAAATTCTACAAGAGTACAAAAATCAGCAGTCTTGTGAGCGAGGCTTTCGCTTCCTCAAAGACCCCTTGTTTTTCGCCTCTCGGTTATTTGTCAAGAAGGTTGAACGGGTAGCCGCTTTGGCCATGATTATGGGGTTATGCCTATTAGTCTATAGCTTGGGTCAGCGGCAACTGCGGCAAGCTTTAGAACAAGCCAATGAAACCATTCCCAATCAACTGGACAAGCCAATAGCGCGGCCTACTCTGCGATGGGTGCTGCAATGTTTTCAGTCCGTCCATTTGGTTTGGCTGAACGGACACAAATGGGGCATTAAGCTAACAGAGGTGCAAAGGCACATTTTGCGTTTTCTTGGTTCGGCCTGCCAACAATATTATTTACTGTGTTGAGCTACCTGCTGAATGTAGGCTCTAC
>JASJDH010000069.1 GCA_030065175.1 Leptolyngbyaceae cyanobacterium MO_188.B28 | reverse complement strand
CGACTGCACCTGTTCAATTTATCGGCTGATCCCGGACAAGAGCCGCTGGAAGGGCGGGAAATTGCGGATTGGGAGGCGGAAATCGGCCGTTTGTATACCCAGGCTGCGCAGGAGTTAGATGACGATAAGCGGATGCGGATCTACACTAAAACCCAACAGCTGACCCAGGAGAATCTGCCGGTTATCTTCATGATTAATCCCTTGTCCATGGTCGCGGTGCGCAATCATATTCAGAATGTTAAGTACTCCGCCCTGGGACTCTTGCTGTGGAATGTGTATGAATTGGACTACTTAGAAAATTGATCGGAGTTCATGGTTAGAGTCCACCGACTATTTGCACTATTGTTGGCGGGGATTGTAGCGATCTCCTTGACTGCCTGTAATCCCGGCCAGTTTAGAAAGGACAATGCTCAAGTCCCCAGATTCGTCTATAGCGTTGTCATTGATCCCAAAACCTTCAATGAAGTTTTGAGTGAAGAAAGTCCGAATGTTTTTACTCTGATCTCTGAAGGATTAGTCGCTCAAAACGGCGTCACTGGGGAGCTGGAACCTGGTCTTGCTGAGTCCTGGGAGATTTCGGAGGATAACCTGAAAATTGTTTTCACTCTGAGGGATGGTTTGCGGTGGTCGGATGGCGAACCCCTGACGGCTGATGACTTCGTCTTCACCTACAATGACATTATTTTCAATCTAGAGATCCCGACCAGCACCCGTGATGTGCTGCGCGTAGGAGATAAGGGGCTATTACCAGAAGTCGCCAAGCTAGATAACCGACGGATACAGTTCATGTTACCCGAGCCCTTTGCTCCCTTCATGCGAATAGCCGGTTCAATTAGCCCTATGCCTCAGCATGTACTAGCGGACAGTATTCGTCAGAAAGGTTCAGAAGGGAAGCCTCTATTTTTGTCTACCTGGGATTCCAGCACCAATCCCCAATCGGTTGTCTGTAATGGACCTTACCAACTCAGTAGTTATGTCCCCGGCCAACGGGTGGTGTTTAAGCGGAACCCTCACTACTGGCGTAAAGACGAGCAGGGTAATCAGCAACCCTATATTGAGGAAATTGTTTGGGAGATTGTGGAGAATCCAAACGCTTCCCTAGCTCAGTTCCGCTCTGGCGGCCTAGATGTGGTCGCAATACCGCCGAATGACTTCCAACTGCTCAAACGAGAGGAAGACCGGGGTGATTTCACTATCTTCGAGGGAGGGCCAGCCTTTGGCACTAGATTTATTACTTTTAACCTCAATCGGGGATGGCGCAATGGTAAGCCTGTGGTCGATCCGATCAAGTCTGCTTGGTTTACCGATGTCAAATTCCGGCAAGCCATTGCCTATGGTATTGATCGCGATACCTTACTCAACAATCTTTACCGGGGCATTGGCGAACCGCAGCACTCTCCTATCTCAGTTCAGAGTCCTTATTACTTCTCTCCGGAAGAAGGGCTAAAAACCTATGAATATAACCCAGATAAATCCAGAGAACTCCTGACTGAAGCAGGGTTTACCTATATGGCTTCTGGTCAGTTGGTAGACACCAAGGGAAATCCTGTCCGTTTTGTTCTAATAACCAGTGCAGAAAGTTTACTCGGTCAGGCAATTGTCTCTCAAATTAAGCGGGATCTTGAAAAAATTGGTATCAGGGTTGATGTTCAACCCCTTTCGTTCACAGTTCTGGTTGATAAGTTGGACACGACACTCGACTGGGATTGTGTCTTCATCGGCTTTACCGGTGGAATTGAGCCCAATAGTGGAGCGAATATCTGGCAACCTGAAGGGAGGCTGCATATGTTCAATCTAGCTTCTCAACCCGGACAAACGCCCTTAGAGGGACGAGAAGTCTATGCTTGGGAAGCCGAAATTGGCCAGCTATATACCCAGGCCGCCCGTGAGCTAGATGATGAGAAACGTAAGGCCCTATACGCTCAAACCCAACAACTCACGCAGGAGTATTTACCCGTTATCTTTATGATTAATCCGCTTTCCATGGCGGCTGTGCGAAATAGGGTGAAAGGGGTTAAGTATACGGCGTTGGGAAGGACGCTTTGGAATGTCTATGAACTCAAGCTTGTGGATGGAACCTAGGGATTGATGCGTCAGTTGGTTTTTGGTATGGTCTGCTTGGCGTTTTGTCGAGCGACCTGTATACCTACCCAATTTAAAGCTGAAGCGGCAGAGGCTTTCCAAGAGATTCAATATTCGGCGTTGGAGAGGACTATGTTGTGGAATCTCTATGACCTTAAGATTGTAGAGAACTAATCTTTGTGAATCCTCAACTAGATGGGAATGACTTCTTTGCGTCGCCGTCTGCTGTTAGTCCTCGTCCTATCTTGCGCCATTATCCTCGCTGCTTGTGACCCTTCTCGCTTGATTAAGGCGGATATTGCCCAGCAATCCCAATTGGTTGTCGCCGCTCTGAGTGATCCAAAAACCTTCAATCTGGCCCTAAATCGCCAGGTTCCTAATATTTTTCCCCTCACGTTTAAAGGGTTGACTCGCGTCAATAATCTGACCACTGAAATTGAGCCGGAACTGGCGGAATCTTGGGAAATTTCTGAGGACGCCCAACGGGTCTTGTTTACCCTGCGGTCAGATTTGAAGTGGTCTGATGGCGAGTCATTATCCGCCGATGATGTCATCTTTACCTACAACCAGGTGGTATTCAATCCAGAGATTCCGTCCAGCTTGAAGGATATGCTCAAGATCGGTCAGAGCGGACAGTTCCCGACAGTGCGAAAAGTCAGCGATCGCCAAATCGAATTTATTTTGCCTGAACCTTTTGCCCCCTTCTTATCCGCAACCTCAGGCCCGCCGGATGGCGTGGCCATTCTGCCCAAACACATTCTGGAAGAGACGATCACGGCGTACGATTCAGAGGGCAATCCCCTATTTTTGTCCACCTGGGGCACGGATACCGACCCCAGTGAAGTGATTAGCAATGGACCGTATCGCTTAGCCCGTTACGAACCTGGGGAACGGGTGGTGTTTGAGCGTAATCCTTACTATTGGCGTAAGGACGACCAGAGTAATCCCCAGCCCTATATCGAACGTTACATCTGGCAAATCGTTGAGTCCACGAATACCTCCCTGCTGCAGTTTCGGTCAGGGGGGTTGGATCAGGTCGGGGTTCAAGCGGCTAATTTTGCGTTGCTCAAGCGGGAAGAAAAGCGGGGTAACTTTACCATTCATAACGGGGGGCCAGCCTTTGGCACCACCTTTATCAGCTTTAACCTCAACAAAGGGCGGCGCAGTGGTCAACCTTTGGTGGATCCGATTAAATCTAAATGGTTCAACACCCTGGCTTTCCGGCAGGCGGTCGCCTACGCCATTGACCGCGAAGCCATGGTGAATAATTTGTTCCAGGGGTTAGGCCAACCTCAAAACTCCCCCATCGACATTCAGAGTCCTTACTATCTTTCGCCTGAAGAGGGGCTCAAGGTCTATGACTTCAATCTGGACAAAGCGCGGCAATTACTCATCGATGCTGGCTTTCAATATGATGATGAGGCTCAACTTTTGGACAATAACGGCAACCGCGTCAGGTTTACTCTCCTGACCAATGCGGGTAACAAACTGAGGGAAGGCATGGGCTCCCAGATCAAACAAGACTTGGCCAAAATTGGCATTCAAGTTGATTTTCAACCCATTGATTTCAGCAATTTGGTGGAAAAGCTCGCGAACTCTCTGGATTGGGAGTGCTATCTATTAGGATTTACCGGTGGAATTGAACCGAACGAAGGGGCCAATGTCTGGTTGCCGGAGGGAACCCTGCATCCATTTAATCAATCGGCTCAGCCAGGGCAAGATCCCATTGAAGGCCGTGAAGTTGCAGACTGGGAGCAGAGAATTGGCGACCTATATATCCAAGCCGCTCAAGAACTGGACATGGCTAAGCGAAAAGACCTGTATGACGAGACCCAACGCATTACCCAGGAATACCTGCCTTTTATCTATCTGGTGAATGCCTTGTCGCTATCGGCGGTGCGAAATCATGTGCAGGGTGTTAAACACGCTGCTTTGAAGGCTAGCAGTGAGCCGTTCTGGAATATTTATGAAATCAAGGTTGCTCAGCAAGCAGATTAATTCTCGGGCGCAAGGATTAATTTCGACCTCCTAAAGTTCGCATCGGTCAGGCTAAAGCGGTTGAGGCCGTCTTGCCTTGACATAGGCTCATCGAGAAAATATTTAGGATTCATTCCAATCCTTTTGGGACGAGTTGTGAATGATGAAGGTCTCTCTAAAGTAAAAACAATCATTATTTTACATTTCTAAATAAATAATGATTGTTTACTTCGATATATCGTAAATCTATATTTCGATATCTTCTTTTTTTTATATCAATTTATTTCGCATGATCCTTCAAGCCCTGATTTGGTAAGCATTTTCTGATAAAAGATCTTTTAGGCGTTCAGCTTAGTAGACCTTAACAAACAGCTATGCACATTTTTCCTCCATTGTTTGATAAAGTTTTTTGCGAAGTTTCCCTGACTCCCTCGATGTCCTGTAAGTGTATAGACTGATAAAGTCTGAGTTTTGGAGTCTGGGCGTTGTCCTTTAGCCTGTCTAAGAGGTGAAGTTGTCAAGCTAAAAAAAACAGATTTTAAGTGAAGGAGTTTCCTTGTCCTTCTTCCTTTAATGTGATGGGGTTCGCCCCCTTTGAACGCTGATAAGAAACCAACAGAGAGAAATATTTATTCAAAGGAGCCTTGCCGCATGTTCACTCACGTCAAGCCCACCGTGAGACATATTTCCCCCGATGACCTGAGGGGGCGTTCTTTAGTTAAAGTGGTCTATGTCGTGTTAGAGGCTCAGTATCAGAGTTCCCTGTCCGCCGCTGTTCGGTCGATCAACGACAACAATCCTCAAGTCGCGGTGGAAATCAGTGGGTACCTGATTGAGGAACTGCGTGATCCTGAAAACTATGAAGCCTTTAAGCGAGACGTGTCGGAGGCCAATGTTTTTATTGGGTCCCTTATTTTTATTGAAGAACTGGCGGAGAAGGTGACCGCCGCTGTTCAGCCCAGTCGCGATCGCTTAGACGTGGCGGTAGTCTTCCCCTCAATGCCGCAGGTCATGCGTTTAAACAAGATGGGCAGTTTTTCCATGGCGCAGTTGGGGCAGTCGAAGAGCGCGATCGCCCAGTTCATGAAAAAGCGTAAAGAGAACTCCGGCAGCAGTTTCCAAGACGCGATGTTGAAGCTGCTGCGCACCCTGCCCAAAGTGCTGAAGTACTTGCCGGTGGAAAAGGCGCAGGACGCCCGCAACTTTATGCTCAGTTTCCAGTATTGGCTGGGGGGTTCGCCGGAGAATTTAGAGAACTTCCTGTTGATGCTGGCGGATCGCTACATCTTTACGGACAAGGAGTTAGCCGGGGCCCCGCAGCCTGAAGCGCTAGACTATCAAGAGCCGGTGGTTTACCCCGATATGGGGATCTGGCATCCCCTCGCCCCCACCATGTTTGAGGATATTAAGGAATACCTCAACTGGTATAACTCTCGCCGGGACATCGCTGACACCCTCAAGGATTCCGCCGCTCCCTGTGTAGGATTGGTGCTCCAACGCACCCACCTGGTGACGGGGGACGAAGCCCACTATGTCGCCATGGTGCAGGAACTGGAGTATATGGGGGCCCGGGTTATCCCGGTATTTGCGGGGGGCTTAGATTTCTCCAAACCGGTCGAGGCATACTTCTATGATCCTCTGTCCAAGGATAAAGAGGCCATTGTCGATACGGTGATCTCCCTGACTGGTTTCGCGCTGGTGGGCGGTCCCGCTCGGCAAGATCATCCAAAAGCGATTGAAGCTCTGAAGCGGCTAAATCGGCCTTATATGGTGGCGTTGCCGTTGGTTTTCCAAACAACCGAGGAATGGGAGAGCAGCGACTTGGGGCTACACCCGATTCAAGTGGCCCTGCAGATGGCGCTGCCGGAATTGGACGGCGCGATCGAACCCATTATCCTGTCGGGACGCGATGGTATGACCGGACGGGCCACCTCCCTTCAAGACCGAGTTGAAGCCGTCGCTCGACGGGCGATGAAGTGGGGTAAGCTGCGGCGGCTGGCGCGATCGCAGAAAAAGCTGGCGATTACGGTGTTCAGCTTCCCGCCGGATAAGGGTAATGTGGGGACCGCCGCCTACCTGGATGTGTTCGGCTCCATCTATCGAGTGATGGAATCGCTGAAGGCATCCGGTTATGACGTGCAAAATTTGCCCGAGTCGGCGGAAGCGCTGATGCTAGAGGTGATTCATGACGCCCAGGCGCAATACAACAGCCCTGAACTCAACATCGCCTATCGCATGTCGGTGCCGGAATATGAAACGCTGACGCCTTATTCCGTGCGTCTGGAAGACAATTGGGGCTCACCGCCCGGACACCTCAACACCGACGGCCAAAACTTGCTGGTCTATGGAAAGTCCTTTGGTAATTTATTCATTGGCGTGCAGCCCACCTTCGGCTATGAAGGCGATCCGATGCGGCTGCTCTTTTCCCGCTCCGCTAGCCCCCACCATGGCTTTGCCGCTTACTACACCTATCTGGAGAAGATCTGGAAGGCGGATGCGGTGCTCCACTTTGGCACCCACGGTTCTTTAGAATTTATGCCGGGTAAGCAGATGGGCATGTCTGGCGCCTGCTATCCCGATAGCTTAATTGGTTCTATTCCCAATCTTTACTACTACGCCGCCAATAACCCCTCCGAAGCCACGATCGCCAAGCGCCGCAGTTATGCGGAAACCATCAGTTATCTGACGCCGCCGGCGGAGAACGCCGGACTTTACAAGGGGCTGAAGGAGTTGAGCGAGTTGATCGCGTCCTATCAGACTTTGAAAGAGGGCGGTCGGGCGATTCCCATCGTCAACGCTATTGTTGAGAAATGTCGGTTAGTGAATCTTGACCGGGACATTGAACTGCCCGAGGAAGATGTCAAGGAGCTTTCGGCGGAAGCGCGGGATACTCTGGTGGGCAAGGTCTACATCAAGCTGATGGAGATTGAGTCTCGCTTGCTGCCCTGCGGTTTGCATGTGGTGGGCAAACCGCCCACGGCTGAGGAAGCGATCGCAACCCTGGTTAACATCGCTGGATTGGACCGTCCCGAAGATGGCGTCCAAAGCTTGCCCAGGATCATCGCCAACAGCCTGGGGCGAGATATGGAGGAGATTTATTCCAATAGCGATCGCGGCGTTCTGGCCGATGTGCAGCTGCTGAATGAGATCAATAACGCCACCCGCGAAGCGATCGCGGCGATGGTGCAGGAAAACATCGACGACGAGGGGCGGCTGATCAAAACCCAGAGGCTCAATCTCTTTAACCTTGGCCGTAAAGAACCCTGGGTGGAAGCATTGCATCGATTGGGGTACACCCAGGTGGACACCGAAGCGATGAAACCGCTGTTTGAATACCTGGCGTTTTGCCTGGAGCAAGTGGTGGCCGATAACGAATTGGGCGCCTTGCTAAAAGCGCTAGACGGGGAATATGTGCTGCCGGGTCCTGGCGGCGACCCTATCCGTAACCCGGATGTGCTGCCCACCGGTAAGAATATCCACGCCTTGGACCCCCAATCCATTCCCACAACCGCCGCGGTGCAATCCGCCAAAATTGTCGTGGATCGTCTGCTGGAGCGTCAACGCCAAGAAAATGGCGGACAGTGGCCGGAGACTATTGCATCGGTGCTATGGGGCACTGACAATATTAAGACCTATGGCGAATCTCTGGCGCAGATGCTCTGGTTTGTCGGCGCCAAACCCGTTCCCGACACCATGGGCCGGGTCAATAAACTGGAACTGATTCCGTTGGAGGAACTGGGACGGCCTCGGGTGGATGTGGTGGTTAACTGCTCCGGCGTGTTCCGGGATCTCTTTATTAACCAGATGAATCTGCTGGACCGCGCCATTAAGATGGCGGCGGAAGCGGATGAACCCCTGGAGATGAACTTTGTCCGCAAGCACGCCCTGCAACAGGCGGAAGAAATGGGGATGACGTTAAGGCAAGCCGCCACCCGTGTTTTTTCCAATGCTTCTGGGTCCTATGCCGCCAATGTCAACCTGGCGGTGGAAAACAGCACCTGGGAAGAGGAATCGGAATTGCAGGAGATGTATCTCAGCCGTAAGTCTTTCGCCTTCAACTCGGACAATCCTGGCATGATGGACCAGTCCAGACAGTTGTTTGAGTCTTCGCTGAAGACGGCTGACGTGACATTCCAGAATCTAGATTCTTCGGAGATTTCCCTCACCGACGTTTCCCATTACTTTGACTCTGACCCCACCAAAGTGGTTTCCAAGCTTCGGGGCGACGGTAAAACGCCCGCTTCCTACATCGCGGACACCACCACCGCTAACGCCCAGGTCCGCACCTTATCGGAAACGGTGCGACTGGACGCTCGCACAAAAACCCTGAATCCCAAGTGGTACGAGGGCATGCTGTCCCACGGCTACGAAGGGGTTCGGGAACTGTCCAAGCGCATGGTGAACACTATGGGGTGGTCCGCCACCGCAGGGGCGGTCGACAATTGGGTGTATGAAGATATGAACACCACCTTCATTGAAGATGAAGCGATGCGGAATCGTCTGATGAACCTGAATCCTAATTCTTTCCGCAAAATGGTCGGCACGCTGTTGGAGGTGAACGGTCGCGGTTACTGGGAAACCAGCCAGCAAAATATTGAACGCCTGCAGGAGATTTATCAGGAGGTTGAGGACCGGATTGAGGGGGTTGAGTAAGCTGGATGAGGGCGTGGTCATTTTTCAGGTGACCAGCCTATAGAGTGAATTTATCATCCGGAACCCGGAACTGTTAAAAAATCGATCGCCAGCAGCACTTATGAATGCTGCTGGCGATCGATTTTTTAACTAGTCGTCTATGGCCGCTCCAAGCTAATCAGCACCACCGATCCAAAGCACGCTTTCCGCCCCAGCGTTCAACAATCTGGTCGTCGTAAGTGTCTGCTAGTCTCACCACGGTCATCACCGAGTGCTTGAGTTCGACGCGATCGCAACTGGATCCAACCAGACTATGCTCAAATACGATATCGTTCTCAGGATCAAGGGCAAAGCGGCCAAAGTAAATGCCATTGTTTTCCCGCAGCAGAAAATAGGTGAGGTCAGGGGTAATTTCGATATCCGTTACCACGTAGGAGCGAGTGGTAATCAGCGCTTCATCATCTCCCCAAGGAATCACCTTGGTGGAAGCGACGGCGGAGCCTAGATTGATAATAAATAAAGGCTCATCATCAAAAATCACGACAGACCCGCTAAATAAATCATCTATCCAGGGGGTTATCTTCTCATAGCAATCTTGCTGAGCAAGGGTTTGAAACTCCATGCTACGCCTCCTCAGATTCCAGATCTATTCTCCCATCTCTGATTCCAATCGACTCGCCTTTTCCCAGAGGGCGAGTCAAGTGTCTCGATGCCTCAGATCAGGGCAGGCTAAGATGAATGCGGAGGCGATTTTTGCTAAATAGGAAACTATGTTGATATCCAATTGAATCAATGACAAAGTTAAATCGCTGCTCCATTTGCACGACATCAACTTGCGCCTACCGCCTTTTGCGATTTTATAGCGCACGAAATTTAATTGCATTTGTCAGCTTACCGTCTGAACTGTCTAATGTCCAATCCCGCTAATCCTGATTCTCACCAACCGATTCACTCTGATCTGGGAATTTCAGAGAAGCAGGAAATCCCCGACTCAACTCTATCAAATCAGTTAGAGGAAACAATCTTAAGTTTTGAGGATATTCAAGCGGAGCTACACTACAAGCACGCTGAAGAGGTTTTACGCGACCTGATCAGTCAATTGGATTTGACGCCTCGGGAACGGATGGGGTTAGAGGAGGAAATCCATAGCTTGGATAAACTGCTGGAAAAGCTGGAGCGCTCGGTTATTCATATCGCCGTATTCGGCATGGTCGGTCGTGGTAAATCTTCTTTGCTGAATGCGTTGCTGGGTGAAGATGTGTTTGAAACGGGACCAATTCATGGGGTGACTCGTCAGATTGAAAGTGTTCGTTGGCAAGTCAACCGCGAAGCGATTTCAGACTCGGCGGATCAAGACATTCTGCGGGTGTCATTGAAAGGGGCGGGCCAATCTCGGATTGAATTGATTGATACGCCGGGTATTGATGAGGTGGCTGGGGCGGCGCGGCAGGCCATGGCTGAACGGGTTGCTAGACAGGCGGATTTGATCCTCTTTATTATTGCTGGCGATATGACTCAGGTGGAGTTTAAGGCGTTATCCCAACTGCGGCGGGCTAGTAAGCCCATACTGCTGGTGTTTAACAAAATTGATCAGTATCCTGAAGCGGACCGCCAACTGATTTACCAGAAAATTCGAGACGAGCGGATCCAGCAGCTGATTTCCCCCGATGAGATTGTGATGGCGTCGGCGTCTCCCATGGTGGCGCACGTGGTTCGTCGTCCTGACGGCCAGGTGATCGCTCAGATGAATCGGGGGGCTCCCCAGATCGATGATCTTAAATTAAAGATTTTGGAACTTTTGCATCGGGACGGCAAATCTTTGGTAGCGCTCAACACCATGCTTTACGCTGATGATGTGAACGATCAATTGGTGCAGCGTAAGGTGGAGATTCGCGATCGCAGCGCTGATGACGCCATCTGGAACGCGGTCATGACTAAAGCGGTTGCGATCGCCCTCAATCCTGTAACTGTCATGGATCTGTTGGGCGGCGCCGTGATTGACATAGCGATGATCCTGACCCTTTCCCGTCTCTATGGCATTGCCATGACTCAGCAGGGCGCGATCAACTTGCTCCGCTCCACCGCCTTAGGCATGGGTGGAGTCGCCGCCAGTGAACTATTGGTCACGTTTGGTTTAGGCTCCCTCAAGAGCTTACTGGGCGCCACCGCTATTTCAACTGGCGGTCTATCCCTGACACCCTATATGTCAGTTGCCCTCACTCAAGCCGCTGTGGCGGGCGTGTCCTCCTACAGTATTGGGCAAGTCGCTAAAGCGTATCTCGCAAACGGCGCCGCATGGGGGCCGGACGGTCCTAAAGCGGTTGTCAGCGATATCTTAGAATCGTTGGACGAAACCTCAATCCTCAGCCGGATTAAAGACGAACTCAAGGCGAAGCTGGATCTCCAGAAGCGTGATCAACCGGACTCCTAAGGGATTTGCGTCAAAAGAAATTCTTGGCAAAAGCAGTGGATGGGTGGATGGGTAGATGAGTGGATGGGATGTTACTGATACAACATGACATCCTGATTTTATTGCTCATCGCCTCTGTAATGAATTTTGAGTTTATTTTGGGCTTAAAAGTTTTGAGCTGGCGGAAATATCCTATTTCAGGACTTTCTCGTACACTCAGCATCCAGCGCTTTCCTACTGTAGATTAAATACTAGAACGTGGTTTAAGAGGCCGCTCCCACTTGTTTGCTGCGTAATTGTCGAGTTAGGACCCGAGAACTCTATTTGCACTGCAGCGCTGGCTGGTTGGTATCGCCCGGAAATTTCAACCGTTTGCCGACCCCTACGCAGATAGGGGGATAGATTAATTGCAACCCGATTGCTTCTGAGTTCTTGAACTAGAACGCCATTAACCGTGACGCGACCCCTCAGGCGAACTCCTGGGTCAGCGCTAATTTCCAGTCGATGAGGCTGTTTAAGGTCTGAGCGCTCTAGGTCTATTTTGGTTTGTTGGGATTGGGAAACATGGGTGTCGTGTTGAGTGCTTAAATTCCATTTTAGGGAGTTGAATCGATGACTGCTAAAAGAACGATGACCATGGGGGAGCATCGCGTTATTGGCCATGACCGGATTTGCTTCTAGCAGGAACGCAGGCGAGAGGAGAGAAGCAGTTGTCAAGAGTGTCAAAAGGAAAGGAATCTTGGTGTTCATGGCTTGTACCATTTTTTTATTCCGGTTTTTTATTCCGGGGTGTGAGGGTATCGCTAGAGAAACCCGGTCTCTGAATAATTTGGGTTTAGGTGAAAGATCAATCACAGAGACCGGGTTTCTTTGTCCTAAGGTCAATCACAGAGACCGGGTTTCTGGGTTTTGAAAGACTCGGGAGTGAGTGACAGATCAACGGCGGTGATCAAGTTCTTGGAGATCCGCCGGCACCTCAAATCCCATCTACCCATCCACCCATCCACCCATCCACTGTCTTCCACTGGGACTTTGTTTTTACGCACATCCCCTAAGCCTGGTCTCTTTGTCAACGAAGCCGATAAGCCGCATTGTCAACATCTACTTGCACTTCAACCGGAACTGCAACCGTAGGACCATTCACGCCAGTTCTGTTGTTTCTGTCCTCACTCATTTGATGACGGCTTCTGCGGGTTTGTCTGACTTCGTCTGTCCCGCCCACGTGAACTTGTCGACTGGTGCTAACGCTGGTGTTGCCCGTGCATGGACCATCGCTCACCATCTCCACATCATTAGTTTGTTGCGCGGGTTTCTCGGAACCATGAACAGCGACTTGAATCGCCACATCCGCCATAACGCATTGAGCGATCGCAACTTGATTGACCGTGGAGGCGACGGTTAACACACTGGAAAATGACAATAACCCCAGCGAAAAAAAGGCAAACTTCATTGTTACCTCCTGACTAAAAGTATCTTGAATGTGAATGTATTGGTTCTAGCGACAGACTCGGGTCACGGTAGAGCTGCGTGAGTAACTCCTTCCATTGCCGTAGACCGTGGAATAAGTACGCTGGTAGTGGTCGTTAGCGCCATGGCAACTGCTACGGGGAGCGGGTCGGTACAACCGCCGTGAGCTTGAGCGATTATAGATGGGTTGGCGTAACGAATGTGATGGACCTCCGATTCCAGAGCGTTGGGTATTGATGTAAATGTCGCCGCTGGGATTAACCGTGACTCGAGTTGTGTTAGTCCGGATATCAATATCCCCCCTAGCAATTCCAGGGAATAGGACTAGGGCGGAGAAAGTGAAAGATGCAAGCAATTGTTTGATTTTCATAGGTGATTCTCCTGCTGACAGGGAATTTGTTTGGACTTGTCATTAGTCACTTGTCACTTGTCATTGGTCGAATGACAAGTGACCTCCGTTAGCGATCTGTTCTAGTTGGTATTACGAATGCGAATCTGTCCCCGATGATGTCTTCTGTTGTGAGTTCGGTTGACTTCCTCGGTGACATTGATTTGACTATTGCCTTGATAGGCGTCGTTGTCCTCGCCAACCACGGTGGCGCCTTGGTAGACATCTTGGACAATGCCTGTGTTGGAGCGTCTGCCGTGCGTATTGACTCGCTGATGGATGTTGATCTGTTCGCTGACTTGTGTTCCGCTATTGCCTTCCCCATAGATATAGAGGTCTTGGGTGCTTTGTTGGACGACCGCAGTATCTGCTTGAGCAGGAAGAGAAACTAGTCCCAACGCGGCAAGACTTAATAGACCTAAGGTGTAGGTTTGCTTTAACATTGTGTGTCTCCTTATCTTGTACCTAGCTAAATGGTTGTCGAACCCGCCATCCAAAAGGGCTGAATGACGCCTAGATTGCTTAGGGGGTAGGGGATGGTGAATAATTTCCATCCACCCATCCACCCATCCACCCATCCACCCATCCACAGCCTTTTACTGGCCTTTATTTGGATGCAAATCTCTAGCGACCCCGAATGCGTCCCCGACGTCTGTTATGGCGAGGATTAATTTCTTCGGTGATATTGATTTGACTATTGACTTGATAGGCTCCATTGTCTTCACCCACAACGGAAGCGCCTTGATAGACATCCTGGACAATGCCTGTGTTGGACTGTCGTCGACCTGTATTGACGCGCTGATGGATGTTGATTTGTTCGCTCACTTGCGCCCCTTCATTCCCTGCGCCTTCAATATAAAGTTCTTGGGTGCTTTGTTGGACGACCGCTGTATCCGCTTGGGCGGGCAGGGCGACGAGGCCGAATGTGGCGATTCCTAACAGACTCAGGGTGTGGATTTTCTTCAACATTTTGTGTCTCCTTATCGATGAGAGAAATGTGTAAACGCGATGTGCAATAAAGGTCAGAACAAAACTGAAAAAGATGTCAGTTTTTTCCTGAAACTGCGGGTGACTGATTGAAGATCTTCCTAGAAAAGGAAAGCTGTCTCGAATTTCAGTCACTGAGAAAACAAACTTCTAGATCAACGTCACGGTCCTCTGGGTCATAGAGGCTGTTTGCAAAAGATTTTAATCATCATCATCATCATCGCCCCTTTCCCGACGCCCTCTTCCCCTTGGTTCATCGTCATCCCACTCTTCTCGTTCTCGATCGGGGCGACGCCTTCTTCCTCTTGATTCTTGTTGGATGTTTGTTTGATTGCTTTCTTGGAAGACGGTGTTATTCTGGCCATTTACACTGGCCCCTTGATAGGCGTCTTGTATGGTGGCTCTGTTATTTCCGCCATTGCGTCGACGTCCTCTTCCAGAGCGTTGATTTACATTGGTCTGGTTGATGACCTGAATGACTTGATTGTTATTCCCGTTAATAACAACCTGCTGTGTACCGGTTTGAACAGTTGCATTATCAGCTTGGACGGGTAAGGAAACAACTCCCAGTAATGTTGCGCTTAAGAGGCTTAACATGCCAGTTTTTCTTAGCATATTTCTCCTGTCTTGCTGAAGGATGGTCAATCATTGGAAGCCCTCGAATAGACTGATCAAGAGTGCTATGTCCGGATGGTCTGCTGAGGAAGATGCATTTTGCTTAAGTAAGACTCAGGGAGTAAAACTTAGGGAAAAATGAATCCTTTCCTTTGAGGGGTTAGTGGTTAAGCAGCCTCTAGCTTTGCCAGAGAGGTGTTCAAACTCCTAACATAAGTGAGAATACCGTGCTCGCCCTTAAGCGCTTCATAGCGACTCACGCCAAACAGCAGGAGGATGGCCGCAGCGAAGAGTGCGCGATCGCGCACTGCAGGCAAATATGCCTCTAAGGTAAATTAGTGACATCGGTTATTGTTTGTCTTACACACTGCTTCTATAGGGTGACTACAATGAATTGAGTATTAAATGAATCCTTGGATTCAGTAATCTTCCTTATATTTTTGAGCTATGAAGTTTTTTGTTCAGCAATCAGCCATTATTGGTCAAGTCGCTCTGATACTATGTATGGGCAGTTCCCTGGTCAGCGCCCAACAAATTAGGGAGGGAAAATGGGAAGGGTCCGGACGCATTGTGAGCGGCAGCGGTCAAGGAGGCGGGGTTGAGTTAGCCTTGGAGGTCCAAGGAAATCGCGTTCAGTTTTTCTCCGGTCCAGACGCCGACCAAACCGTCAGGGTAGAGAGCGGTCGGGCGCCGACTCAAAATGGTGATTGGGTCTTTGAGCAGTGTGGCGACGATTTAGAGAACCTGTGTGTAACGTTTGACCAAAATCAACCTGATCGCATTATTCGGTATCTGCTTCATTCTGAATAGGGGCTATCAAGTAAGACAGTGTTCCGGAAAGCTTGGCGAGGGATTGTAATCTGCCTGGGGGTGAGTTTGAATCTCGCTTATGGTGTGCTTCTGGCCAGTATCCCGCAAGTCAAAGTACTCGAGCTAGATGTACAGGATGACTTGATGCAGCTGCAGCCGCCGGTCGCCCAAGCGAAGGATATTCCCCTAATGCACATTGATCCGATGCCGGATGCGGACTCATTTGCTGTAGGGCCCGGCTTCTATGCGGATCTAGCGGGTCATCTGATCAAAGCTGGGACTGGGGTGGTGGTTTTGAATTTTCCCAGTTATTGGGTGGAAGCGACGGATGAATCAGACGCCGCCATGCAAACCCTCCTCAGTGAACCGGGCAATGCTAAACGGATTGTCCTCGTCGCCCGCACCAACCAAGTGTCAAGCGCTAATCCTCCAGAGCTGGCTTTTTTCAATCGGTTTTTGTGCTGTGATGAGCAAGAGGCGTACTTTGCCCCGCCTGAAAAGATGCAGGGGTTTTTTGAGTATGAATCTGCATTTAGGCGACCGGGCATTCTCACCAGTCCGGCTCGGCGCATTCGCCTCACGGGGCAATTCAGGGGGAAAGACAATCCGCAAGAAATCTCTCGCATTCAATCATTTGCGGTGCTAGCCGAGCAGAAATTCAGAGATTTTTTGCAGGCCGAGGGGTCCGATCCCATGGGGAATCGATCGCCTTTGTTAGAACAGTCCGCCTACCGCATTAACTTTTTTGAGGCTGATCCCCCCTTTGAGACCCTGTCTCTCGAGTCTATTTGCTTCCCCTTGTTTGATAGCTGTGAATTGCTTCCTTCGGCTGCCCAAGAGCTGCAACGAGTTCGTAACAAAATTGTTTTGATTGGGTTCTCCGAAGAACAGGATTATTTGTATACGACCGCCGTTCGATTGTCATCCCTTCAGAAAATTCCTGCGGTTGTGGTCCAAGCCAACTTGTTAGCGAATCTGATGACGGATTCGTTTTACCGCGCTCCGCCTGAGTGGGTAGAGGGTTTTATCCTCTTAACGGGAGGCGTTCTAGTCAGTGTTCTGGTGGTTTCGAGTATTGGCAAGTCTGGCCGCTCTTTGAAGCAGTGGGGGGTTGTCATGGGGTTAGCGATCGCCATTGGATATGGCGGCTTAGGGGCCGTTTTTTTGGGATTGCGGATCGCCCCTCCGCTGGTTCTCCCTAGCTTGGCGTGGCTGATGACTGGAATTACCTTGGCGGTCAGTTTATGGATCGCCCGATTGCTGTTACCAGAAGTGCAAGGGTCGGTAGAGCGGCGGGCGATTATTCTTTACGCCCGGAAACTGCTTCATCGTATCGCCACCGATATTCATGACGGACCCCTGCAGGAGTTCAAAATAGTGATGGATCGCATTGAATTCCTACAATTGGACCACCCTAACCTAGAGACCCAACCCATTGTGGAGCGATTAGAAAAAATTGGCCTTGACCTGCGCAATCAACTGGTAGACACTCGCGTTATCGCCAAACGATTAGAGGTGACGCCTGAATTACGATCAGGCCTAGATATGGGGATCCGCAGAAAGTTGGACCAGTGGATTCAGTCTGGTGAATTAACTTTGGAGGTGACGCAGACGCTGCAGCCCCTGGGAGAACCGTTCTTGGATAGTGAGTGGATTGCGAATCGCGAGGATATTTTCAACTTTTTTCGTGAGGCGATCGCCAATGTGATGCGCCACGCCCAGCCTCCCCATGGCGGGGCGACCCAAGTTAACGTTCGCCTGTGGCGGGAAATGAGCCAATGTTGTCTACAGGTTGAGAATGATGGGTTTAAGTCTGGCTTAACTCCCTCGAAGTCAGGCGGTTATGGAACTAAGCTAATGGAAACTGTAGCGTCAGAACTGCCCGGCGGTTCTTGGGAAAGAGTCGCCTTGGCTGAGGGGGGAATCCGGGTAAAACTCACCTGGACTTTACCCTCTAGGCTTTCTAATTTGACGCAGCGGTTTCCTCCCCTCCGATCTGTTCTCACTCACATACTCAAGGAACAGTAATCATGACGTCTTCTCATGCTTCTCATGCTTCTCTTTTTCTGGTGGTTGAAGATCATCCAGAGGTTGCTCAAAACAACTGTGACTGGTTGCAAAAACTGGAACCTGGATCCCGTTGCATCAAGACTCCAGATCCTGAACAGGCGTTGGAAAGATTAGCGCTGGAAACGCCTGATCTGATCGTTGTGGATTTGCTCTATGGCAAAATTAGCGGAGAACAGTCGGCCCAACCTGGGCTAGATCTGCTTCAGCATATCCTTGAAGAATATCAAACCCTCAATATTCTGGTTTACACCAGCGATCCTGGCCTTTTGAGGCCCTTGAAGAAGCGGGATCATCAAGGTGGTTTCGCGGTGGTGAATAAGATAGAACGGCGAGAGCGATTTCTAGAAGGGGCTCGCAGCGCTCTGAATGGTTATTTATGGGGGCCTAGAGAGATTCTCCAGGAAATTCCTCTAACGGATCAGGATGTTGAAGTTCTGGGGTTGATCTGTCTCAATTGCCTGACTGACCCGGCGATCGCAGAACGTCTCCATATTTCCCTCAGGGCGGCCCAAACCCGGGTCCAACGCCTCAAAGCAAAACTGGCGCCCGATCTGGACAAGGAACTCGATAAGCACATTAACTTTCGGGTCTCTATTTGTATGCAAGCCGTTAAGCGCAAGTTAATCTCATTTTGAGCGCAGTCCCTATGATGGGCTTCCTGATCAAGCATCGGGATCGTTCCTCTGATCAGTTTTGGGAACAAGATCACTCACAAAAAACTAACATTTGTATAGCAAACTATTAGCGACATCGGCCAGAATTTTGAACTTCAGTTGCTGCTTATCTGGTTGATGGTACTCAGAGAGGGCCGCCATGAAAACTTTGTTAGTGGAAGACGACAGAGGTTTTGCTGAAACCTTAAGGGCAGTCCTGACAAAGCAGCGTTATCTGGTGGATGTGTCGTCGGATGGCCAGTCTGGTTTGGAGTTAGCGCAAACCTGTGATTACGATCTGATTTTGCTGGATTGGATGCTGCCTAAGCTGGATGGGCCAAATTTCTGCAAGCGTCTCCGAGCCAAGGGAAATCGAACTCCACTGCTGCTGATGACCGCCCATGACACCTACACGAATCGGGTCATTGGTTTGGATGCTGGCGCTGATGATTATCTTGTCAAACCTTTTGATGTCGACGAGCTACTGGCCAGAATTCGAGCTTTGCTCCGTCGAGGCAAGGCTTTCAAATCCGTCGTATTGGAATGGGGCCCGCTTCACCTTGCCCCTAGTAGTTGCCGAGTAACCTGGCGTGGAGAAGAGTTACGCTTGACCGCCAAGGAGTATGAAATCCTGGCGCTTTTTCTCCGGAATCAGGATCGTATCTTTAGCCAGAGCGCCCTAATTGATCGGCTCTGGTCTGGTGAGGAAACCCCCACAGAAAATGCGGTGAGGGTGTTGATCAGGAGTTTGAGGCAAAAACTTAAGCAGGTTGGCGCTGGGGAAATCCTTGAGACCATCTACGGGTTGGGGTATCGGTTAAAAAAACCGCCAAAGGACAGGCAAATGCAACCGTCATCAAGCAATCAGCTCGTTATTGAGTCTCAGGCTAGCCGTAAAGCATCGCCAGCCAGTGAAACCTCTCCTCAAATCGTCTCGGCTGGCGCTCACCCTGTTCAGTCGCATTCGGTTGACTTGTCGGCTGTATGGCAGCGGCACAGAGGCAGTTATCTCAATCAGGTGACTTGCTTGGAAGAAGCGGTGACCGCGCTGCAAACCGATGTAGCCGATCAGGGATGGCGGCGGAAAGCATGGCAAGTCGCCCATACCCTGAAAGGCTCTCTGGGGAGTTTTGGCTTGAAGGGGATTTCTCAGGACTGTGAGCGCATTGCCCAAGTTTTTCAAGCAGATCGTCAATTGGAGCAGACCCAGCTGGATACGTTAGCTCAGCGGATTAGAGCCCTGCGACAGACCCTAGAAAAGGCTGGGGCGACGACGCAGTTAACACCCTCTGAGGCGGCTCCGATTCCTGCATCTGCCCTTTCTAGACAGACCTCTCGCCTCCTAGTGGTGGATGAAGATGCAGGATTGACGAATCAACTGAAGGGCTACGCCAGTGCTTGGGGATTAGAAGTTGAGGCCGCAAACAACCCTGCTGAAGCCAGACAGCTAATGGAGACGGATTGTCCAGATGTGGTGCTGATGGATGTGGTTTTTTCCAACCTCACCGAGGATGGGTTTAGTTTGCTAGCTGAGATAGCTGCTATTCACCCCCCCGTGCCGGTGCTGGTGTTTACGGCGCTAGAGAGTCTTGCGGATCGAGTCAAAGCCGTGCGTTTCGGGGGGACGGGTTTTCTACACAAACCATTGCCGACAACTCGAGTGTTGGAAGCCATTACCCAAATGAGGCAAAAAGATCAGGCGTCGGAGGCCCATTTGCTGATTGTGGATGACGATCCTCAATTATTGGATATTCTTCGCACTTTACTGGAACCTTGGGGATTTAACATAACCTTTTTGAGCGACCCCCGACAGTTCTGGCATGTGCTGGAGCAGACGTCCCCCGATTTGTTGATTCTGGATGTGGAAATGCCCGATTTTAGCGGGGTCGACCTGTGTCGGGTGGTGCGTCAGGATCCTCGCTGGAGAGAATTGCCGATCTTAGTGCTATCAGCCCATACGGATGTGGAAACAAGGCAAAGCGTTTTTTCAGCGGGGGCCGACGAATATATCAGCAAACCGATAGTGGCTCCAGAGCTCATTACCCGAGTAGTGAATCGGTTAGAGCGCCAACAGGTGATGCAAAAATTGGCGGAGACGGATGGGTTGACTGGTTTATTAAATCAACGTCGAGCGACTCAGGAGCTGAGTCGCTTGCTCCTGTTAGCTAACCGTCAGAAAAAGCCGCTCTGTTTCGCCATTCTAGACTTGGATCACTTCAAACAAATCAATGATCGCCATGGTCACGAGGCGGGCGACGTTGTCTTGAAATGCCTGGGGGAGCGCCTAAAGCAAACGTTTCGTAAAGAAGACGTGTTGGCTCGATGGGGCGGCGAGGAATTTATTGTCGCTCTCTACGATATAACAGTGGAGCAAGGTCTAGACCGCCTGAAATCTGTCCTCGATCATTGGCGTCAGCAACAGTTCGTTGATGCCCATAACCAAAAATTTTGGACTAGTTTCAGCGCTGGAGTAGTCGGCTTTCCTCAAGATGGCGATGATTGGCGATCCCTATTTCGAGCGGCGGATGTGACTCTGTATCATGCAAAAGCGGCAGGTCGGAATCAAGTGTTAAGCTCCCATGCCGCCGTATCGGCTGATTGAGGTCCATTGAGATTCGCACACACAGCTTATTTCTTGATTCTGGTATGACAGCTAAACGGATTCTGGTGATTGATGATGAAGAGGGGATCCGCGATCTCATCACCTTATCGCTAGAAGCGCATGCTGACTGGGAAATCTTAACGGCTGCATCGGGACTAGAGGGGATTGCGGTGGCGGCGGCCGAACACCCCGACGCCATTGTTTTGGATATGGCGATGCCTGATATGGATGGTCGAGCGACTTTAGAACAATTGCAGCTCAATCGGGCGACTCAAAATATCCCAACTATTCTCTTAACCGCTTCAGCTCATTTAATTCCCC
>JASJDH010000068.1 GCA_030065175.1 Leptolyngbyaceae cyanobacterium MO_188.B28 | reverse complement strand
GCTCAGCTACCGTAGGCATTGTAGATGCTCCTTTTCGCCATAATCTACTTCATATAGCCTCTTTACGGCGCTTCCTCTTATGGCGAAAACCTAAGGACACTAACAAATCGGCAAAATTTCTATAGTATTTGGAATACAAACATTCGTTGCGCACAAAGCGCCAGAGCCGCTCAATCAAGTTCAAATGGGGTGAATAGGACGGCAAGTACAACAACTCGATGTCCAAGATATCGGCTAAGTGCTGCACCAACTGACACTTTTGATAACGGGCATTGTCCAGAACCAGGGTAATGGGGGTTGGTAGCTCTAAAGCCGCCAACTTCAGCAACATCAAGCAAATGCTCTCGGAGTTGATGTACGTTTGATTGGTCACTGTGAAGACCTCTTTGGTGACAGCGTTAATCGCCCCCAAGACATTAAAGCGTTTACGCCCTGATGGAGACGGAATAAAGATGCGCTCAAAACACCAGATGAACCCCAGATAGGCTCGATAGACAAAGTGCGCGGCATCCAAGAAGAAGACGGTGCGCTTCCCGGCTTCAGCCTCCGCCAACCTGGGTTCTAGTTGCTCAACTCGAAACGCCTCTTGCTCTTTTATCTTGTCGGGGTCAGCGCTTTTGCCCGGCACAAAGCCCACTTTGCGGCAAGCTAACCCGATGCGTTTGAGAAAGGCTCTGATCTGAGTCGGACTGCGTTTGATACCGGTCAATCGTTCAATCTCCGCTTGCGCCTCTGCGACTGTACGCGGCGGGTGTTTCTCAAAGTGAGCTTTCAGAGTTTCAGCATGGGGATTGAGTAGACTGGGTTGACCTTTGTAATTCAAGCGTTTCAGCCCCTCAACGCCATCCGCTTGATACTGCCGTAAGTAAACCGTCAAGGTCGTTTTGCTGATATCGCACAAACTGCAAATCTGTTTGTGAGGAACTCTTTGACTCTTGAGATAGAGCACATCCATTTTCTTTTGAACTTGGGGATGAGGGTAGTGATAGCGCTCGAATCGGAGGTGTTCAATGTCGGCTGGGCTAAATTCGACCTGGATCATGATTCACTGGGATGGATAGAGGCACACTTATGAATGCCTAGAATACCGAATCTAGATCGTTCGAAAAAGTCCAGTCCTCTATCGTGCGGAGTATACACAGTAGCCTGGTGGGAGAGGGGAGCTGATCCACTTTCTTATTCCCTCTCCCCTCGGGAACTAACACGTATACACAAGTCATCTAGTCCCAGCCGCTAAGGGTAAGATCCCCCCTACCCCCCCCTTGAAAAAGTGGGGACAAACTCAAAGTTCTAGCCGTAGGATGGGCGAAGGGTTCGCCCGTGCCCATCGATCAGTATGCCTCGCCAAGCAAGATGGGCACGCTTCACTTTGCCCATCCTACTTTCTGCTTGAATTGCTTTAAATCTTCCTAAAAAATCAACTTTTGCGTCGCGTACAACTATGGCGGAGCCAATCAAGCACGTAAGAGAAAACACGCACAACAACCAAAAATACGTACTTATACTGAACTAGTCTAGGTGCTTGAACTGACTAAACCAGGATGTGTCATAAAACGAACCTATGCCTGGGGTTTAAGGATTCCATGCCTCAGCTTAAACCTCTAACTATGCAATACAGAGGTAATTACAATAATTCTTCGGTCAGAATTTAATTGAGAATTTATCTAAAGTCAGCCTAATAATCCAAACTCCTACGGATATCGGAACGATGATCACTGAGTGATGATAATCACAATGGAGAAGGGATTAAAATATATGGCTTTTGCTGATGGCTCCACTAAAACTTCTACTATTTCAAAGGCGCTAAAATTTAATTCTCGTAAATTATATTGGTTCGCAGCGATCGCTTTCTTAGCCTTAATGGGTCGGGCTCCAGCAGCACAGGCGGCAAACTTCAATTTCACCTACGCCCCAGGCACGACCTTAGACCAAATGATTGGTTTTGAAATGGCGGGACAGTTCTGGTCAACCTATCTAGCGGATGATGTATCGCTCAACATCATGGTCGAGATGACCGATTATCTACCTGATAATGTGATTGGCGGAGCCCTGCCAGGAATCAGCGCCAACCAAAGCTATGAAACCTTCAGACAGCAACTCGCCAAAGGTATTACCTCGGCCGCTGACCAGTCAATTTTCGACCATCAACAAGATGACCTGGACAAATTTACAGCTTTAATTGACGGCAACAAGGTTGACAACAACTACACCTTGAAGATGACCCGCGCCAACGCCAAAGCCTTGGGGATGCTGGATAGCCATAATCAGGGATTTGATGGTTATATCCTGATGAGGAATCTGCCTACAACGACTGGCAGTGGCAGTAAGGGCGGCGGTGGTAAGGGCGGCGGCGGTAAGGGCGACGGCAATGGATGCAACACAACAAGAGGGTGTGGGAAGCATAAGCAGGTGAAGGGCTCCAATCATGAGGGGCTCGAGGGTATTTCCTGGAGCTATGACTTTGTTAACTCAGTTGATTCCAACAGTTTGGATTATCTAAGTGTGGCTATCCACGAATTGGGTCACACCCTTGGCTTCATTAGCGGAATTGATCAGGTTGACTGGCTGGCGGAGAGAAATTCCTACAATGAAAACAACATCGACGATTATTACGCCAGCCTCACCGGGACTTTGAATAACGCCACTCCCGTAGACTTGCTCCGTTTCTCCAGCGCCAGCAACCAAGCAAGCGGTTCGGGTGATTCCTGGATTGATATGTCCATTGGCGGTGGTTCTTACTTCTCCATTGATGGGGGAAATACCGCAACTGCTTACTTTGCTGGCGGCGAAAATGCAGATATAGGCGGTGACGGTTACCAAGCCAGTCACTGGAAGTATGAAGCAGATAATGTGCTGGGCATCATGGATCCGCTCTTGGGTCTGGGAGAGCGGCGAGAGATTACAACCCTTGACAAGCAGTTATTTGACGCCATTGGCTGGGATTTACAGAACGGATCCACTGATCTGGCTGCCTTAAATACCCTAGCCAAGGAACACCTAGCCCAGCAGTTGGGTATGACTGTTCAAGAGTTGGAGGCTAACCCCAAGGCTGTCGCCGCCTTGACCCCAGAATGGATTGATGGAGATGGCGACGGGTACGATGATCGCGGCGAGTTACTCAACGACATGGTTGTTTCCAGCGAAGTCTATGACTGGGGTTGGAGTGGTTTCTGGTGGGGCTACAGCGGCTTCTGGTGGGGCTGGAGCGGCTTCTGGCAATCAACCGACGAACTTAACCAAGATGGCTTTTGGCAAAACATGGCCTGGCAAACAGTGAATTCGCCAACGAAGAAGGTGCAAATGAAGCCAGATCCAGCATCTCCCGCTTCTGTGCCCGAACCCACTTCAATTTTCGGGCTCTTGGGATTGGGCGGAATGGGCCTGGGCTCCCTCTACCGACGTAAGCGCAAGGACTCCGCTCGTTAAGGCGAGCAAATGTGCCGCTCAACGAATTTGCGTTGTCTTAGTAGAGTTTGCAGTTCTAGCCGTAGGATGGGCAAAGGGTTCGCCCGTGCCCATCGATCAGTATGCCTCGCCAAGCAAAATGGGCAAGCTTCACTTTGCCCATCCTACACAACTTGGAAGGTTATAGGGGTTGAAACTCGTAGGAGAATAAGAAGGTCTTCATCGGAATAGCCAGATGTATTGGCCCTTAGTCGGTATCGCCCCAACGATCCAACGATTTTTGGCAGCCTACCGAGAGGTGTTCTGCCGGGATTCAGGATTTGAGCATGTCAGCCGCTATATCAATGGTCTGCTACTGAGCGCAAACAAGACCTTGCAAGGGATCTACGCCCAAATCGTATGGCCGGAGGGGAAGCAGGTCAGTCGCCGTGCGATGCATGAAGCGGTCTTTGAATCTGGATGGAGTCGGGACGAGCTGATGAAACAGCATCGGCAAAACGTCGCCCCGAATTATCGAGGGCGCGGCAGAGCTGTCGTGAGCTTGGACTGGACGTTTGGATATCATCCCTATAGCCAGAAGATCTATGGGGCTAAGGAAGCTTACGATTATGTTAATCGCTGCTGGAGTTGTTATCAAACGGTGGTCACAGCCGCTGTGGCAAATCCCCATCGGGTAGATGGATTAGCGGTGGAGGTGCAGCAACCAAACTATCAGAAGGAAGAGTTGAAATATTTGACGATGACTCAACGGGATAGTTATGAGCAAATGGAGCAGGTGCGTCAGCGACTCCTGGAGTTACTGCACTATCATCAGCATCGACTGAGTTATCGAAAACGAACGGAAATTGCCGTTGATATCGTCAGACAAATTGAAGCCGAAGGGTGTTTTCCTCAGGCCGACTATGCCTTTGACCAGGGGGTGTTAAATCACCCCTTAACCACCCTGATTGAATCTGCTGGCAAACACTGGGTCAGTGAGATTGAATGCACTCGACTGATTCTGTGGAAAGGCCAATGGACTCAAGTGCAGAAAGTCGCAAAGCAATTAAAACAAAGTCATCCAGAGAGTTTTCGTCACAAACGGGTGCGGTGTCGCAATGGTGGCATTCGAGAGATATGGGCCTTCTCTAAAGTTGTCCGGCTGAAGAAATATGGCCGTAAACGACTAGTGATAGTCCATGAAGCGTCTGAGCTCAGCGACGCCCCTCGATTTCTATTAACTGACGCTCTCCATTGGGATAGTTCACGGGTATTCGCTACCTGGAGTTTTCGATGGCCGATAGAAACTTTTCATGAGTTTGCCAAACAACTGGTCGGCTTTGAAGCCGCTCAGCTACGCAATGAGGAAGCGGTCAAACGTCACTTCTGCTTAAGTTGTCTAGCGCAGTCCGCGCTTCAGCAAGCCAGTTGTCAGGGCCAAAAATCTGAGCGGTTTGACTTTGCTGATAACCATGAGCAACCCATCGGTCAACGACTTTATTCCCTATCCCGTGAGGCGGTAGAGCAGGTGGTTGTTTTTACCCAATCCCTGCTGCTTCAAGGCCAATCTGTTGAACAAATTATGGAGGTACTGATGCCAGCCTAGAAATTATTACTAGTCTATTTTTCTCTGTTCACTTATTTCTCTCGACTCATAACCTTCCAAGTCGTGTAGACAACTTGTCTCAGTTGGAGAACCTGACGCAGGACAATCACCCGAACAACCGAGCGCATTAGCAGATGTTCCAGGCGGGGTGACAAAAGCACAAAAACCGTTGCCACCTGATCATGAGGAAAGGAAAGTGCAGCGGGCCAATCTCAGGGAAGATGATGATGCCCCATTCACCACTCCTGATTCGCGACTTCCGACTCCTGTAGTTTATGTGAATCAGACGGCGAGGCAAGTTAGTCAGAAGGAGAAGAAATTCACCCGAACATCACAGCAAAAGCAGGAAAGGCAGCTGGAGCTGTGATGATGCTCGGCCAAATCGGCAAGATGAATATCTAATCTCTGTGGAAAACAACACTAGTGGTAGAAATGCTTTTCAGGCCATGTCACAAAAATCGGCCGGACCTTTGATACAAACCTTAACAGAAACTTTGATGGATTGTATAGAGATCGTCATCATTGACTGGGGTGTTTCAAGAGCTGGAATCGGCGAGGAGCTTTGATCCCTTATGCGAATTGAGACGGCATGGTTATATTTATCTCTTTAAGAAGAGTAAAGTTTTGAGCAAAAAACAAAGAGTCTTTTTTGAACTGAACTAGTCTTTGTATTAGAGGCCGTTAAAAACACAAGGTTGGTATTAGTAGACGGCCAATCTTCAAACTTAAAAATGCAAAGTAATTCTTCAAAAGAAGGAACTAGAAAAAAGGACTAGAAAATATATGAAAAAATGAGTAAAAAATGAGCGTATATGGTGTTTGGAAATTCTCTTTCTCTACAATGAGTTTCCTATTTGACTGAAAGACTTTTTAGGGTCTTCGAAGTTTTGTCTGGCGCTGATCCTCGTTTCTTGGGATTTTGTAACTGATTCAGAACTTCTCTTCCGATCTTTACTATAAATGGCCCAATTTGTATGCAAATCTATGTTTGGAACGCTTCTAGCAGGCTCCAAATAAGGGTACTGCAGGAATTTCTGTTCAAGAGTTTGTAATAACAGTTTCTTGAGCACCAAGTTTTTGTCAGTCTGGCTTAAATAGCTGTTTTTGCAAAAGATCGGCGTAGTATAGAGGTTATAAACTTGAAGTAGGGAAATGCTTGAAGCAGGAAATAACATCTGAAACAGACTTCAAGGTTGAGGGTTCAAATTTCATTTCCTTAAGGGTTTTTGCTGCCTGAATCCCTTCAAAATGGGAATTCATGACTTGAACAATAGATTCTCTATCCTAGTATCTTTATCAATTTAACTAGGGTGTATTGTGGTGCAGTCTTATGATCCTTGATGCTTTGAAGCTTATACAAAATAATCTGCAGAACTACATTATTGAAGTTGAGGGGCTGCCTGACATTATTGTTCTGAATAATATTGCGATGGCTGAGGAACTCGGCGGTTCAAATATTCATATGAATGGGCGTATCGTAATCTCTTTGGTGAATCTTCAAGAAGAGAGTACGCTTAAAAATACTGCTAACTATCGAGTCAAAAATGGTCAGGCAGTTTATCAGAATCCTCCCACTAGCCTAAACCTATTTATTCTGTTTTCAGTTTTAGATAATCAGTATGAAAATGCTCTTCGGCTATTGTCGCGAGTTATAGAGTTTTTTCAATGGAGAAGACTACTTTCTCCCTCTCTCACACCAGGAAACATGGAAAACTTAGAAAATTCAAAGGATTTCGAGATCTGCATGGATCTCTACTCTCTCACGTTTGAGCAACTCAACCACCTCTGGGGTGCTTTAGGCGGCAAACAGGTTCCTTTTGCCCTTTATCGCGCCCGGTTAGTAGCTGTGGATGCTCAAAAACGTCAGGCAGAGGGGCCTGTCATTACAGAAATTGATCGCTAGCAACTCGCCACATCAGGGGCAGACATGACTAATTTCTACAAAAACATGCTGAATCTGGAAGTCTGGCACGATTTTGCTCTAGACCCAGAGGATCCATTTGTTTTACCTGATAGGTACGACATCTCGAAGTCGGTATCGCTCGTGCCGACATCAGATTGTCAGCAGGTGCTGAGCAAGCTGCGATGGTTCTTTCGTCCCAAGCCCTCTGGAGGAACACTCATCGCCTATGTGGATAAAGTCGATACTGATGTTTTTAAGACACAGGTTCCCATCAACAGTCCCGATCGCTTGACGTTTTGGCTAGTTGTTCACGATGACTACTTTGCTAATTTCACCAATATACCCCTGACGACAAATCGCAATCAGATTTACTACTTCTCTAATCTCTATGACAGTTGGCGAGGGGACAGTCTATTTCTGACCAAGTCTTTAACCCGCTATAAGGACGGCGGTGAATACCATCTTGGCGATCTAGTGGTTTTGGCGCAGGGCCAAACTTTAGAAGCCTTGCAATATTTGCCTTCGGCCCCCTCATCGCCAAATCCTGACCACTGGAACGTTTGCCCCAATAGCCCCTATGTCTCAGCATTGGACTTGATGGCTCGGCAGGGACTCTCCTATCCATATACTCTGCCGAACCTAAATCCTGGCGACAAAGTGAAGTTTAACTTGGTGGACGCCAATGGCAAAAGAACCTGGGACGCGGAGATAGTAGCTCCAAAAGAGCATGTTCCAGGAGATGATCTGGTGGGTAGTCTCAATTTCACAGGCCAAAGTCCTGGTCGTTATCAGTTGTATCAAGCCGAACAAGCCGTGACCATGTTTGTGTTGGCAGATCCCCTCACTGCAAATGCTGCCTTTGCGTTAGTGGAGCTTGTCTTAAATCCGAACCAAGGTTCTCCAGGGTTTGAGTTGACCCAGATTAAAACACATCAGCCTCTGCAAGAGGCGAATCAGACCTACGCTATTCGCTTTAAAAACCGGTCTACCCGGTGGCGATATCGTCACCAAACTGACCATGGTTTTTGTGTACCTGATGCACCGCCCGCCCCCCCTGACGAACCACCGTGTGTGCCGATCGATGAACAATTTGTTGTCTTTGACGCCAAAACCTATGCCACGAAACGCCCCCAGAGCCTCCTACGGCAGCCCAAAAAACTGCTCAATAACGGTAAAAAGGTTCTGCCTGCACCCAATGGAAGCTTAATTAAACCCATCTTGGAGCCAGCCAGGCCACCTTTGCCTGAACACATAGCCACGATTTTTTCTGATGTTCACATTTGACGAGGAATTTACTCATGCCCAAAATTGATCTAACCCTAAGAATTAAAACCGCCGACGGTGAAATCAAGGAAAACCTTCCAACCCAAGAGGTTGAAGCGTATGGCGAAATCGCTTTCGAACTTCTTGGTGAAGAGACAAAATGTATCGAGGTTCAACCAAGTAATAAAGACAAGCTTATCTTTTTGCTGATTAAATCAAGTCGATACACTGACGAACAGGACAACAACAACAAAATCCTGTATGATGCCAAGCTTGATAGGGAACCAGAAATAGAGCTAGATAAGCCTCATTTCTACCAGGGAGTAGGAGAGATTTCTATTTCGCAAGAGGAACCTAAGATCTTAAAGTTTAAGAGTACATATCCTGCGGGCACCACAGACGAAGAAAAGGAGAAGAACAAGGCTCAGATCGAAATTTTGGTCGGACGTCAGGCTGTTGTTTCCTGTCCTAGCACCCCATAAGTCAACATCTAATCTCACATAGTGCCTCCCTTTAAGCAACTAAATCCCTTACCCAAGAATTTCCTATGGCAACTGTCTACAAAACCCCAGGTGTTTATATTGAGGAAATCTCTAAATTTCCTCCTTCGATTGCCCAAGTTGAAACGGCTATTCCGGCCTTTATTGGCTACACAGCAATGGCTAAGGTTGGGGCTGAAGATTTTCACGATGCGACTCCTCCAATTGTGCGGCCCGTCCGCATTACTTCATTGGTGGAGTACGAGCGCTATTTTGGCAAAGGTTTAAATGAAAAAAATATCTCCGTCAAGGTCATACAGACAGAAACTACAACGGAAACCGATGCGACTAACTCTTCCCCATCCCCGTACAACATGTACTATGCCCTCCAAGCATACTTTGCCAACGGTGGTGGTCCGTGCTATATCGTGTCCGTCGGAAAGATGGAAGAAGGAACCAGTCCTCGGGTAGAACCCTTGCAAGATGGACTCACGTCAATCGAGAAAGAAGATGAGATCACACTGATTGTCTTTCCAGAAAGCTTAAGTCTCATTGATGGCAGTAATGTCAACCAGGCGCCTTCTTATGCAGACTTTAAGGGGTTGTATGATCAGGCCTTGGATCAATGCGCGAGACTCAAGGATCGCTTTGTGGTCATGGACGCCTGGCTCGATCCCTCCAACCCTAATACGACCTTAGATGATGCTGTAAGAGGCTTTCGTGATCATGGCATTGGCACAGGTAACCTGAAGTACGGAGCGGCCTATGGACCACGGCTCAAAACAATCTTCAACTACCTTTACAAAGAAAGTGAGGTTCCAGTTGAGATCCAGATAACACAGTCGGATGGATCGACTGAAACGATACAGACCACAATGGAGGAGATCAACCCTGAAAAGACTCCCACAACCCAACAGGGTGATAAGTACCCCCTTGTCGAAAGAGCAGTTGCTGACATTCCTGCAGTTCTGCCTGCAGCTCCCCTCATTGTGGGAGTTTATGCGGATGTCGATCGCACCCGTGGCGTTTGGAAAGCACCTGCCAATGTAAGCCTGAGGTCAGTTGTAGAACCCATTCTTAGAATCAACAACAAAGAGCAGGAAAATCTCAACGTCCACACTACGGGCAAGTCTATCAACGCCATTCGTGCGTTCACAGGCAAAGGCGTCCTGATTTGGGGGGCTCGAACCCTTGCTGGCAATAGCAATGAGTGGCGCTATGTTCCGGTGCGGCGCTTCTTCAACATGGCTGAAGAATCAATTATGAAAGGGACTGAACCTTTCGTCTTTGAGCCTAATGATGCTAACACTTGGACTAAGGTGCGAGCCATGATTGAAAACTTTCTCTTACTCCAGTGGCGTGCTGGAGCCTTGCAGGGGGCAAAGCCAGAACATGCGTTTTATGTCAGGGTTGGCCTCAACGAAACCATGACCGCCTTGGACATTCTGGAAGGCCGCATGATTGTTGAAATTGGGATGGCTGTCGTACGTCCTGCTGAGTTCATTATCCTGAGGTTCTCCCACAAAATGGCAGAAAGCTGAGGCTGAATGAACTCATTCAGCATTAAGTTCACAAAAGAAAACACCGAGACTCATGCTTAGCTATCGAATTAATTCCTAACAGGAGAAATCACTATGGCTGACTATCCTTTGCCAAAATTTCATTTTGCCGTGACAGCAGAAAACCTTGAAGGATCCTTCACAGAAGTTTCTGGTTTGGATGTAGAAACTGAACCCCTTGAATATCGCGCTGGTGATATGCCTCAATTTAGCAAAATCAAGATGGCTGGCATGCAGAAATACAGCAATATCACCATGAAACGAGGCACCTTTAAGGGCGTTGACAGTTTTTACCAATGGTGGAATAGTGCTGTGAAACAAGCTGACAAAACTCAATATCAACGTCTAGTTACTATCACACTTAAGGACGAAAGTGGCAATGATACTGTTGTTTGGAAAGCCACAAATGCCTTTCCACTCAAAGTCCAATCCACCGACTTGAAAGCGGATGGCAACGAGATTGCTGTCGAAAGCATTGAACTTGCCCACGAAGGTCTGACCATTGAGTTTAAGTAGCTCTAATCCAAAATTCCAGTCATGGCAAATACTTATCCTCCAGCTAGTTTCTTTTTTCGGGTCGAGTTTACATCCAACTTAAGTACGGAAATTAGCTTCCAGAGCGTCACGGGATTGAGTGTAGATATGCAAACTGAACCCCTTAAAGAAGGAGGTGAGAATCGCTTTGAGCATATTTTGCCAGTGCGCACAAAATATAATCCTCTAATACTCAAGCGAGGACTTCTCAGAGGCTCCAAGGTGATTAAGTGGTGTATGGATGCCATTCTCAACTTTGACATTCATCCGGTGGAACTAAACGTCAATCTCCTTTCTGTCAGTAGTAGCACCCCCCTCATAACTTGGAAAGTGATTAATGCCTGGCCTAAAAAATGGTCTGTATCTGAATTCAATGCCGAACAAAATTCACTGGCAATTGAATCCATAGAACTCAACTATAGCTACTTTGAAATTATGGAACCATCTTCAGGAAGTTCCACAGCTCAATAGATCTCAATTTGACTCTGTATTTTCGAGGACAGAATAGTGCCCCTAGAAATCCGAGAACTAACGATTAGAGCCTCAGTCAACGACCTTGTCCAAGGATCTACGCCCACTAGAGAACTGACAGACCGCTCGCTAGACCAGACAGCTCTGATTAGTGCTTGTGTAGAACAAGTACTCGCCATCCTTAAAGAACAAGCAGAACGATAAGCCATGGAATTGACTAAACTCTTAATTGAGGCCTATCTGAAAAATGATCGAACTGGAAAGAAAAAAACGTTTGAACTACCTATTAATCCAGGAGAAATCACTCATTCTTTAAAGATAGAGCATGATAAATCCCAGGCTCAGGGGGCTCAGCGAAATAATTCCAAATATAAACGCACTCCTTCGGAAACAGTTCGATTTGGTTTTACATTAGATGGCACAGGTGTGATACCTATCAATAAAAAACCCGGTAAATTTTATCACGACAAGCCAGATGACGTAGCGTCTCAGCTACAAGCATTTCTTGACACAGTTTATACCATGAAAGGTAAAATCCATCGGTCTAACTTTTTACGCTTGTTGTGGGGAAAGGCCACGTTTGTTGAGAGAAATGCATTTGACTGTGTCTTATCCGATTTACAGATTAATTACACTTTATTTGCTCCTGACGGTAAACCCCTGCGAGCTAAGCTAAGTGCAACATTTCTGGGTCATACTGCACCTCAGTATCGTAATGCTGAAATGAAAAAAGGATCGCCCGATATCACCCATGAACGAAAAATCATGGGAGGCGATACTCTGCCTCTGATGGCCTACGACATTTACGACGACCCCACCTATTATCTGCAGGTGGCTAAGGCTAATGGCCTAGTGAACTTTCGCCGCTTGAAAACCAATACTAATATGCGTTTTCCTCCCGTGGAGAAGGGTGACGTATGACGACTCTCCCCACAGAATCAACCACGGATGTCGCCACCTTTAAACTGCTAGTTGCCGACAAAGATATTACCTATGAATACGACATATTATCTTTATCGGTTCGGCGGGAGGTGAATCGGGTGCCGACTGCTCGGGTAGTGCTGCGGGATGGTTCTGCCGCTGAGGAAACTTTCGCCGCCAGTGAAGGTGATGACTTGCTTCCAGGAAAAAAAATAAAAATTGCCATGGGCTACGATACCAAAGACCAACCTGTCTTTCAGGGGGGGATTACAAAACAGTCCATCAAAGTAGATGCCAATGGTGACTCTACCCTAACCCTGGAATGCAAAGAAGCGGCAACAAAGTTAACCATTGGGCGTCACAGTCGATACTTTACTGACAGTAAAGACAGCGATGCGATCTCAACCATTTTAGGGGACTACAGTGATCTCTCTCCAGAAGTCAGTGATACCCAGGGAACCCATCCTGAAATTGTTCAACATTACGCCACCGATTGGGATTTTATTCTGTCGCGAGCCGAGATGAATGGCCAAATTGTTCTGGTGGAAGGGGACAAATTTAAGGTCAAAGCTCCAACAGCCCAAGGTGATCCCATCGCTACACTGACCTATGGGGTAGATCTGTTGAGTCTGGAAGCCGACATGGATGCCCGCTACCAGTACAAAGCCGTTAAGGCCAAGGCCTGGAGCTATGCTGATCAGGCATTAATTGAAGCGGATGGAGCAGAACCCACGGTGAACAAGCAGGGTAACCTATCCGGTTCTACGTTAGCTGACACCATTGGTCTAAGCGAATGGGAACTCCGTCACAGTGGCCAGGTGCTGCAACCTGAACTACAAGCCTGGGCAGATGCTCAACTGCTCAAGAGTCGCCTGGCCAAAATTCAGGCTCTGCTGAAACTCAAGGGCTATCCTGGCGCTCAGCCCGATACCCTGATCAAGCTGCAGGGAGTGGGTAAACGCTTCAACGGGTTGGCCTATGTATCTGGGGTTCGCCATGACATGACTGGGGGAACCTGGCATACCTATTTGCAACTTGGCCTCTCTCCTCAATGGTTTTATCAAGAAGCCGATCAACTGATGGAAAAACCGGCTGCGGGACTTCTGCCGGGGGTTAGCGGCCTGCAAATTGGGGTGGTGGTTCAGCTGCAGGATGACCCTAACGGAGAAGACCGCATTTTGGTGAAGTCACCCATTATTGACCCCGACGCCAAAGGTATTTGGGCGCGAGTAGCGACCCTGGATGCCGGCAATAACCGGGGATCCTTTTTCCGTCCCGAAATTGACGATGAAGTGGTGTTGGGCTTTCTCAATGACGATCCCCGTGATCCGATTGTGTTGGGGATGCTGAATAGCAGCGCCAAGCCAGCTCCCCTAGACGGGTCTGATGAGAATCACCACAAAGGCTTTTTCACCCGTTCTGAACTGAAGGTAACCTTCGATGACGATCAAAAAATCATTACCCTGGAAACTCCGGGTGGCAATAAGGTCACCCTTTCAGACGCCGCCAAGGGCATCGCCCTGGAGGATCAAAACGGCAACACCGTGACCCTGAATGATAGCGGCATTGAAATCAAGAGCCCTAAAGACATCACCCTGGAAGCGACTGGCAAACTCACGCTGAAAGCCACTCAGGACGCCAGTCTAGAAGGGCTAAATGTAAACGTTAAAGCCAATGCCCAGTTTAAGGCGGAAGGCAGTGCCGGCGCTGAAGTCTCAACCGGCGCGATCGCAATTTTGAAAGGGTCCCTTGTGCAAATCAACTAACACAATTACTCAGCTGCCCCATCACAATCAATCGATTTGGAGAATCCTATGGGAAAACCCGCTGCCCGCCTTACCGATATGCATGTCTGCCCAATGGTGACCGTGTTGGTGCCCCATGTGGGGGGACCGATCACTGGCCCAGGCGTCCCGACTGTACTCATTGGGGGCTTACCAGCAGCCGTGATAGGAGATCTCTGCACCTGTGTAGGCCCCCCTGATAGCATCGTGCTGGGCTCCGCCACCGTGATGATTGGCGGCAAACCTGCCGCCCGCTTAGGAGATACGACAGCCCACGGCGGCTCCATTGTTCTAGGAGACTTTACTGTATTGATCGGAGGCTGACATGGAAAACACCAACAAAGCCTACCTGGGAACCGGTTGGGGATTTCCTCCCAGCTTTTTCCCAAACGGCCAGGTTAGTCTGGTCAGCGCCGAGGAAGACATTTGTGAGAGTTTACAGATTCTACTCTCCACTAGCTTAGGGGAACGAGTAATGCAGCCCACCTATGGTTGTAACCTACAAGATTTAGTGTTTGAAACCCTCACCCCCACCGTAGCTAGCAGCATCAAAGAAAGAGTCCGCACCGCCATTCTCTATCATGAGCCCCGCATTAACCTCGACCGGCTCGATCTCACCATGGATAGAGAGCTGGAGGGCATCGTGTTACTCACGGTGGAATACACCGTTCTAAGCACCAATTCTCGCTTTAATTTGGTCTATCCCTTTTACCTGAATGAAGGGAGCGGCATCCTGCCCGCCGCTGCTCCCAGGCCAGCATCCCTCAGCAGCTAGGGCGCAGGTAATGCCGCCCATCAATCAACCCTCTGGCCCGAGATGTCTGGCGTTACGTTGGTAATCCACCCATGACGATCAACCGCGATCAACTTAATAATCCATTAACTCGCGATGGGGTCAGCCAGCGCCAGCGTCAAGTGTCTACCCTGTCGCCAGACTTCGTAAAGGTAGACGAACACGACCTGGCTGATGCGTTGGTGTTGGCATATAGGCTGAGCGAAAAAGTAGCCTACTACGGCAAAAGCAATAAACAGGATGGAACCTGGCGGCCCTTTTTTGACTCCAGCCCCCTTGTACAGCTTGCCCTGATCAGCAAAACTCGCCCTCAAGAAGTTAAAGATTGCTACGTCAAAGAATTGGAGAATTCTCTCGGCGATCGCGGGTCTGAAACCTTGATGAAGGTTCTGGGTAACTGGAAAACCCACCTGCTGAATAAAATTAAGGGCTGGCACGAAAAGTTTAGCGCCTATCCACCCTTTAGAACTACGATTGAAGGCTTGGTTAAGACCCATCTAAGGTCCCCGCTAGATCGCATGCGATCGATTGAGCTAGGTCTAGGCCAACTAGATGATTCTTTTTACCAGAAATTTACCAAGGCTTTAGGAGGCGACCTGGAGCCTGAACCCGATCTTTTGCCAGATGCCTCTTTTCTTAACCGGGAGCCGGAAGAGATTCAAGATGATCTCAACCAAATTTTTCAGCAGCTATTCCGAACCTACCGCCAAATTATTCAACAGGCAGGTATTGCATTAACCCAATACCTCCAAAGCCAGCACAACCATCCTCCGGCCCTGGCGCTATATGTCGCCTTCTGGTATGTCATGCAGGCCGCCCGAGATGACCTGAATCGCATGACCCAGAGGCATCTTGACTTCTTCTATCGCCAGGTTCTGCGTCTGCCCAAACGCTCACCCCAACCGGATCAAGCCCATCTTGTTTTTCAACTAGCAAAGGGCCAAACTGAACACAAGCTTGCCATTGGTACAGGGTTTCAAGCCGGAAAAGATGATCTGGGAAAAGAGTTAATCTACCAACTTGATGACGAACTGGTTATTAATCGGGCTCAAATTACAAGCCTCAAAGGACTGTATTTAGCGCCTGAAGAAAATCCCACAGAAGAATCACAACCCGGCATCCTAGGTGTTTATGTCTCCCCCCAGGCAGACTCTAGAGATGGTAAAGGGGACGAGTTTCCGAAAGATCAACTAGTAAAAGCGTGGCATCCCTTTGGTGACCAAAGCCGAGAGCATGCCAACTTGGGGTTGGCCATTGCTTCCAATATTTTTTATCTTCAGGAAGGGGAGCGCCACATCATTTTCACCCTGACCTTTGATCGCAAGCTTTTGGCAATTAAACCAGAGGATTTACCGAAGTTGTTTGCGGTTGATTTTAGTGGAGAAAAAGAATGGGCGCCGGGAGAGATTTTACCTAACTTACCTAACTCTAGAGCAAGCCAAACCAACATCCAGAACAAAACGTTGACGCTAGAGGTCAAGCTAAAGGCTGAACAATCGCCCATTGGCAGCTACCATACTGACCTGACGGGTCACTCTCTAAATACTGATAAGCCTGTGGCCAGATTGATGCTGAATGATAAGGAAAGAGTCAATCAGTATTCGCCTTATTACTATTTTCGTCAGCTCAAAATTACTGCTCTAACTATTTCAGCCAACAATATTAAAATTCATAACCTCATCGTACAGAATGATTTGTCTGTTCTTGACGCCCAAAAGCCTTTTATGCCGTTTGGACCGATACCCAAGGTTGGCTCCAAATTTTATGTGGGCAGCAAGGAGATTTTTCAGAAGAACCTGAACTCCCTCAAGCTTGAAGTTCAATGGGAGGGGTTATCTCCTAAATGGAGCGAAGATTTCTCTGGCGCTTTAGAGCAGCATTACCGGGGATATTATATAAATACTGAGCCAGTTAACGGCACCACCTTCGAGCTCAAGGATTATTTTGATAATCTGTCCCTCACTGTTGAGCGCCTGACACAAAATACATGGAGTAGTCACGGACTGAAGCAAACCTACACTCCTTTCAACCCTCCTGTTGAAGGAGAATTACTCAATCTAAATTCTGTTGCATTAATGGGCGATGTCATTGATCAGCTCACGGACTTAAGCGCTCAACCCAAAGGTGGTTTCCTTCGCTTTAAACTGAATCAAGATTTCTTACATAACGAATTTGTCAAAAAATACACCCTGCAAACACTAGCTGCGGCAAAAGATTTTTCCGATCCTGAGAAGCCAGAGTATATCAATGGGGCTGTCTACGAAAGCGCCACCACATCTGACTTGTATCGATGGAGTCACAAATCAAAGTCTTCTTTCGCAGGAGAAGAACCTATTGCCATCAACGAACCCTACACCCCTGTTATCCAGTCAATTAGCCTTTGTTACAGTGCTGAAGCCAATCAGACAGACTGTACTCTTTTTCATCTTTATCCCTTTGATGGATTTGTTGAATTAACCGGCGACGAACCATATTTTCTGCCTCAATTCACCCAGGAAGGAGAACTCTTCATTGGTTTGGATCAGCTCGTTCCTTCCTCGGCCTTATCGATCTTTTTCCAAGTGGCTGAAGAAACCGCTAATCCAGACTTAGAGAAGACCGAGGTCCACTGGTCTTATCTCAAGGACAACACCTGGTGCGCGTTAGATAACGGCATTGTTAGCGACACTACCAACGGGTTAATTGCCTCCGGTATTGTTAAGCTAGCGATTTCCGCTGATATCAGTAAGACAAAAACTACTATCCTAGATTCCAGTCTCCATTGGCTAAAAGTCAGCGTGACAGCCCGCAGCGGAGCCATTTGCCAGATCATCAGTCGCCACACCCAGGCCGCCCCTGTCATCCTCAACGATCCTGACAGCCACCCCACCCATTTCAACACTCCCCTGGCCGCGGGAACTATTGCCAAACTAGTTACCCCTCAGGCGGCGGTAAAAAAGATCGAGCAGCCCTATGCCGCTTTTGGTGGACAAGGGAAAGAGCAACCTGCTCAGTTTTACACCCGTATTAGTGAACACCTGCGCCACAAAGGGCGGGCCGTGACCATTTTTGATTATGAGCGCCTGGTGTTAGAGCACTTTCCTGACGTGTATCAGGTACGCTGCCTTAACCATAGCCAGGTAGATCGTCGCAATCAGCAGCTGTACCAGGTGGCGCCCGGCGTCGTCACCCTGGTGGTGATCCCAGATTTGTCGCAGCGAAACACCACCAATGACTTGGAGCCTCGCTTCAACCTCAGGCGCTTAAAAGACATTGAGGCCTTTCTCACGAAGCTCAGTTCGGAGTGGAGCACAATTGAGGTGGTCAATCCGGTTTATGAGCCATTACAGGCAGACTTCAAGGTGCGCTTTAGAGAGCCTTACCACGCCAATTTTGAATACTACAGGCGTCAGTTAGAACAGGCTATCCGTCAGTTTTTAGCGCCTTGGACCGCCGATCCTAGCACTGGGTTTAAATTTGGCGGCAGTTTGTATCGTTCCGCTGTGCTGAACTTTCTGGAAACCCTGGAGTATGTGGACTATGTCGTGGACTTTAGAATGCACCACACCAGCCTGACGGGTAGCCACATCAACGTGCAAGAAGCAATAGCCTCCACCCCACGCTCGATTCTGACCTCGGTATCCCCCGACACCACTCAAATAAACCATCTGATTTCAGCCGTCCCTGACCTCGATCCGAATCAACCTTCAGCCCGCCCACCTTCCCTGAATCCTGGAAAACTGGGATATACCTCTCTCAAAGAACTGACCTTAAGACAAGATTCTCCCACTCCTTAGCCTCTGCCCTTTCTACCAGACTTCACCATGTTGACCATACCTGCAAACACCAAAGCCTTAAGGGGTCGCCTCGCACTAAAGAGTCGCTTCAAAAATGAAAGCACCCTCTCGGAAACCCACTTTGCCGAGTTAATCGACTCTACGCTGAACAAGTTGGATGACCGATTTTTTGGGGTTTGGCGTTCAGGCCCCTACCCCAAAAACGCCGTGGTCTATGACGACGCCAGTGGGTTTCTCTGGAAAGCGAAAACTGAACACTGTTCTCTAACTTCCCCCAGTCAAGCCCCAGATCATTGGGAATCCCAAACTTACCAGCTACAGCAAGACCTTAAGGTTCTGCAGGAGGAAGTCGCCCAACTCAAACAATGTCTGACCCTACTGGGATTGGGCCTGGCCGCAGTGATTTTTTGGCTGTTGCTGTCAGCAACGTTCCAACTGCTAACAAGCTTGCTATGAGGGAGAGTAAGGCCAATGACAGAGTATTTAACCATTTCGAAGACCAAACCGGAATTTCCCGACTATTTGGATTTTGGGAAATTGCGCGATGTAGGAATTGGCCATCTGCAAGCTCTGTCAGGTGAAATCTGGACTGATTACAATCTGCATGACCCGGGAATAACCATCCTGGAAGTTTTGTGCTACGCGATCACGGATTTGGGCTATCGCTCCAATTTCGAGATCAAAGATCTGCTTGCCCTTAAACCCGATGATACCGACGAGAATAATTTCTTTACTCCAGACCAAATTTTGACCTGTAATCCGGTTACAGAACTGGATTGGCGCAAGCGATTGATTGATATTGACGGGGTGCGTAATGCCTGGTTAGAAAAGCTCCACAACTATGTTCCCCCCATCTCCATCGATTGGGATAACAGCCGCTTGCGCTATACCTCACCCGATGAAGCAGAGAAACCTGATGAAGTCCAGACAAGCGCTGATGAGCTTCAGCCAACCTCATCCGGAAAGTCTTTTAACCCTCGCGGCTTGTATCGGGTCCACCTCGACTTAGACCCCGCATATCGTAAAGATGCTTGTGGCCATTTCTATCAAGAGAAAGCTCGGGTGCTAAAGGCGGTGAACCAGGTCTTACTCAGCTACCGCAATCTCTGCGAAGATTTTCACGAAGTGCTGGTGTTGGAAGATGAGGAGATTGCCCTCTGTAGCGACATCGAGCTGAATGCTGACGCCGACCCTGAGGATGTTTTAGTTAACATTTACCTGCGCATACAGGAATTTTTGCTCCCTCGCATTCAGTTTTATACGCTACAAGAGCTACTCGCAAAAGGGAGAACCCCAGCTGAGATTTTCGCCGGACGACCCTCTGCCCTAAGCCAGCACGATCCCCACTTTGAGCTGCCGGGTGATCCAGCCCCTGTCCTCTACAGCAATGGGTTTATTGACGTAGAAGACTTGGCTGCTCTAACCCCGCCTAAGGAGATCCATACCTCAGATTTATATCGAGAAATTTTGCAGGCGCCAGGGGTGGCGGCTGTGCGCAAACTCAGTATCGCTAATGTCATTAATGGACTGCTCCAATCCCAGGGAAAAGCCTGGAGCTTGCCTCTCACCCCTGACCATCGTCCCCTGCTCACTATTGACCATTCTCGAGTCACCCTCTATAAGGGAGATCTACCTCTGCCGGTCGATAGAGCCGAGGTGAAACGTCGCTACTTCGAACAACAAGTAGCCGCTATCAAAACCCGTCGGGATGCCTATGATCTGGATTTACGGGCGCCCCAGGGTCAGTACTTCGACAACCTGGCCGATCATTACTCGATCCAACACGACTTTCCCTTAACCTACGGTATTAGTGAGGATGGTTTACCCGATACAATGCCCGCTCTGCGCAAAGCCCAGGCCAAGCAATTGAAGGGCTATTTAGTGTTTTTTGATCAGCTACTGGCAAATTATCTGGCCCAACTGGCCCATGTACGAGACCTGTTTTCCTGGAAAAGTGATCCTAAAGATAAGAACCACGAGGGCAGTTCGCAGGATCAAAAACGTACCTACTTCACTCAAGCACTGGATTTTCCAGCCTGGTCAGATATTCTGGTTAATGATACGACGGATGAGAGCTATCTCAAGGCGATTGAGGAAGACAACGTTAGTTATCAAGCACGTCGCAATCGCTTCCTCAATCACCTGCTGGCCCGATTTGCCGAATCTTTCACGGACTATGCCCTGCTTAATTACCAGGTACACCGGTCTGCCCTCAGTAAATCAGACGTAGACAAGGAGCTGATCGCTGATAAGACCCGGTTTTTGAAGGACTATCCCCGGTTAAGCCGCGATCGCAACCGAGCCTTTAACTACAGCGATCCCGTTGTTTGGGACACGCCAAATATTTCCGGCTTCAAACATCGGGTTTCCCGCTTACTGGGCATAAACGATATAGACGATGTAGACCACGATGTAAAACGACGCAGTCTTAGCCCTGCTCCCCTTCAAAGTGAACCGGAAGACTTGATTTGGTCCCTTTCTTGGGTAGAGACTAATGACAACAATCGCATACTGACTCTCAAAAGCCAGCAGACCTATAGTGAAAAGACGGAAGCTCAACGTG
>JASJDH010000067.1 GCA_030065175.1 Leptolyngbyaceae cyanobacterium MO_188.B28 | reverse complement strand
TCGACGTTGCAAGCTGACCTGCGCGACTATCAAATCGACGGCTTCAACTGGTTGGCGCGATTATCTCACTGGGGCGTAGGGGCTTGCTTAGCGGATGATATGGGGCTGGGTAAAACATTGCAGGCCCTGGCAGTTATCCTCACCAGGGCTCCTCAGGGACCAACGCTGATTGTGGCGCCCACCTCAGTCGGCATGAATTGGTTCAGTGAAGCCCAGCGATTTGCCCCCACCCTCCGTCCGCTGCAATTTGGCAGCGGCGATCGCCAAAAATTGCTTGATCAGCTTCAGCCGTTTGACATGCTGATCTGCAGCTACGGATTGCTGCAGCAGGAAGAGGCGGCGGACATGTTGTCCAAGGTGGAATGGCAAACCATCGTGCTGGATGAAGCTCAGGCGATCAAAAATATGGCCACGAAGCGCTCCCAGGCGGCGATGAATCTGCAGGGCGGATTCAAAGTAATCACGACGGGCACCCCCATTGAGAACCATTTGGGGGAACTGTGGAATCTCTTCCGCTTTATCAATCCTGGATTGCTCAGTTCCCTGGAGCGCTTCAACCAACGCTTTGCAATTCCCATTGAGAAGTATCAGGACAAAACCGCTCGGAACCAATTGAAAAAATTAATCCAGCCGTTTTTGCTGCGCCGAACTAAAAACCAGGTGCTGGAAGAATTGCCTTCCCGCACTGAAATCACATTGCATGTCGAACTCAGTCAGGAAGAAAAGGCGATGTACGAGGCGCTGCGGCGGGACGCGATCGCGAAGCTGTCCGAAAGCGACGCTGGCGCAGGTCAGAAACATTTGCAAGTCCTGGCGGAAATCATGAAACTCCGTCGCGCCTGCTGCAACCCTCGTTTGGTCATGCCCGAACCCGCGATCCCCAGCTCTAAGCTTCAACTCTTCGGCGAAGTGTTAAAGGAACTCCTGGATAATCGCCATAAAGCGCTTGTCTTTAGCCAATTTGTCGACCACTTACATATCATCCAAACCTATCTAGATGATCAAACCATCCCTTATCAATATTTAGATGGGAGCACCCCCGCCAAGCAGCGGAAAAAGCGAGTAGACGCTTTTCAGGCTGGGGAAGGCGACGTCTTTTTGATTAGTCTCAAGGCGGGCGGCACGGGCCTCAATCTCACCGCCGCCGATTATGTCATCCACATGGATCCGTGGTGGAATCCAGCCGTCGAGGACCAAGCCTCAGACCGAGCCCATCGAATCGGTCAACAGCGTCCGGTTACTATCTACCGCTTAGTGGCGAAGGACACCATTGAAGATAAGATTGTGGACTTACACCAGCAGAAGCGGGATTTAGCAGACAGTCTGCTGGAAGGCGCCGATATGAGCGGCAAGATGTCAACCGAAGCCCTGCTGCAGTTGATTCACGAAGTATAGAACACTGAATATCCAGGCTCCGAACATTGGCTGTCCGGCTTCACCAACGGTGAAGCCGACTATAGGTTGTTGGCTTGGGAGAGCGGGGGCGATTGCGAAAGGGAAGAGTCGAGGGGACACTCAAGGGTAAACGTTGTTTGCTCAAGCGCACTTTCAACCCAAATAGCCGCACCCAAATGATCGACCAATTTTTTGACTAAGGCTAACCCCAACCCAGTTCCCCCATGTTTCCAGGGATCATTCCCAGGAATGCGATAGAACTTATTAAAAATGTGGGGCAGCTCATCGTCGGCGATTTCTACACCTGAATTAGTGACCCGAAATTGGACGCCGCCCCCGTTGAGCTGGGCGGATAGCGTAATTGTTTCTCCGGCTGGGGTATATTTGCATGCATTATGGATCAACTCGGTTAGGATCCGCTCCAGATGAGATTGATCAACGGTTAGCAGCGGTAATCCGGTGGCAATGTCCACAGATAAGCGTTGCTGCTGTTTACCGGCCCGTTCCAAGAAGGGTCCAACTATTTTGGGCAGCCAGGCTTTCAAGTCGAGAGTAGTCAGGATTGACGTTTCAGTCCCTCCCTCCAACCGCGACAGATCGAGCAAATCATTGATTAGGCTGATCTCCCGATGACATTCATCCCGCAAAATTTGGAAATATCGGGGGGCTTTACCCGGTCCGGCGTCGAGAACCCCCGTCTGGCAGAGGACAACTTCCAACATCTGAGTCGCCATCTTGATGTTGGCCATGGGGGAGCGTAATTCATGGGACACCGTACTGAGAAAATCATCTTTGAGTCGATTGAGCCGCTCTAGTTCAATCACCTGAGTCTGCGCCTTCAGGTAAAGGCGAGCTTGCCGCAGAGCGATCGCACACTGATTGGCCACTTGCTGCACCAACTGCACATCCTGGTCATCAAAAGTTTGATGTTTTTGCTTGACCAGCCACAGATCGCCTAATACGCCTTGGTCATCTAGAATCGGACAGGCCAACATGGTCACGTGGCCCCGTACAGGGTTCGGCGCAGTCGAACAAAATTGGAAATGCCGACCTTGCAGCAATTGATCATAGAGTTCGGGATAGTCAGCCATCTGCGACACTCGCCCCTTAAGGGAAAATTCAGAGGTAGTGTACTCATAGCAGACGGTGGAGGTTCCCTGTTCTCGATCATACAAAGCCGCATTGCAGCAGCTTGCCCCCAACCCCGAACTCAACGCTTTCACAGCGGTTTGTAAAATCTGCTCTTGTTCTAAGGAATCGCGAATTTTGGCCGTAATCCGATTGAGTAAGGCAATAAAGTCGAGCGATCGCTGCAATTGGGCGGTGCGTTCTTGGACTTGCTGCTCTAGGTCGGCATTAAGTTGTTTAATCAAGCGCTGGCTTTCTCTTAGCTCCGCTTCTGTCTGCTTCCGCTCAGCCATCTCAACGATCAGCATTTCATTACTTTCGCGAATCGCTGCGGTTCGTTCCTCAACTTTTCTTTCTAACTCAATATAGGTTTGCGCCAATCGGGTCTGGGCGATTGATCGTTCCTTAAGCGCTGCGCACAATACTAAAGCTGTCACCGCAACGACACTAATGAAGGATTGTAATAACAACAGTGAACTGTGGGGGGAAATTCTAACGAAAGAACCCGCCCCATGCACCGTGCCGACAATGGCGATAATTGAAATCAGCGCAATCAGCAGCGTCACATTCCGCTGCCCAAATCGGAAAGCTGACCATAGCAGCAAGACTAGCAACATATAGTCCAGTGGATAGCCTACCCCAAAAGTCAGTAGGCTTATGGCAGCCACAAGACCAATTAAAAGAGAAACTTCCGCCGAACTTGTCTGCAACGGCGCCTGAAGCAAACGCACTGCCGCCCCAACACTCGGTCTTAAGCAACGCCTGTTATCTTCAGTCAACCGTCCTGCTTTTTTGTCTAACGCTTTGCCCCAAGCCAGAAGTAAAGGGGTAAAGATGAGAATGCCAACGGCTGTAGAGAGCCACCAAGTCCAACAGGCTAGGCCATAATCTTCCCAGGCGCTCATTCCAAGTAGACTCAAACAAGTTACCCCAAACACAGCCGGAAAGAGCTGACTCATTCCCGCCAGCGCAAGAAATTTACCGACATTGTCAACCCGATTCAGCAGATCGCCATGCTTGACATAACGGTTAATTAAGAGGGCGGCGAGGAGAGGTTCTAAAGTTCCAATGCTAGCAATAGCGACTCCACCCGCTATAGTCAATGGCAGGGACACTGACGGCGTCTCTGTTAGCAAATCAACCATTGCTGAGAGTAAAGCCCCCAGAAAGATACCCGGCCACACTTGATAGCCCGCCAATAAAACAACGCCCAAGGCAATGCCTGTTGTGGGACAGACTACGGTTACGCCGCCTGGCAGAGAAGCCGCCAGCAATCCTAACTGAGCTGCAAAGAAGTAAGTTATAGCCATCATGACAATGCCCGAGAGCATTGTCCAATTTTGGGGCAATCGGGCTTGCATACGCGTATTTCAGCCTGCAGGAAGGACAAACAGAAATGCTATCTAAATGATTATCAACTGAATCGGGAATTGCTGTACCCCTAAGACTGCGAGTACTTAAACGATAGAAGACTCAAAATTTTTTGTAGCGTACACCCAATAAATACTGAAAAGAATTTGCCCAGCAATTCTAATGGGTAAATTTACATTGAACGGTTTTCTTTCGGCGGGGTCGTCTTGACCCGTCAAAACATTGGCGGCCTCTGAAAAACCGTCAAGTCAGATCGTCCAGGCAAGATTATTTGGCAAAGCGAGAATAATATAAGAAGACCTTGACTGAAAAGCTTGGTAGGTCAAGATAAGGGATGTATGCCAGGATAATCCCTTATTAGGTTGAAGGCTTACACTTAGAACATTAGCGCACTTAGGGAAGGAGCGTGGACTCCATTCAATTCCTTTGTATTTCAGAGGATAGGGCGGTATCTTTGGTAACCAGAGAGAACATTCTCCACGGAGAAATCATTCCTTTCAGGGAATAAACCCGCTCCCTGGTAAACTCCCAAGTGTTACCGACAAACTCAGCCGCAATTTCTGTTCTGGCAAATTGATTCCCAACACCATCAAAAAAAGGCTCCACCATACTCCACCTCTAACGATGCCATTGCGCCGACTTGTAAAATCGCTATCCATATGGCAGTTTTGGCGTTTTCTTTGTCATATCAACCTGGCGACAGTTAGGGAAGTTGTCATTTGTACCTTTGAACAGCGGCTTCCCAGTTTGTCGTCAGAAATGGCTTATTACGCCATATTAGGGTTGTTCCCAGGGATTCTAGCCAGTCTGACCGCGATCAGTTTGGTGGATTCGCTGCAAAACACGTTCAATAAGATGGCGATTCGGCTGAGTGAGCTGGCTCCAGAACAGGTCAATTCCTTGATCGAAGAATTCGTCAAGGTGATCAATAGCAATAATCCTCAGCTTTTCTCCATCAGTTTTCTGGTGGCCTTGTGGGCCTCTTCTGGCGCAATCAGCGCCGCCATGCGAGCACTTGATCACATTCATCAGATTCCAGCTAAACAAGCGCGTCCCTTTTGGAAAGCTAAACTCGTTTCTCTAGGATTAACGTTGGGGGCTATTCTACTGCTAGTGATGGCCTCCTATCTCATTTTCGTGAGCGATTTAGTCATCCGCAATGTGGCGAGTCAAAGTGGCGAAGCAGTGGCGACTTGGGTGCTCTATGCTTGGCGATCATCCAGTTGGCCTTTGGCTCTCGGTATTGTGTCCACCGCATTTGCGTTTATTTATCGCTTTGGGCCGAGTCGCTGGACCCCTGGTAAACCCCTGATTCAAGGAGCCGTCTTAGCCGCCCTTTCCTGGGCGATCATATCCGTTTCTTTCCGCTTTTATGTCAGCCATAATTTCAGCGCCTACAACCGGATCTACGGCGCCATTGGGGCCGTCATCGTCCTACTGCTTTGGCTCTATCTGACTTCTCTGGTGATGCTGATCGGCGATCTACTCAACGTTATCGTCGGTAAAGCCATGGCGAAAAGTCAGTACGAACAAAGCAACCTTGACAGTATTAGGCCCTTTCTAAGGAGACTGGCAAAAGGAAGGGAAGCAGGAGAGGCAGGGGAATCGGGGAGGAGTTCTCGGCGGTAGAAGTTGGGAGATGGGGAGGAAGCAGAATTCAAAATTCAAAATTCAAAAGCCACTGTAGGGGCAAAGCATTTGATGGTAACTCTTCAGCGACTTCTGTTAATCTTGCTTCAAATGCTTTGCCCAGATCAATCTTCGACAGGACATTGGGGAGGATGGGGGCGATAGGGAGGATGGGAGGATGGGGGAGATGGAGAGGAGGATAGTAGGGTTTGAGGTGTTGCTTGACAAATGCCGAATGATGAATTGGCTAGTCACAAGTTAATTATGTAACAAGGAACGAGTGACTAATGACCAATGACCAATGACCAATGAATGACCAATGACCAAAACCTAAAATCCATAATCTTTAGCGAAGCCTTAGCGAAGCCATGCCTGATAAGGCTATTGACCCTTGGTCTATAAATCCAAAAATCCTTGATTCAGAGAAAACATACGATGCAAGATCCAGACGTTATTGTCATTGGCAGCGGCATTGGCGGTTTGACCGCGGCGGCGCTGTTAGCCCGATATGGACAAAAAGTCATTGTATGCGAGAGTCACACCCTGGCGGGCGGTGCGGCCCATAGCTTTTCCCGCCAGGGATTTCAGTTCGACTCGGGGCCTTCCTTTTACTGTGGTCTGAGCGACCCGAAGTCCTTGAATCCACTGCGTCAAGTTTTAGAGGTATTGGGGGAGTCAACGCCTGCGATCGCCTACGATCCCTTAGGTCATTACCACTTTCCGGAAGGCGCCTTTCCGGTTTACTGCAATTCTGAGACATATCGTCAGGCGGTCGCTCAGATTACCCCCCAAGGCGCGCGGGAATTAGCCGCCTTGGAGCAACGCTTGCTTCCGCTTTACGACGCCCTCAAAGAAATACCAACTCTGGCGTTACGGGCTGATTGGCGTCTGGCGCCATTTCTCCTGACGCATTATCCCTGGACCTTAGCCAAACTCCTTCCCCAGCTTGCTACGATTCAAAGTTCTGTAGGAGATGTTGTCCAGCAAACGGTTCGAGATCCTTGGGTGAAGCGGCTGATTGATCTGGAATGTTTCCTACTGTCAGGACTGAAGGCCGAGGGAACCATTGCGCCTGAAGTGGCCTTTATGTTCGGAGAAAGGTCTCAAACGGTGGTTGACTATCCCATAGGCGGCGGCAAAGCGATTGTGGAAGCCCTCGTCCGGGGACTGCAGCGTTGGGGCGGCGAGTTACGCTTAGGAACCCATGTTGAAAAAATTTTGGTGGAAAAAAATCGGGCGATTGGGGTGACATTAAGAAACTGCGAAACCTTACGGGCTCCTGTGGTGATCTCCAATGCGTCTATCTGGGACACCTACACCCACCTGCTAGACCCGAAAGACTTACCGTCTACTTACCGCCAAACTGCTCTGAATACGCCTGCGGTGGACAGTTTCATGCATTTGCATCTGGGGATTAAAGCGGAGGGCTTAGAGGATTTAACCATTCACCACGTGGTTGTCCATGATGCTGAAAAGGATATCTCGACTCCAGGCAATACCTGCATGATTTCTATACCGACGGTCCTGGATCCACAGTTGGCGCCATCGGGCTGCCATCTTATCCATGCCTACACTCTGGAGCCTTGGACCGGATGGCGACGGGATCAAACCTATGAATCTCGTAAACAGGAACGGGCTCAGCCCCTTTTTAGGGCCTTGGAAAAAATTATTCCCGACCTGAAATCGCGAATTGTTCTAACACTCATCGGATCGCCGCTCACCCATCAGCGATTCCTAAGACGTCATCAAGGAACCTATGGCCCTGCGATCGCAGCAGGCCAAGGAAGCTTTCCTAGTTGTCACACTCCGATTACGGGGTTATATCGAGTTGGCGACAGCACCGTACCCGGCATTGGCGTTCCCGCCGTCGCCGCCTCTGGGGTTCTTTGCGCCAATACACTAGTCGCCCCTCGTCAGACCGAAGAATTATTGGCGGAGTTAGCCAAGAGGACGGCTTAGTCTTTTGGTAATTGAGCCAGATACCGATGACGCACTAAACAATCAGATGGATTGCTCTTGAGGGCCAAACGACGACGCAGTCTTTCCAACCCTAAGAGTTGGGATTGCTGCTCCGGCGTTGGCTTAAAGCAAAAAGTGGAAGAGGTCTCCGGGAACCAAAAGGCAGGGGAGTGTAACGGTAACCCACTGAGGGTGAAGCGATCGCTAAAGACAAACTGAGTTAAATCCAATTGATTTTTAGCCAGAATCTCTTCAGAAACAGGCGCTACATAGGCGCTGCCCGACAAATCCAGTGAAGGCAGTAACGACTGACTCGGTTCACTGGGTTGGGCGGCGACAGGAGCCGGGACTTGACTAGCTTCAGAAGCAGTCGGGGATTCTGGCTCTGGATTATTGGGGGTTGCCGTGGCCAGGGTAGGACTCGCCGCAGTAGACGATCTCGGTAAAAGGTTCGGGATCTCATCCGAGCGGACTCCAATCAGGAGATCGGCGACGGACCGCTGAGGCGGCTCTGTTGAGGAAGGCCGAATTAATTGGGGGGGCTTCTCCGAGGAAAGGACAACCTGATCTAAGTTCAAGTCTGGGTTTTCTAGCTCTGGTTGAAGCTGAAAAGCGCTAGAAAATCGGGGTGAAGATGATAGTTCTCCCTCCGGACCCGCTGACGCCTGCAGCGATGAAATCAGCTGGGGTGATGCAGCGTTAGCCTGTTGTTGCTGAGGCGCGGTCGTTTGAGCGGGCGCAGGGGATGGAAATAAATTGGAGGTTGAGACAGGAGTCGTCGCCAGAGGCTGAGGCTGACGGGTTAAGAGAGGCGACGGATTTGCGGCGGTACTTAAGGGATGTCCATTCAGATTAGCTAACACTTGAGCCCGAATCTGGGCAAGCCGCTCTGAACGGATAGGAACCGGAGAGGTTCTGTAGGAAGGCGTGGAGCCTTGACGAGTCGAGGAAATTGAAGGTCGTACCCCTCGCCAAGCAAAATCCCGTTGGGCTTGAGCAGGTTGTTCAGAGTTGTTTGGGGATATCTGTTCTGCGCCCAGCGCCTCCGGTTGAGTCACGATGGCGCTCGCATCAGGAGCATCTAACCCTTGTTCTGCAAGATCATCCTCGGGGTTGTTGTCAGGCGGATCAAACGTCCAGTTATTGCCCAGAGGTTCATTCCGACTGCAGGCTGTGAGCGCCGCCAAGGTGCAAACTGTAATCGCTGAAACACGCTTCATAGGAACTGATGAGATGATGACGGAACAAGTCACAAAGATTCTGATTACCGATACACGGCTTTCACGCCGCATCCGCACAAACCCTGAACAGAAAGTATGAAGATTTCATGAGAAATTCAAGAAATGTGGGGATATGCAAAACCTTGTGAAAGATCTAAACACTTCCCTATTCGCCTCTGAAATGCCCCAGAATGCAGTCACCTGCGGTGTGAATGCCTTAATCTTCACCTGTACTTAACAAAGACGACGCTATTCCTTTTTAGTTTCACAGGAACACAGACAATTTCTACAGCGGGTATCACCCTAAAGTGAGACATTGTCCTTAAAGCGGAATAATCTACGAGAAGGGCAAAGCCCTACAGGAGTCAGGAGACAAAATCCTTTTGCTGGCTGAATTCTGACTTCTGTATTCTGTATTCCTTGCTCATTAATCGCCTTAAAATCATCCCTCTCCGCGAGTGCGATTCTTGTGAACTGGGAGGTAGATACCGCTAAGATTTGACGTTGATGGCGCAAAGAACTTTCGGCGCAAGCTCCAAACTGGGGATAGAATCTACCTGAGCACCATAAGGAGCCTCGGTACCCTCAGAATTTACAACCTTCCACTTACCTGTCTCAGGATCACGGTACGTATGGAAAGGGTTAGGACGCAATGGTCGGCTAGACGGTTTAGCCATTCAAGCAAAATCCTTTCGATGATTACATTGAACGGAGGATGCATCACCTGACGTCTGAAGCCGTTCTATTCAAGCTTCGTTACAATCTTTCAACCATTCTGCAACGTTTGTGGCGCATTACACAAGTCCAATGATGTGTAAACATCATGATTTTGATGCAAGTCATCAATATTTAGCAGCACTTATGCAGATCACTGCAGCGGTGAATGTGTCATTGCAGCCAGAAAATTTGGGGAAGAAAGCAGACAGACTGAGTCAGGAACTGGATACCCGTCTCCTCACTCCCATATTTCACCCAAAAGCGAATTGCTGCTTTAACCCAAAAGGGAATTGCCGCTTTAAATATTGATAGAAATAAGCATACATTGTAAACCGAGTGCTATAGAATAACTTCCTGAACATCCGCCAGATCGGGGAAAACTGATGGATTGAAGTCGGGGCCGTCATCTGCACGCTGACAGCGAACGGCAAAGGGACAGGTAAGGCAAAGTCCCTTCGACGCTTCAACCTGAGGCAAGGGAACGCGGCCCAGTCGCCAAGCCGTTAACTGATCCGTTAGCCCAATCAAGTCTTGCCGACTCTGGTCATGGAGAGCCTGATTGTAGTCAAACCGAAGCGATTGAGGAACCAACTTCCCCGTCTGCGAATCCCGACGGCGGACAAACCAATAGGTCATGGATACCTGTTCCGGCGCCAAATCCGTCGTTTCTGTCAATACATATAGATATAGGCGGGTTTGCCAATCTTTAGCCAAAGCGCCGCGATCTCGCGGTTGAGGATGTGTCTTCCAATCAAAAATCCGCCCCGCCGCCGCCGTCAAAATCAATAGATCAAAGATGACCGTCAGCAGGTATCCCCGAAATTCAACGGTGCGGCGATGCTCACTCTGGCGAAAGGCTCCGTCGCTCTGGATCGCTGGTTCAAACACGGTTGGCTCCGCTGTCACTAATCCCGTCAGACTCTCCTGAAACTGAGGGTCTTGATCGGCGAGTCGATCAATCGGCAGCCCCAACTCTCGCTGCTGCATTAGCAAGTGAAATCGACTACCCCAAAGTAGCCGCTCCTGTTGCTCCGGCTTTGTCAACGCCCCCAACTGATCGAGATAAGTATGCTGAAACTTCCGGGGACAGGTTGACAGCAGGGTGAGTTGCCCTTGGGACAGACTCATAAGAGACAATGATAGACGTTCATCTGTCATGGCTATTTGGTCAGCACGAACACACTGCCCTGATTACCCCGAGTAATTCGCATGTTGTGATCGAGGTAGGTAATTTCTATCCATCCTCGCTGCTCACCGCGATTAATGGGAAAATCGATGGCCTGCAGCCAAGGAAACTGCTTACAGGTCTTCAATTTTTGAATCCAACCGGCTGGGGATTGGTACCCCATCAACCGCTGTAAACCGAATACAGCCCGCTCAAATTTGACATTGACGCGTTGGTCGGATACAGGCTCAAGTTGAGCCGCCACGGAGACTACCCCCTCTAGCCCAGGCACGCCAAAAATCTCGGCGATATTGTAAACCTTAGCTGCCGTTGGCCGCACACACTGATAAATGGGCCCTGACCGAAGCAGGGGAAATTGGTTGATCCGAAAGAGCTCTTGACTGGTAGTGTACAGTAGTCGCCAATCCCCTTCTAGCAGCTCAGTCGCCTTTATCGGCTGGGGAGTGGGATTGAGCTTCTCTAGCTGTTCAATTAGCGCTAATATTGCTTTCTGTTCTGTTTCCCCAATTGAAGCCCCCCAATGGTTATCTGCGATCGCTGCTTGCAAATTTGCTTTCGTCTCCATGCCTCCGTTAGCAATTGATCCGTCTGACATTGATCCTCCTGACACGGTTTTATTTCTATACTTTCCCAAGTGTGAATTGGATGAGTGAATTTGCCTCAAGATTGGTGTTCGGTAAACCCGACGAATCTCAAACAGTTAGTGAGTGAATGGTGAAGCGCCTAAAAAAAGCAATTTCTATGCGTGATACTGGACGCTACTAGGGCTAAATAAACTATGTGCGCACCGCACTCTAAATTTCTATTTGGTACGTTTTTTGACACCCTAATTGACATATCTTGAAACATACGGTATTAAGCGATGATAGAATCAGAAGGGGCTATCTTGCCCAATAATCCTTTGGCTGAATAATTTGACCGGGCCGATTCTTAAAAATAAGCTCTCCCAGTTGAATGCTAATCCAAAAAAGTTGATGTTTACCTTACATTCACTTGAGTATGTATAACCCCTCTCTCCGTCAACTTGCTCGCAAAGACCCCGCTGCCGTAATTCCAGTGCAACGGGACGCTTCTATTTTGGCCTGGCTCGAGAGAACTGGACGCCTAATTCCACGAGACCCCGTTGAAACCTTTCCCAAGGAAGAAAACAGCGAGGAAATTTCTGATCTCATGGGGGGAGATGATTCTTCCTATGAAGATGATGATGATCTAGATTTAGATGACGATGAATAAGCCCCGGAATTGAATTGATTCCTGTCTTTTATGAAGTCGATACAGCTTTATCAGACCGATAGATTTTCGACTGATAAAGCTTCTCCCAACCCTCCTGAAGTCATTACAAGGGGCTGGTAGGGAAAATTATTAAATGTGTGGTGTGAAGTGAAGGAATGTTTTCGTGGATGCTAAGTTTTTCTCGCCTAAGCCCATTGGTCTCTCTGGTCTAAGCCTTGCCTGGATATTGACTGCCGGACTCATCCTGATAGCGATGGGTCTTGATTTGTTTTCTGGGCGTAGTTTAGGGTTATCCCCTAGCCTCACATTACCGCTCTGCTTAGCGGCGCTCTTTTCATCTGTTGTGGGGTTTTGGGCGGTGCCCTGGTTACGCGCCTTGAAAACCGGACAGTTCATTCGAGAAGAGGGCCCCCAAGCCCATTTCAAAAAGGCTGGCACCCCCACGATGGGCGGCGTCTTTTTTGTCCCTATCGCAATCGTTCTAGCCTGTCTGCTGACAGGGTTAACCCCCAATGTCGCTGCGGCTAGCCTCTTAACCCTGGCCTACGCGGGGATTGGATGGCTGGATGATTGGCAGGTGCTCTGCAGACAATCTAATAAAGGGATTTCCCCCCGGCTCAAACTTATCCTACAAGTTGGCTTGGCCGCGCTGTTTTGCCTATGGAATTTAGGCGTTCAACCGGAAACCTTCACCCAAATCGCACTTCCCTTCGGCCTAACCTTACCCCTGGGCCTTTTATTTTGGCCCCTAGCGGCATTTGTCCTGGTGGCTGAAAGCAACGCCACCAATTTGACCGATGGATTGGACGGCTTAATGGCGGGGACTGGCGCGATCGCCCTGCTCGGCATCGGCGCCTTGATCGCCCCAACCCACCCTGATTTGATGGTGTTTTGCGCCGCCCTAAGCGGTAGTTGCCTTGGATTTCTCACCCACAACCGCAATCCTGCAAAGGTGTTTATGGGAGATACCGGGTCTCTAGCCATCGGAGGAGCTTTGGCGGCTGTCGGTATTCTCAGCGGCAATCTCTTTGCCCTACTGATTTTGAGCTTGATATTTTTTGCTGAAACGGTTTCGGTGATTATTCAAGTCAGCTACTATAAAGCCACCAAAGGTCCAGATGGCATTGGCAAACGATTCTTCAGAATGGCTCCGTTACACCATCACCTTGAACTGTCAGGTTGGTCAGAGACTCAGGTAGTCAGTATTTTCTACGCCATTGGCGCTTTCCTGGCTCTGTTTACCGTCAGTGCTTTGGGGTGACATTTCAGTATCAATTCGGAGTCCTTTATTCAGGCCATCTCATAAGCTTGAGGGCAAGCATCTACACAGGAAGCATTTTCTATGTCCCAGCTTGTACCAATTCAGCTTGAAGATGGCGCCACAATTTATATTGAAGCGACTGGGGATGTGGTTGCCCCCTCTCAAAATTCCTTAAGCGACGGCGATGAGTCAGACCCAGAAGAAGATGAGGACTCCCGAGAACTCACGCGGGCTGACATGGGCAGAAGCGCTAAAGGTCTTTGGGGCGCCAATCACAATCAGTCCATGGACCCGAGGGAACACGTCGCCCAAAGTTTCAGAGCAATTGAAACCACCATTCGAACGTATACCACGTACACCTTAAACGCCTTTAAAGAATTAGCGGTTGCTAACGTCGACAAGGTGACCCTTGAATTTGGCATCAAAGTCGGCGGAGAAGCTGGTATTCCATATGTCACTAAAGGCACTGCCGAAAGTAATCTCAAAATCACCGTTCAATGTTCTTTTTCTGAACAGTAGAGCCAAAAACATCAACTAAACAACTAAACAACTAAACATGGGGCGGCAAAGTCTTACCAGATTTGCCGCCCCATGTCGCTTTAAGTTCTAAAGTAAGAACAGTTCCATTTCGCCATCATGAACCCCATTGATCTCGCCTTCACGCCTGCTTTGGAGCAGGCTCGTCTGATACGGAGCAAGCAGATTTCCCCAGTAGAGCTGACGGAGCTTTACCTGGATCGGATTGAGCAGTTGAATCCAAAGGTGGGAAGCTATTACCGCATCATGGCTGAGTCGGCGATCGCAGATGCTAAGGCAAAAACTGAACAACTGGCGGGGGATGTCTCGGAGTTCCCCGCTTTTTTCGGTGTGCCCATTTCCATTAAAGACCTCAACCCGGTCGCCGGAGAACCCTGTAGCTATGGGATTAAAGCGGCCAAGAATCGAATTGCCGAGGAAGACGATGGGGTGGTGGCCAAAATCAAACAAGCCGGCTTTGTCATTTTGGGCAAAACGGCCACCTCTCAAATGGGGTCTTTCCCCTATACTGAGCCGCCTGGATTTCCCCCCGCGCGCAATCCCTGGAACTTGGATTATACACCCGGCGGATCGAGTGGGGGAGCGGCGTCGGCCCTGGCGGCCGGACTGTGCTCAGTGGCGCAGGGGTCAGATGGGGGCGGCTCTATTCGGGGACCTGCGTTTTGCTGTGGATTGGTGGGCATTAAACCGGCTCGGGGCCGGGTGAGTCATGCGCCAGTCGGCGATCGTCTGGGGGGATTGGCGACGAATGGACCTTTGGGGCGCACCGTCGCCGACGCCGCTGCCCTCCTAGATGTCATGGCCGGCTATGTGAGCGGCGATCCCTACTGGTTGCCCGACCCAGACCCGTCGTTTCTCGCCTCTACCCAGCAACCTCTAGGCCAGCTCAAAATTGGCTTCGCCACTACCCTTCCCCCGCTTGGAGAGGCGACTCCCCTTTGTAAACAAGCGGTGCTAGATACCCTCGCCTTGCTAGAAGCCATGGGCCACATCGTTGACGAGGTCGCCCTACCTAATTTGGAACCGCTGATTGAGCCTTTTACAACTCTGTGGCAATGCGTTTTAGCAGAAGCCAATATCCCCGGATTTGTATTGGAAAAAGTCAACCGTTGGCTGCTAAGCCGCGCCCGCAGAGTCGATAGCGGCGCTTATCAACGAGCCATCAGCCAGACCCAGGTCATTTCTCGAAAACTGGTGGCTTTCTGTGAACCTTATGATTTGCTGGTTTTACCGACCTATATGCATCCCAGCATTCGCATCGGGGAATGGGCTAAACTCCGACCCGCCAAAACCTTAGAGAACATCATCCAATGGATCGCGCCCTGCCCGCCCTTTAACGCCAGCGGACAACCGGCGATCGCAATTCCCACCGGAAAATTTGACGCCAATGGAACGCCCCTTGGCGTCCAACTAGTTGGACGCCCTGCTTCGGAAGCGCTCCTGATTACCCTCGCAGCTCAACTTGAAGAGGCGAGACCGTGGCGTCTGAAGCGGCCTGACATTGCAACTCAGCGCTGACTAAAAGCTGACTACACTTTCTTTAGCCAACTAAACATGGCTCGTAAGTCCTGACCGACTTCTTCAATCGGATGCTCAGCTTCCCGGCGGCGCATCGCATTGAATCCCGCTTTACCGGACATGTTCTCCAGGACAAACTCCCGAGCAAACTGACCGGTTTGAATTTCATTCAGAATCCGCTTCATTTCCTGGCGGGTTTCGTCAGTGATGATGCGAGGGCCGCGGGTGTAATCGCCATACTCGGCGGTGTTGGAAATACTATCCCGCATGGTGGCCAGTCCTCCCTCCACTACCAGATCCACAATTAACTTCACTTCATGGAGGCATTCAAAATAGGCGAGTTCTGGTTGGTAGCCCGCGTTCACCAGGGTTTCAAACCCAGCCTTGATCAAAGCGCTAAGGCCGCCGCATAGAACGGCCTGCTCTCCAAACAAGTCGGTCTCAGTTTCTTCCCGAAAGGTGGTTTCAAGGATCCCCGCACGGGTGCCGCCAATCCCTTTAGCGTAAGCCATGGCGCGATCGCGGGCTTGATTCGAGGCGTCCTGAAAAACCGCAAATAAACTGGGGACGCCCTGACCCTGCTCATAGGTGCGTCGCACCAAGTGCCCCGGGCCTTTGGGGGCGACCATCACCACATCCACATCAGCGGGAGGGGTAATTTGAGCAAAATGGATATTGAAACCATGGGCGAAGGAAAGAACATTTCCCGCCCTCAGATGCGGCGCAATATCCTGCTGATAAACCGTTTTCTGAACCTCATCCGGCAACAGAATCATGATCCAGTCAGCGGCCTTAGCCGCCTCCGCGACCGACTTGACCGTTAGCCCCGCCGCCTTTGCCTTGGCGATCGATGAGCTGCCTTCATACAGGCCGACAATGACTTCCACGCCACTGTCTTTGAGATTCAGTGCGTGGGCATGGCCCTGAGAACCGTAACCAATAATGGCAACGGTTTTTCCAGCTAATAAATCTAAATTTGCGTCACTGTCATAGTACATTCGGGCCATTGGCATTCTCCTTCCAGCTGGGGTGATGACTCCATTGCAGCCTTCGATTCTACCAAATATAGAGGCCTTAAAACGCTACAAGCTGGGTTTGCGCTCATGCCAACTCGTTGCTTGCTCATACGCATAAGCGACTTCAAACAGCAGATCTTCCCGCAGAGCATTGCCAATCAGCTGCAGTCCAATCGGCAACCCTCCTTCATCAAAACCACAGGGAATGCTCATCGCCGGTAAACCCGCTAAATTAACCGGAATGGTCATTAAGTCCGATAGATACATACTGAGGGGGTCATTGACTTTTTCACCCACCCTAAAAGCAGTCGTGGGGGAAGTCGGACACACCAAAACATCCACCTGACTAAAGGCCTTTTCAAAGTCCTCTTTAATCAGGGTCCGCACCTTTTGCGCCTTCAGATAATAAGCATCATAGTAACCCGCTGAAAGGGCGTAGGAGCCAATCATGATGCGTCGTTTCACTTCGGCTCCAAAGCCTTCGGCGCGCGTTTTGACGTACATCGACATCAAGTCGGCGTCATCACTGCGCAAACCATACTTAACCCCGTCGTAGCGAGCCAAATTGGATGAAGCCTCAGAGGGCGCGATGATGTAGTAAGTGGGCAATCCATAGCGAAATTGAGGACAAGAAATCACTCGAATTTCAGCCCCCAGTTCCTGTAACTGTTCGATCGCCTGCTTAACCGCCGCCTCCACCACCGGATCAAGACCACTCCCAAAGGTTTCTTGAATAACGCCGATCCGCCGTTGATTCCGACGATTTAAGGACGGCCTCAGGGATTTAAGATAATCTGGAATCTTGACCTTCAGACTGGTGGAGTCGTGGGGATCATGCCCAGCAATGGCTTGCAGTAAAATAGCCGCATCCTTAACGGAATAGCTTAACGGACCAATTTGATCCAGGGATGAGGCGTAGGCGACTAAACCATAGCGAGAAACCAGTCCATAGGTAGGCTTTAAACCCACTACGCCACAGAATGAAGCCGGTTGACGAATTGATCCGCCCGTATCGGATCCTAAGGCTACAACGCATTGTTCCGCCGCCACCGCCGCCGCTGAGCCGCCAGAGGAACCGCCGGGAACGGTTTCCAAATTCCAAGGATTAGCCGTGACATGGTATGCAGAGTTCTCAGTTGAGCTGCCCATGGCAAACTCATCCAAATTCGTTTTGCCGACAAATACAGCGCCGACATCCGCTAAACGCTGGGTCACTGTGGACTCATAGGGCGGAATAAAATTCCCTAACACCTTAGAGCCGCAAGTGGTGCGAATCCCCTGGGTACAGAGGTTGTCTTTTAACGCAATGGGAATCCCAGCCAGCAGTCCAATCTCTTCTCCCGCTGCAATTTTGGCGTCAATCTGTTGAGCTTGATGGAGCGCCTTATCCTCAGTCAAGGAGATAAAGCTGTGGAGTTTTGGCTCCAGGGTTTGAAGGCTTGACAGATAGGCTTGGGTAATCTCTACAGCAGAGCGCTCTTTACTCGTGAGCTGTTTATGCAACTCGCAGATGGTTGACATGCAGGCTCCTCAATGAATGTAACGGGCGTTTTTTCGCCTCGATTTTTCAGTATAAAAGCAGTTTACGGAATATTTGCATTCTGGCCTGTTCCAGATTTCCCTGTTTTGGCTTTAGCCAGATTCGTTGCTCGGGAAAGGGACTGGGGAGAGAGCCGCTGCTTTATAAAGGGTATATATTTTTTATACGACTTCTTGAAAATTTCGAAAGAATTGGGTAAACATTTTCCAACTTGGGTCTAGGATCCGTAATGATTGATCAAACAGCGTATTTTAATCCTTACAAAATCAATCCTTACAAAATTGGTATCGCGCCCAACACTCTTGAACTTCGTTGAGGGATTAGTCTTTAATTTTAATTAACTAAATAATTATATTTAGTTACTAAAGCCCAAGCCCTGTAGTCTGATAACCTGTTCGATGCCACGATTTCGATATTCCATAGCACTTTTACTTAATACACTAGGGTTAACGTTAGGGCTGGCGGCTATTCGCCCTTCCCTAGCGCTGGCTCCCCGTTTAGAAACTTCTCACCCTATTTTTGTCGAACTTAACTACGTCGGAGCCCTAAAGGAGCTGTATGAGCTTCGCGATCGCGTACACATGGAGCTTAAAGCGCTTCCTGAGGCATCCCCTAAGCAAGATATTGGCGCTCTTTCTCCTTACTTAAGTCTGGCTCACCTAACGCATCGGGTGGCCCAACGCATTCAGACGGAAGAAAAAGCGGAAGCGGCCTATCACAGAGCCATTGAACTGGGTCACCAAGCTCTCTCCACTCGCAGTTCCGGCAGAGGATCGCTATCGGCGCTAAAACAGGAAGAATTTCTTTGGAAAGCAGCGATTAAACGGCTTGCAACCATTCCGCCAGAATCACTCCTGGCGGATCAGGCGACGGCCAAACGGCAACAATACGAATGGATTGTAGAACCCATTTCCGTCAAGATTGATTTGGCTCAGTCTGGCTTTCTAAAGGAAATCGCCGCTCAAACCGGGTTGCCGCAACGGGTTCGGATCAGTGTCTGTCATATCTCAGGAGAATGCCGAAACTACCAAGGAGATCGGCCTCCCGCCAGCCCCGCCAGTCTAATCAAATTACCGATCGCAGTGGTTTTAATGCACAAGGTGATGACTGAAGGCGTCGACCTGGACACTCGGGTGTATATTGAGCCCGCTAACTTCACTGAGAATGCTGACGGCGCTAAGATTTTCATCGATCACGAATATACGTTGCGGGAAATCATGGCCCGCATGATTAAAGAAAGCAATAACATTGCAACAAATCAGCTGATTGATTTTCTGGGCCGGGATTACATCAATCAGACATTGCGTCAAATGGAGTACCCCGTTACATTCGTTGATTACAAACTGGTGGGGGATCGTATTTTCCCTAAAAATGCGGGCTCAAAACCGAACCGCACCACCACCAATGAACTGACTGAAATGATGCGGCGCATCTACACCTTTGAAAATCCGGGGGATGAAGAGATTTTAGACGCCCTGGTCGGTCAATATGATTGGGATTTTGGGTATATGGCTCTGAAGGGCTTGGGGCCCAACGTTCATTGGATTGGCGAAAAGTTAGGGCAGAACTCGAAAGTCATTGGCACAGTTGTGGCGGTCAAAATTGGCGATGAACGCTACGTGATTACAGCGACCATTGATCGGAGCGCAGACAAGTTCAAGCTCCGCCGCATTATTCGGGGGGTGGTGGAACATATCCTTGAAGAAGGCGATTTTGAAGGGGTCCAGCCTAGTCGCGTGTAGGCTGGGAGGTGTATTTCAAAACACAAAATCCCCAATATTTTCTGATCCCCCTTGCAAACTGCCTCTCACAGTCCGACACTTAAGTAGGGGTAAATGGGATAATCCCTGGCAGTTGGGAGGTGCACCGTGAAAAGAGTATTAGCGATCATTTTAGGAGGAGGGGCGGGTACTCGCCTTTATCCACTGACAAAATATCGAGCTAAACCGGCAGTTTCTTTGGCCGGAAAATATCGTCTGATTGATATTCCAGTTAGTAACTGTATCAATTCAGAAATTCTCAAAATTTATGTTTTGACTCAGTTCAATTCAGCGTCACTAAATCGTCATATTGCGAGAGCGTATTCCTTTTCGCAATTTAGTGATGGATTTGTAGAAGTGTTGGCGGCGCAACAAACGCCTGAGAGTCCCAGTTGGTTCCAGGGTACAGCCGACGCCGTACGGCAATACCTCTGGTTATTGGAGTCCTTCGATGTGGATGAATATCTCATCTTGTCTGGGGATCACCTGTACCGTATGGATTATCGTCTCTTTGTCGAGCGTCATCGCGTCACTAATGCCGACATCACTCTTTCTGTCGTTCCCATTGGGGAAAAGACCGCCTCAAGCTTTGGGCTGATGAAAGTTGACGGGTCGGGCCGGGTGATAGACTTTTATGAAAAGCCAAAAGGGGATGCGCTGCAAAAAATGTGGGTGGACACCACTACCCTTGGATTGACGCCTGAACAGGCCCAAGTAATGCCCTACATTGCGTCAATGGGTATCTATGTGTTCAAGAAACAAGTCTTAGTTGATCTTTTGAAAAAATCTTTAGACCAGACAGATTTTGGTAAGGAGATTATTCCAGCGTCCGCCCAAGATTACAATGTCCAAGCTTACCTATTCGATGGGTACTGGGAGGACATTGGGACCATTGAAGCCTTCTATGAGGCGAACCTGGCGCTGACTCATCAACCTCAACCCGCGTTTAGTTTTTACGAAGAGGATTCGCCGATCTATACGAGATCTCGCTATCTTCCTCCCAGTAAGCTACTGGATTGCAATATCACCCAATCGATTATTGGCGAAGGGTGTATTCTGAAAAATTGCCGCGTCCAGCATTCGGTCATCGGTTTGCGCCAGCGAATTCACGCTGACTGTGTGATTGAAGACTCGCTGCTGATGGGGGCTGATTTTTACGAACCTCTTTCAGAAAGCAGTCAACACTTGACCCGCGGAAAAATTCCCATTGGCATTGGTGAAGGCTCCTTCATTAAGGGCGCCATTGTGGATAAGAACGCTCGCATTGGCCGCAATGTCCAAATTGTGAACAAAGAGCGGATTCAGGAAGCCGAGCGGGAAGACCTGGGTTTCTATATTCGTAGCGGTATTGTGGTGGTGTTGAAAAATGCAACTTTACCCGATGGGATGATTATTTAAGCTCAAAATTGAGTCGGATCGAAAAATCAGGGGAAGTCTAGACTTCCCCTGAT
>JASJDH010000066.1 GCA_030065175.1 Leptolyngbyaceae cyanobacterium MO_188.B28 | reverse complement strand
GATGTGGCGGCTAAAGCCACAGCTGGCGGTTATCGCGCCCTGAATATCTCCGACTTCACCGCCGATGGTTGGATTAAAGCCGCCGTGTCAGGTCTAAATACCCTGGCGTCTATTCCCGCCTATTCCCTGATCGCCGCGCCTGACTTTTTCCCAGCGGTTGATCAACGGGAAGTTTATGAATGGTGGGCCGATATACAAGACCGAAGTTCATTGTCAAACCGACCCGCCTGGTTACGGCAATTGGTTTTGGATGGCGATTGGGATTTCTGGCGCGCGCCGCCGATTCCGCTATCAGATGAGCGATCGGCGCCCAACATAACCCTGGCGAACTCAGGGTTTAGGGGAGATGATCAGACGGTAACGTCGATTGTCGCCTCTCTCCAACGGATTGACTTGACCAAACCCAAGCCTGTTACCCCCACAACCGAGCGTCACGCCGCCCTCCCTGACGCCGCGGCTGGGGTGTTCGCCCCGGGTTGGGACACCAGCGGCGATCTCATTGTCGGGGGCGGAACCCACTTAGCCTCCTATGGGTTGGGAAGTCCATTTCCCGAGGATGCTAAGCTCTGCGCCGCCTTAAGCACCTTTTGGCCAGCCGTCGCCCCCGATACAGAGCGAACCTTTTTTGGCGATCAGTCTAGCAGCGCGACGGGGACTGGGACCGTTTGTCCGCTAACTGATGAGGAGAATGGCGCCGCTCCAGGCAGTATTTCCTGGGATGGCGTGCGAGGACCGCGGGTCATTATAGAAGATAGTCAACGCACTACTGTCCGCTATCCCAGCTATGAACACGCAGACTATACCTTAGCCGCACTGGAAGGACGATTTTCCATCGCCGCCACCAAAGATGTCGACTTCCGAGAGTATACCGGCAGAATTCTCGCCACCCTGCGCATGTATCGAGCCCTTCGAGGGGTCGGGACGAAACGGTCGCTGCATATTCTCTCATTTCGGAAGGTTGAATCAACCGATCGGATGCTAAGACAAGCCCAGAATGAAACCAGAACAACCTTGACAGGCCCCGTTTACCGGTTTGATGTCTTTGATGAATCAAATGCAACCCGCCTATCCTCCAATAGCATTGAGGAAGAAGACTTCGCTGTCGATATCATTTACCAGTTGTTTATTGGAACCAGTGATTTTCTCCTAGCGATGGGTCGCCGGGGGAATGGATCGCAGGCCCGAACTCCCTGGAAGGTACTCAATACTTAGGAAGTTGCGTCAAAATAAAGTCCCAGTAAAGGGAGTGGATGGGTGGATGGGTGGATGGGTGGATGGGATGTGATTTAATCCTATTCGGATAAGCCTGAAATAGTCTGTAGAGACGTTGCATTGCATCGTCTCTACAGACTATTGGGACCAGCAAAAATGAGTTGGCTCTATTATGTTGCACAAAAGATGGCTTTTTATTGCGCTCCTATTGTCAATAGGAGGGTGGATAGCAATTCCCACCGCCCCCGCTCACCCTATTCAGATTAAGTCTGCTGCGGCCACACCGCTTGAGCCGCCGGTGATAAATGAAACGGCTAAGGATTTCTCTATTCGGAATCCGTCTACTTTGACCGCTGAAATTAACGCCTATCTTCAAGCCCACCATGAGCTTGGGTGGTTCTCCGGCTCTGTCATTGTGGCGCACGCTGATGAGATTGTATTCACGCAGGGCTACGGCATGGCGAGTTTGGAGCATCAGGCGGCCAACTCACCTCAAACTCGGTTTCGGCTGGGGTCGGTGACCAAACAGTTTACCGCTGCGGCTATTCTTCAACTGCAAGATCGAGGGCTGCTGGATGTGCAAGCTTCCGTTGCAACCTATCTGCCGGATTATCCTAACGGCGATCGCATCTCTCTGCACCACCTCTTAACCCATACGGCGGGCATTCCCAACCTGACCAGCTTTCCAGATTATCTTGAATGGATGCGGTTACCGACAACGCTGGTCGAACTGATCGCCCGATTCAAAGACCTTCCTCTAGAATTCGAACCGGGCGCAAAGTTTAGCTACAGCAATTCCGGCTATATTCTCTTGACCCAGGTGATTGAAGCCGTATCGGGCCAGTCCTATGACGAATACTTAACGCAACATCTACTGCACCCACTCGGTTTGGAGAATACCGGCTATGAAAACCCCTTAGCAGTGATTGACGGGCTGGCCAGCGGCTATCAACTCACGGATGACGGGTACCAGCGATCGGAACATATCAACATGTCTGTTCCCCAGGGAGCAGGCGGACTGTATTCGACGGTGGAAGACCTGGCTCGATGGAATCAGTTTTTGTTTGACGAGGGGGGACGAGACAACACGATATTAGGTGATGAGGCGATCTCCGCCATGACTTCTCCGTTCGTCCCGATGGTGCTAGATAAGCGCCCCGATCGGTTCTATGGCTATGGATTGGTGATCAACCCCCCGCCGGAGCATCTCCGCATCGGCCACAGCGGCGGAATCAATGGGTTTGTAACCACGCTGATATTCTTCCCGGACGAGAAGTTGACCATTGCGGTGCTTTGCAACGTAGAGGCCGCCGATCCAGATCGGATTGCTCGAGATTTGGCGGCAATTCTATTGGGCGATCCCTACGAACGGCCTACGCTTCCGGATGCAGTAACGGTTGATCCGGCTATATACGAGCGTTATGTGGGGGCCTATCAGGTTACGCCTGAGTTTCAGGTTAGCATCTCTATTGAGGCCGACCAGCTGAAGATTCAAGGGGCAGGACAATCTGCCTTCACCCTTTATCCTGCTTCTGAGACGGAGTTTTTCGCTCGCATCATGGATATGCGAATTGTCTTTAACCAAACGGCGGACGGAACTGTAGAAAGCTTGACGCTGATTGAAAACGGCCAAGAAACTATTGCTCCCAAATTAAATAATTAATCCATTCAGGTCACGCTAGAAAACTGGGCCAAGGCGCTAATACAGGGTGATTGCGCACTATGTATACCCCTTTCTGACGCCTTAACTTGCATTAGAGAGGATGAGTGGTTTGAAGACCAGGAAGGTCAACCGTTCTACCGATCAATTCTGGCTCAAGAAGAGTGATGACGCCGACACCACCGCCGCTATTTGTGGGCAGGTGGCGGGAGCCTATTGGGGTGAATCGGGCATCCCGAGTCATTGGTTAGAAAGGTTGAGCATGGGGGATGCGATCGCGGAACTTGCTGAGTGTTTAGCAAGCAGTGGATAACGCAAAAATAATTTGTCTCTATGTTTCAGATCTTTACGCCCTTATCCCCAACCCTTCTCCCTCGGGGAGAGGGATTTAGGGAGAGGCTCACGACGCCACAACAAACCCAACAACCCCACTCCGCAACAACCTACGCCCAAAACACTCAAACAGCTCTGGCCCCCGTTATCTTGATGAGCGCCACGTAAATCACCAAAGCTGAAACAATGCCGTTAATCGGGACAATTCCCCAGCCAGATTGGCTTGTGAGGTATGCGATCGCAGACGCCGCCACATAGGCAATGATACCGCTCCAATTAAAAGCGGGTTGTGTCTCCTCTAACGTTGGAAACTGGCCGCCTCGGTTGATCCAGTAGTCGGCCATAATGACGCCGCCAATAGGCGGAATAAACGTGCCCAACAAAATCAGATAGTTCACCAGCATCTCGTAAATGCCGCCCCAGGCCAACACCAGGGCGAAGGTGGCGCCGCCTAAGACAAATAACGTACGTTTACTGGTGCGGAACATGTTGGATCCAGCGATGGAGAAGGCGTAGATGGTGTTGTCTTGGGTGGTCCACATGTTGAGGAAAAACAAGATCAGCCCCCAGATCAACAAGCCCTGTTGGACCATCACTTTCACGATGTCGGGCTCGCCATAGACTTTGGCGCAAAAGGCTCCGCTAAAAATCAAGAAGCCATTGCCGAGGAAGAAGGCGATTAATGTGGCGATAAAGCCCACCTTGCCAGATTTGGCGAAGCGGCTCCAGTTGGTGGCTTGGGTGCCTCCTGAGACAAAGGTGCCCACGACGATGGTGATGGCGGCGCTCAAGGGCAGTGGGTCAGTCAGCGATTGGCCTTGCAATCCTGCCAACCCGCCTACATCGGTTGCGGCGATGGACAAGCTCAGCCCCATTAGCACGATCATGGCGGGCACGGCGAACCGGCTCAGCCAATCCATTGCTTTGTAGCCAAAGTAGGCGGTGGAGCAGAAGGCGTAGGTAAAGAACAAAATAATTAGCCAGTTCCAGGATTCGGGGATTCCAGCCAGGCTATTCAGCAATTGCGCCATTAAGGCCGACCCCCAGGCGTACCAACCCACCTGGGTAAATCCCAGGATGAAATCGACCCACCGAGACCCGACGTTGCCGAAGCTAAAGCGAGCCATGAGCACGGTGGTGAGTCCGGTTTTTGCGGCGATGAACCCTAGCAGGGCGGCATAGAGGCCCAGGATGAGGTTGCTCACCAGGATGAGGCTGACCAGGTTAGGCCAGAATTGAAAGGAGGGGCCTATGAGTCCTCCGGCGAATAGGGTGCCGGAGTAGAGGGTGAAGCCCGCTAGGATTGGGGCGAGGGAGAGGAAGGATTTGCGGGCGGATGTGGGGACGGGGGTGAGGGGATAGTCTTCGGCTAGGGCGCCCTGATCTTGGATGGGGGAGTCGGTGGTGAGGGTCATCGGTTTGGAGGGAGGGAATGGCGTTTTTTCATGGGAGGCATTCTAAAGGGGGGCGGCTATTCCAAAAAGTATTCTGTGCGACGGGAAAGGGGTTGGTTCAGAACTAGTTAAACTGGTGATTAAGTTAGCCCAAGATTAACTTTTGAGGGATGTACTTGAATGACTGAGCGGTCTACCTCAGATTGGGCAGGGAAGCGGTTGCGCGATCGCTACCAAATCCGCCAGGAACTCGGCAAAGCCGTTGGCCGACGAACGTTGTTGGCGGAAGACTTGCAGGAACACCGTCCGGTTGTGATTAAACTGCTGACCTTTGGCACCGACTTTGAATGGGCCAATCTGAAACTATTCGAGCGGGAAGGGGAAGTGCTAAAATCCCTGGACCATCCCGGCATTCCCAACTATTTGGACTATTTTGAGATTGATTCGCCCCAAGCTAAAGGCTATGCCCTGGTGCAAAGTTATGTGGAAGGGAAATCTCTACAAGACCAATTACAATCAGGCTGCACCTTTAACGAAGTCGCCGTCATCGACATTGCCCAACAGTTGTTGGCCATCTTGCAGTACCTCCACAGCCAAACACCGCCAATCATTCACCGCGACCTGAAACCCAGCAATATTTTGCTCAGCGATTGCAGCGCCCACAGTCAAGTCCAGGTTTACCTGGTGGACTTCGGCTCAGTACAAGCGCCATTCCTGAATCCCACCGGCACCTTAACCATTGTCGGCACCTATGGCTATATGCCCCCAGAACAGTTTGGCGGGCGGGCGGAGCCTGCATCTGATCTCTACAGCCTTGGCGCCACCTTAATCTATCTGGTGACAGGACTTCACCCAGCTGACCTGCCTCAGCACAATTTCCATATTCGGTTTGAAGACAAAGCCGCCCACATCAGCCACTCGCTACGCCAGTGGCTGCGTTGGCTAATCACCCCAGAAATTTCCAAGCGACCCGCCTCAGCCACCGAAGCTCTTGAAGGATTGATAAGGCAAGACAAAGGTTTCTTGAGCAATCTAACGGGTCGCCATTTTAACCCAAGTCACCTGTTGTTTAACCGACAGGAGGGCAGATTAGATATCATCGTGCCGCCCAAAGGCTTTCGGTCCAAAGAAGCCAGCTCTTGGCTCGCCCTGCTGCTAATTGTCGTGTTCTTTGGGATCGCACCCAATATTTCTGAGATGAGTGAGTGGGTAGCTAGATTAGTATTGTCTATCCTGACAGAGGATTGGTTTGTATCTATCCCTTACGAAAAGCTAATTTCTAGCATCCTATCCATCGCTGTTTGGTATTTTTTTGTTGCAGAATATTTACCAAAATTTATCAGTAACAAACTACTCAGTCATTTTTATCTGCGCCTTGATGATCAGACATTTTTAATTTATCGAGAGACGATATTTCTATTCCGATTACGTCAGGATTTATTCAAAGCCAAGCGAGAAGAGATTAAATGGTTGGTATGGGGGAGAGACCAAAATACCCTGGCAATTTGTCGGCTTCGCAGTCTCTATCGCTTAAATCGCCAACGGCTGGGTTTGACAATGACAGAATTCAAATGGCTGACCCAGGAACTCAGTGATGAATTGGGAATTCCCTTGACATCTAGGGATTCTGTCTAAGTCTGAATACTGAGCGGGTTAAATATCGAAATTAGGAGCTAAGAGGGCAAAAGGAGAAATAAGGGTGTGGACTTTGAGAAAAGACAGGTTGAAGCAAAAGGTATCCGCATTTCAGTCACAAACAATGGGGTTGAAATAGGGCGAGCCTACCTCTACTTAATGCATAACGATTTACACAATCAGCCATTTGGTCTGATGGAAGACGTACATATAGATGAAGCCCATCGAGGAAAAGGGGTCGGTTCAGAACTCGTTAAACTAGTGATCAAGGAAGCCAAAGAAGCGAACTGCTATAAGCTCATTGCGACCAGTCGGACATCTAGACCCAAAGTTCATGACCTGTATCAGCGATTGGGCTTTACCCAGCACGGCCTTGAGTTTCGGATCAACTTTTGAGGGGTGTACTTGAATGACGGAGCAGTCTACCTCAGATTGGGTGGGGAAGCGATTGCGCGATCGCTACCAAATCCGCCAGGAACTCGGCAAAGCCGTCGGCCGACGAACGTTGTTGGCGGATGACTTGCAAGAGCAATGTCCAGTTGTTATAAAGCTACTGACCTTTGGCTCCGACTTTGAATGGGCCAATTTGCGATTGTTCGAGCGGGAAGGGGAAGTGCTGAAATCCCTGGACCATCCCGGCATTCCCAGCTATTTGGACTATTTTGAGATTGATGCGCCCCAAGCTAAAGGCTATGCCCTGGTGCAAAGTTATGTGGAAGGGAAATCTCTACAAGACCAATTACAATCAGGCCGCACCTTTAACGAAGTCGCCGTCATCGACATTGCCCAACAGTTGTTGGCCATTTTGCAGTACCTCCATAGCCAAACACCGCCGATTATTCACCGTGACCTAAAGCCCAGCAATATTTTATTGAGCGATTGCAGCGCCCACAGCCAGGGACAGCTTTACCTGGTGGACTTTGGCTCAGTACAAGCCCCCTTCTTGCAGCCAACCAGCACCCTGACTATTGTGGGCACCTATGGCTATATGCCCCCAGAACAATTCGGCGGGCGGGCGGAACCAGCGTCTGATCTCTATAGTCTTGGGGCCACCCTAATCTATCTGGTGACGGGACTCCATCCAGCGGATCTCCCCCAGCAAAATCTCCACATTCGGTTTGAAGACAAAGCTGCCCACATCAGCCACCCACTACGCCAATGGCTGCGCTGGCTAATCACCCCAGAAATCGCCAAGCGACCCGCCTCAGCCACAGAGGCCCTTGAAGGATTAACAACACTTGTGAACACTGGATCCTTAAAAAATTTAATTGGTGATCATCCTAATTCAAGTCGACTGCTAGTCAACCGGCAGGAGTGCACGCTAGATATAGTCTTGCCATCCAAGGGCTTTCGACCTCAACAAGTTAAATCTTGGCTTAATCTCTTGAGGATTATAGTGCATTTCAGTCTTGTCTCCTCTATTGTAGGATTCATCATGAGGGAGTGTGTAAGGTTTGTGCTGGGCGGGCTTATTCCTGGCATAGGATTAGTTATTAGCTTTGCTAGCATTATTGCTGGTCTCATGGCCGTTGCACTTCTACCAACATATGCAAGCAATGATTTGCTGGGTCATCTTCATATACGCCTTAATGACCATGACCTGAGCGTTTATAGAGAAACAATGATTCTATTGCAACTTCGACAGGTTTTATTCAAGGCTAAGCGGAAAGAGATCGAACGCTTAGCCTTGGGGAGAGACAAAAAGACCCTAGAAATTTGTGGGCTTAGCTATCGCTACTGCTTAAACCGTCAAAGATTAAGCCTAACATTGACAGAATTCAAATGGCTGGCCCAGGAACTCAGTTATGGATTGGATGTTCCTCTGATATTGATTGATTAATTGGCTTGTTGGCTAATATCTTGGGAGAGGGGTTGATTCGGAACTGGTTAAACTGGTGATTAAGTTAGCCAAAGAAGCGAATTGCTATAAACTCATTGCGACGAGTCGGACGTCAAGACCCAAAATTCATGGCCTGTATCAGCGATTGGGCTTTACCCAGCACGGCGTTGAGTTTTGGATTGACTTTTGAGGGATGTACTTGAATGACAGAGCGGTCTACCTCAGATTGGGTCGGGAAGCGGTTGCGCGATCGCTACCAAATCCGCCAGGAACTCGGCAAAGCCGTTGGTCGACGAACGTTGTTGGCGGATGACTTGCAGGAACAACGGCCGGTTGTGATTAAATTGCTGACCTTTGGCGCTGACTTTGAATGGGCCAATCTGAAACTATTCGAGCGGGAAGGGGAAGTGCTGAAATCCCTGGATCATCCTGGCATTCCCAGCTATTTGGACTATTTTGAAATTGATTCGCCCCAGGCTAAAGGCTATGCCCTGGTGCAAAGTTATGTGGAAGGGAAATCTTTACAAGACCAGTTACAAGCAGGCCGCACCTTTAACGAAGTCGCCGTCATCGACATTGCCCAACAGTTATTGGCCATCTTGCAGTACCTCCATAGCCAAACACCGCCAATCATTCACCGCGACCTGAAACCTAGCAATATTTTGCTCAGCGATCGCAGCGCCCACAGCCAGGGACAGCTTTACCTGGTGGACTTTGGCTCAGTGCAAGCCCCCTTCTTTCAACCCACCGGCACCCTGACCATTGTTGGCACCTACGGCTACATGCCCCCCGAGCAATTTGGCGGGCGAGCAGAACCGGCATCCGATCTCTACAGCCTGGGAGCCACCTTAATCTATCTGGTAACGGGCCTCCACCCAGCGGATCTCCCCCAGCAAAATCTCCGCATTCGGTTTGAAGACAAAGCCACCCACATTAGCCACCCGCTACGTCAGTGGCTGCGCTGGCTAATTACCCCAGAAATCGCCAAGCGACCCGCCTCAGCCACAGAAGCCCTTGAGGGATTAAGTCGACTACAGGAAACAGGAAGTTTGAGCATTCTGCCGAGCGGTCAGCTTAGCCACAACCGCATCATGGTTAGTCAGCGGGAAGGTCAGTTGGAAATCGTTGTGCCCCCCAAAGGCTTTCAGCCTAAAGAAGGCAAATCTTGGTTCGATCTGTTAGTGCTGGGAATCATCTTCAGTTTCGCCTCTTCGATAACAGGGTCGATTATCTGGATTCCTTTTACAGTGCTAGGAGCTATTTTCTCATTGTTCTTTATAGGCATGCCTGTCGTGTGGTTAGTTTCTAGCGCTATTAGTGTAGCGGCAGGATTAATCGCCATCACACTATTGCCAACGCCAGCAAGCAATCACCTTCTACGTCAGCTTCACTTTCGCCTTGATGACCATGAGCTAATTATCTATCGAGAGCCGACGGTTTTAATCAAGCTCCGCCGGGTGTTATTCAAAGTTAAGCGAGGGAAGATTGATTTTTTGGCATTGGGAAGAGACCAAAATATCCTTAGAATTTGTAGCTCTCGAAATTACAGTCTCTATCGCCTAGACCGACGGAAATTGGGTCTGACAACAACAGAATTCAAATGGTTGGCCCAGGAACTCAGTGATGGATTGGGGGTTAGCCTCAATATTTGAATTATCTCCGTAAGCCTTTCACTTTAGGATTCTCACAGTAATTGGCCATGATTAACCAGCCTCCTGAAGCAAAATAGTTGCAAGGTTGGTTAAACCGACTTTCCCGAACCCTTTACATGTCAAAAAAAGATCTCAAATGGGTTCTATATAAGTAGGTAGGCAGAATTAATTGCAGAGAAAATCAGCTGAAACCACCTGAATACAGTCACCCAGACTGTAAATTTCACTGCACAGATACTTAGATGCAGCCTATCGAGGGAGAAGGGCTGGTTCGAAATGGTCAAACTGGTGATTAAGTTCGCCAAAGAAATGAATTGCAATAAACTCATTACGCCGAGTCGGACTTCTAGCCCCAAGGTTCATGACCTATATCAGCGGTTGGGCTTTGCAAAGCAAGGCGCTGACTTTCTGATTGACTTTTGAGGGATGTGTTAGATGACAGTTCGACCTGCCTATCGTTACAAAATCCGCCGGGAACTCGGCAAAGCCGTTGGCCGACGAACATTATTGGCGGATGCTCAGCAGGAGCACCGACCGGTTGTCATTAAATTGCTGACCTTTGGCCCCGACTTTGAATGGAATAATCTGAAATTATTTGAGCGGGAAGCAGAAGTGCTGAAATCCCTGGACCATCCCGGCATTCCCAACTATTTGGACTATTTTGAGATTGACTCGCCTAAGGCTAAGGGCTATGCCTTGGTGCAAAGTTATGTAGAAGGGAAATCTCTACAAGAACACCTAAAATCAGGCCGCACCTTTAACGAAGCTGCTGTCATCGACATTGCTCGACAATTGTTGGTCATTTTGCAGTACCTCCATAGTCAAACGCCGCCGATCATCCACCGCGACCTGAAACCTAGCAATATTTTGCTCACAGATCGCAGCGCCCACAGCCAGGGCCAGGTTTACCTGGTGGACTTTGGCTCAGTGCAAGCCCCCTTCTTTCAACCCACTGGCACCTTAACCATTGTCGGCACCTATGGTTACATGCCCCCAGAACAGTTTGGCGGGCGGGCGGAACCGGCGTCAGATCTTTATAGCCTAGGCGCTACCCTAATCTATCTTGTTACAGGACTCCATCCAGCAGATTTACCCCAACAAAGTTTCCGTATTCAGTTTGAGGCCAAAACCACCCATATCAGTCGCCCACTGCGTCAGTGGCTGCGTTGGCTAACAACCCCAGAAATCACCCAACGCCCAGCTTCGGCCATAGAGGCGCTCGAAGGATTAAGAAGGCTGCAGAACACAGGTAGTTTAAGCAGTTTACCGAGAAGTCAGCTTAGCCACAGTCGCATCCTGGTCAGTCAACGGGAAGATAGGCTGGAAATTGTTGTGCCGCCCAAGGGCTTTCAGCCTGAACAAGTCAGCTCTTGGTTTGATCTATCAGTTATCGGATTAATCTTTTGTATTGCATCCTCGATTACCTGGGTGCTCCTATGGGCGCCTGTCGGGATTCTAGCATTCCTAACAGGGGGGTGGGGAGCAATACTAGGCATCACTGTTACGCCGTTCGTCGCCGCTATCGCCGGATTCATCGCTATCATTCGCTCTCAAACGCCGGCAAGTAATAACCTACTGCGTCAGCTTCATTTTCACCTTACTGATCATGACTTGACAATCTATCAAAAGTCGATAATTTTATTGAGGCGCCAACAGGTTTTATTCAAAGTTAATAGGGAGAAGATTGATATTTCGGTACAGGGAAAAGACGCAAATACCCTAAGGATTTGTGGATCTCACTATTTCGATCGCTATCGCTTGAACCGACAGCAATTGGGTCTGACGGTTACAGAATTCAAATGGCTGGCCCAGGAACTTTGTAATGGATTGGGGGTTAGCCTCAATAATTGAAATATCTCTGTGAATTTTGCAGACTTTTAGATTTTGGATTTTAGATTTTAGATTTTGGATTTGATCGCCTTCCTCCCTATCTCCTCCCTCATCCCATCCCTCCTATCCTAGAGACGTGACATGTCACGTCTCTACACCTTCTTCCCTCCCCTGCTCCCCCTGCCCCCCCTGCCCTCTCTGCTCCTCCTGACTCCCCTGCCTTAACTGGGACTACCCGATAGCCTCAAAGTTAGCTAGGGTAAATGGATAATCGGAACATCCACCATCTACCCATCCATCTGAAAACTATGTTGGCCGAAAAATCACAGCAGCTTCGAGCGATTTTTGCGGAAATGGATCGGGCGTTAATTGCCTATTCCGGTGGGATTGACAGCACCTTAACCGCTAAAATCGCTTATGACGTGCTGGGCGATCGCGCCCTAGCCGTGACCGCAGACTCCCCTTCTCTGATGCCCGAAGATTTAGAAGAGGCCCGGGTGCAGGCGGTGGAGATCGGTTTTCGTCATCAGGTGGTCAAGACCCATGAATTAGACAATCCCAACTACGCTTCAAATCCGGTGAACCGCTGCTATTTTTGCAAAAGTGAACTGCACGACACCCTAAAGCCCTTAGCTCAACAGATGGGGTATCCCTATGTGGTGGACGGCGTCAATGCAGACGACTTGCAAGACTATCGACCGGGGATTCAGGCCGCCAAAGAGCGCGGGGTGCGATCGCCGCTGGCTGAAGTCGGCCTCTCCAAGTTAGAGGTGCGCCAACTGGCCAAAGAATTAGGCTTACCCTGGTGGGATAAGCCCGCCCAACCCTGCCTCAGCTCCCGCTTCCCCTATGGAGAAGAAATCACCGTCGAAAAACTTCAGCGCGTGGGGCGAGGCGAGCGCTACCTGCGGCAGTTAGGCCTTAAAAATCTCCGCGTCCGCTCTGACGGAGATACCGCCCGCATCGAACTGCTCCCCGAAGACATTAAAGAATTTGTGCTAACGACGGACCTCCCCACCCTCGTTCAAGCCTTCCAGGACTTCGGGTTTACCTATGTCACTCTGGATTTGGAAGGCTATCGCAGCGGTAAGTTAAATCGGGTATTGCAGACCTCGGCGGGATAGCGGGATTTACTTATGACACAATTGCTGGCGGGCGATATTGGCGGGACGAAGACGATCCTTAGACTGGTAGACGCAGACAGAGGCGAGGCGTCTGGGAAAACAGCCGCAGGGGTTGAATTACAAACTCTCCATGAGGTTAAGTACCCAAGTCAACAGTTTCCCGATCTGATTCCAATGGTGCGGGAATTTCTGGAAGAGGCGGCGGCTAAATTAGAAATGACGGTGCAACCTGAAAAGGCGTGTTTCGCCATTGCGGGTCCTGTGGTCAACAATACCTCCCAGCTCACTAATCTGGCGTGGTCGCTGAGTGGCGAACGGCTGCAGTCGGAGTTAGGGGTACAGCGCGTACAGCTGATCAATGATTTCGAAGCGATTGGGTATGGTGTTTTGGGGCTCCAGCCGGAGGATCTTTGCGAGCTGCAGTCGGGAATTCCCCAACCCGATGCCCCCATTGCAGTCATTGGCGCTGGCACGGGGTTGGGGCAGGGATTTCTGGTGCATCAGGCGGAGAACTACAGGGTTTACCCCTCTGAAGGCGGCCATACTGATTTTGCGCCGCGCTCAGAACTGGAATTTCAATTGTTGAAATATTTATTGGATAAGTACGGCATTACCCGCATTTCAGTGGAGCGAGTGGTATCGGGACAAGGCATTGTGGCAATCTATCAATTTTTGCGCGATCGCCAATTTGCCGCCGAGTCGCCTGAGGTGGCCGATGTGGTCGCCGCCTGGGAGCGTCAAACAGGACTACCCGCTAAAACAGCCGATCCCGCCGCCGCCATTTCTCTAGCGGCGTTGGAAAAGCGAGACCCCCTTTCCGAAAAAACCATGGACCTCTTCATCGAAGCCTATGGCGCGGAAGCCGGTAACCTTGCCCTGAAACTCTTACCCTACGGCGGACTGTATGTAGCGGGGGGAATCGCGGCAAAGAACCTGGCGCTAATGAAAGCGGGCCGTTTCCTCAGCGCCTTTAACCACAAGGGCCGCATGAATCCGCTATTGGAAAAAACCCCAGTTCGGGTGGTGCTGAACCCTCAAGTGGGCCTTATCGGCTCCGCTATTTGCGCCGCTGGACTTTGAGGGGAGATGGAGGAAGATGGGGGAGATTGGGAAGATGGGGAGCAGGGGTAGGGTTGATTCTCTAATGAGAGAAAATTCTCGAAAGCCCCGAGTTTCGGTAGTAATAGGCTTATCAAACTATTTGAACTGCTGGGGTATTTCTGCGAGGCTGTACTTAGGGTATTTGGAGAGATGTGATTGCCGAAAATTTCTAAGCTCTCCATGAAAGCGCAAATTTTAAAAAAGATTACAATCCACAAAAATTATTACAATTGAGCTGCTGAGATTAATCAAATAGGGTATGGCAGGTCACAGTAAGTGGGCCAATATTAAACGTCAGAAAGCGCGGGTAGACGCGGTTAAGGGTAAGGTCTTCGCCAAAGTCTCGCGGGAAATTATTGTAGCTGCGCGGTCGGGGGTGCCGGATCCCAATGGCAATTTTCAACTGCGGACGGCGATTGAAAAGGCTAAGGCGGCGGGCATTCCCAATGAAAATATTGAACGGGCGATCGCAAAAGGCTCTGGTCAGTTAGGGGGCGACGCCAATACATTGGAGGCCATTCGTTACGAAGGGTATGGTCCTGGCGGCGTTGCGGTGTTAATTGAGGCCCTTACGGATAATCGCAATCGCACCGCGGCTGATCTGCGGTCGGCGTTTAGTAAAAATGGCGGTAACCTCGGCGAAACGGGATGCGTCAGTTGGATGTTTGAGCATAAGGGCGTTGTCACTGTGGTCGGCCCCATCGACGAAGATAATCTGCTGGAAGCCTCCCTAGAAGGAGGCGCAGATGCTTACGAGTTGATCGAAATCGATGAAGACACTGAGGGGGCTGAGGTATTTTCCGCCCCCTCTGAGTTGGAAGCCTTAAGCACGGCTCTGAAATCACAGCAGTACACCGTGAGCCAGGTCGAATTGCGCTGGGTTCCAAACAACACCATTGATGTCGCCGATTCTAATCAGGCGCGATCACTGCTCAAAATGATGGACGCCCTAGAAGATCTGGATGATGTTCAGTCCGTCACCGCTAACTTTGAGATGTCGGACGAGTTAATGTCCCTAAGTATGGTGTGATGAGCGGAGTCATAGAAAGACCTCCAGGAAAGCCTTAGAATGGAGAAAGATTAAGTAATATTACTTTCCCTAGCCTTGAGAAAGGCCCAAAGGATTCCTTCAAATTATCTGCTATGACGCTTGATCAACTGCCAGAGATCGCCCCTCAAGAGAAGAAGTCGCCATTAAACCAAACCCAATTAGAGCGATCGCAAGGGCTTGATTTTGACTTGGCGATCGTTGGCGGCGGCATCGTTGGACTGACCCTGGCCTGCGCCCTCAAAGATTCCGGTCTACGCGTGGCGCTGATCGAAGCCCAATCTCCAGAACAAACCGCCGCGCGTCGTCAGGCTTACGCCATGTCCCTGTTATCCGGCCGGATTTTTGAAGGCATCGGAGTATGGCCTCAAATTTCGCCCCATATCACCCACTTCCAGCGAGTGCGCCTGTCCGATGCAGACTATCCTAAGGAGGTGGTCTTTCGGCCAGAAGATCTGAAAACCAAGGCGGTTTATTACGGCGCTGAGCATGGGGTCTTGATCACAGCCCTGCAAAATTGTGTGCGTCAGTGCAAGTCAGTAAGTTATCTGTGTCCGGCCCAACTGATCGAGGTGGACTATCAGCCGCAAGCTGTCCAATTGAAGGTTCAGATGGCGGGACAAGAGCGGACATTGCGGGCTCAGCTAATGGTGGCGGCGGATGGCGCCAGGTCTCGCATTCGGCAACAGGCTGGAATTGGCTCGATGGGTTGGAAATACTGGCAATCCTGCATTACCGCCGTCTTAAAGCCCGAAAAGTCTCACCTAGACACCGCCTACGAGCGCTTCTGGCCAGATGGCCCCTTCGCTATTCTGCCCCTCCCCGGCAATCGGTGTCAGATTGTCTGGACTGTTCCCCATGCAAAAGCGGAAGCGATTCTCGCCCTACCAAGGGAGGAGTTTTTAGCGCAGTTAAGCCATAACTACGGGGCTCAAATGGGGGCGTTGACCCTGGTGGGTGAACCCCGGCTGTTCAAAGTACAGTTAATGCAGAGTAACTGCTATGTTCAACCCCGATTGGCTTTGATGGGAGACGCCGCCCATTGCTGTCATCCCGTTGGCGGACAAGGACTCAACATGGGGATTCGAGACGCCGCCGCCCTGTCCCAAGTGTTACAAGCAAGCTTTGCGCGAGGGGAAGACATTGGCGATCTGCGGGCGCTAAAACGCTACGAACGCTGGCGTCGCCGAGAAAATTGGCTGGTGTTGGGGTTCACCGATTTTCTCAACCGCTGCTTCTCCAACACATTTTTACCCCTGGTCATTGTGCGTCGATTGGGGATTCATATTTTGCAGGTTGCCCTCCCCATCAAGCGTCTGATGTTGCGGCTAATGACTGGATTGTTTGGCCGCACGCCAAATTTAGCTCGCCATTCTGTGGAGCCCTGAGGGGTTGACTGGCGCAAACCTCAGATGATTAGCAAATGATTTGGGAAAGAAACTGCCCTCGCCCTGGTTCCCAGGCTCTGCCTGTGGAACCTGCTGTGGGGCTCTGCCTCCACAGACGCCTATCCCCTGGAGGCAGAGCCTCCTATTGAACGATCCCAGGCAGAGCCTAGGATCGAGGGAAGATGCAAAGACAATCTAAGCGGAAACGACCGGATTAGGGTGGACCTGCTCAGAAACCGTTTCGGTGGGAATTGTGGCCGCTTGCTCCGTCATCCCGTTTCCAGAACCCTGACTGGGGTGAGATTGAACCAAGGGTAAGGGATTGCGGGACTTAATGAGTTGGATGGCGCGGCTTACGCTCTCAGGCAAAATCACCACCAAGCTACCCGCCTCTGCCTTATCCAAAGCGGTATTGACGGCCTCTGTTTCATCCAAAATGAGTTTATAAGGGCGCTCGGAATCAGCCTGTTCAATCCCTTTGAGGATCAAGTCAGCGGCTTCACCCCGAGGTCTCCCACGGGTATCGTCATCCTCCTTGACAAAAATCTGATCAAACATCTGGGCGGAGAGTTGACCCAGCGTGACAAAGTCTTCATCTCTGCGATCGCCCGGTCCTCCCACCACGCCAATGCGTTTACCCGGCCAATTATTCACAAAGCCCGCTAACGCCTCGTAACTGGCGGGATTATGGGCGTAATCCACCAACGCGTGGTACTCGCCCAGATTGAATAGATTCATGCGTCCAGGGGTTTGATCGACGGACGCTTGGAAACTCAGAAGCGCCGCCCGAATGTCTTCAATGCTAACCCCCTGGGCAAACGCCGCCAGACTTGCCGCCAGCGCATTCGCGATCATAAAGGGAGCCCGCCCCATCATGGTCAAGGGCACATTCACCGCCGGTTCAATCCGCAATACCCAATCTCCCTTCAGAATGGATAGGTAGCCGTTTTCGTAAACCGCCGCCAGTCCCCCCTGTTGAGTATGGGTTTTGAGCAAGGCATTCTCTGGATCCATGGAGAAATAAGCAATTTGGGCCTTAACCCGTTTAGCCATGGCCGCCACCAGCGGATCATCGGCGTTGAGAATGGCGTAGCCATTGGGTCGGGCGGACTCTACCACAACGCTCTTAAGGTGAGCCATGTCTTCGACGGTGTCGATATCGCCAATTCCTAAATGGTCAGCCGCGACATTCAACACAACCCCGACATCGCAGCTATCGAAGGCCAGTCCGGCGCGCAAAATACCGCCCCTAGCCGTCTCCAGCACCGCTAACTCCACAGTAGGATCCTGCAAAATCACCTGGGCGCTCTGGGGACCGGTGGTGTCTCCCGGTTCTACCAGATAATCCCCAATGTAAATACCGTCGGTGGTGGTGTATCCGACCATCTTCTCGGTCTGCTTAAAGATATGGGCGGTCAGACGAGTGGTGGTGGTTTTTCCATTGGTGCCGGTGATTGCAATGATGGGAACGCGGGTTGGGCTACCGGGTGGAAACAACATATTGATCAACGGCTCCGCCACATTACGCGGAATCCCTTCACTGGGGGAAAAATGCATCCGGAAACCTGGCGCCGCATTCACCTCGACCACCACTCCGTCAACCTCCCGCAAGGGCTGCGAAATATCAGAGGTGACCACGTCAATGCCCGCGATATCTAAGCCGATAATTTTGGCCACCCGTTGGGCCAACCAAACATTTTTGGGATGGATAACATCGGTGCGATCAATGGCGATCCCCCCCGTACTCAGATTCGCCGTCGCCCGTAAGTAACAAATTTCCCCTTTAGGTAAAACGGTATCAAGGGTATAACCTTTGCGCTCCAATAATTGCCAGGTATCGCGGTTGATTTCTATGCGGGTGAGGATATTGTCATGGCCCACTCCCCGCCTAGGATCCCAGTTGGTCTGTTCGATCAAGGCTTCAATGGTGGAGGAGCCGTCACCGATGACATGGGCTGGAACCCGCTCTGCAACTGCCGCCACCTTGCCGTTGATGACTAAAATTCGGTGATCCCGGCCCCGATAGAATCTTTCAACGATGACGCCCTTGGATATTTCTCGGGCAATTTCATAAGCCGCTTCCGCCTGATCCCAAGAGTCAATATCCAGGGTAATACCGCGACCATGATTGCCATCTAAAGGTTTGACCACAATGGGAAAACCGCCCACATCCGCGATGGCGTCTTTAAGTTCATCTAGATAGGCAATCACAACGCCTCGCGGTACAGGAACTCCCGCATCCTGTAATATCTGCTTGGTGCCCTCTTTGTCGCAAGCTAATTCAACCCCTAGAATGCCAGTTTGGCTGCTTAGGGTGGCCTGGATCCGTTTTTGGTAAACTCCCTGGCCCAGCTGAATCATGGCGCGAGTCCGGAGGGGCTGCCAGGGGATGCCTCGACTCTCGGCTTCCCGCACGATTGTCTCAGTGCTAGGCCCTAGAGCCGCCTCCGCCCACAGCTTTCGCAAATCCTCAAGATCTTTCTCAAGCTCCTCAGGGGGATAGTGACCCGTCTCTGCAATGTTGCTGCATAATCGCACGGCGGCTCGCCCCGCATATCGCCCCGCTTGCTCATCCAGGTACTGGAAAACTACATGATAAATTCCAGCAGTTGAGGTTTCTCGAGTTCGGCCAAACCCCACTGATATTCCCGCTAAGGTTTGCAATTCGAGAGCCACATGTTCCACGATATGCCCCATGTAGGTGCCTTCCCGCACACGGCTGAGGAAGCCCCCCCGACAACCTGGGGAACAGTGATGCTCAATCAGAGACGGCAAAGAGTCTAAAAGCCCCTGATAGAAACCAGGAATTTCATTAGAGGGCGTCTCCGCTAGCTCTTCCAAATCCAGGCGTAAGACAATTAGCTTTTGATGCCGAATGCTCCAGTAATTGGGACCACGCAGTGTCAGGGTCTTTAAGATTCTCATAATGGGCTTTTGGCGGAAAAAGGGGAATAAAGTGAGGTCAATTTATTGACCCTAGACTTTTAAAGGGATCAGCCACTGCTCATGTAGAACAGTTTTATTGGGTGAATTTAATGGGGAACACCGTAACTTAGTTTAATTAAGTTTAGTTAAAGGGTAAACCGAATATTGAAGAGAGAATGGGAAAGAAGGTGGAAAAACGCAAAAACACGTCTTCAGTGGCTGCACTTACAGCGTAATACGCCAAGAAATCCTTTGATTAAGACCAAATCAGAAAAAATCTGAATGGTTACGTTGGAGAAAGGACGCGGTTGCTTTTTAGATCATAGCCGTCTCCATGAATCAAGACATGCACCCTTAAGCCATGGATGCCAATGGGTTCAGTGGCTTCTACGTAAGGCTGATTGGTGTGGGTAATGCCGCTGGGATCGACGACAGTGACGGTTCCCTTGCCAATGACGCGAAACTGAGTATCTTCTTCAAATAGGGTACAGGTGTCTTCATCGATGCCGATACCTAATCGATCGGGCTGCATCGCGATCGCGCTAATCAATCGAGCCATTCGATTGCGGTTGTGGAAGTGCTGATCGACCACCAAGCTTGGCATAATCCCCAAGCCTGTGGCCATATCCACCAGAGCCCGGTTGGGGGGCTCGCCGCTGCCGCCGCCAGCAATCATATAGTGGCCCATAACGGCGGCCCCAGCGCTGGTGCCCGCCAGGGTAATTTCCCCTAGCTGGGCCCGGAGCCGAATTTGATCGATTAAGGGGGTATCGGCCAATAATCCACACAGCCGCACCTGATCTCCGCCCGTCATAAATACCCCAGTGCAGTCTTCCAGGTAAACCTTCCAAATCGGATCTTCGCCCTGTTCCCGACTCCGGATATCCATCACCTGAATAGCCTTGGCGCCCATATCCTCAAAGATTCGCTGATAGCGTGCTGCGATCGCAGACGGTTCGCGAGAGGCGCAGGGAATGATGGAAATACGTGCATCCCTTCCGCCGGACCGTTCAAAAAAGGTCTGGAGAATTTCTCGACCATGAATTTTATCTTCGGCGCCGCCAATAACCATGACGGCAGTTTTAGTCGGGGGAAGCATGCTTGACTCTAATAACCGTAAATATGTAGACCAAAATAAATATGTAGACCAAAATTACTTTCACATCTTTCCACGGTATGAACAGATTTGCAGCACTGATGAGTGGAAAGTTACGCCGACAGATTTATCCAAGGCTTCTATAGCTGCACTCTGACGGACTTAGACATGGATTGAATCAATCCCCTTGGTCAACTACTGTAGGTTAAAGATTCAGCCCAAGAAGCTATTCTCGTCACATTAGTGTCTCATTAGACTTGCCAATCTGACTAGATTTGTCCTCTGCACAGTCTTTTCCTCGAGCGCTATCTTAAGCCTGTTTTTCTGACCCTCTGAGATTTCCCTGTCGCTCATCGCCTAATGACTATCGCCGCATCAAACTCCGTACCTAAAGAGGAAGAGATAACCCCTCAAGCACCGCTTCGTTTCGATATCATCAGCCTGTTTCCCGATTTTTTCACCTCCCCCCTCCAATCAGGACTGCTGGGCAAAGCCTTAGCTCGAAACATCGCAGAGGTCGTGATCACTAACCCCAGAGACTTTACCACTGATAAGCACCACAAAGTAGACGATGAACCCTACGGCGGGGGGGTGGGAATGTTGATGAAACCAGAACCGATCTTCGCCGCCGTCGAATCCCTGCCAACACTATCTCGGCGCGAAGTTATCTTGATGACGCCCCAAGGCGAACCCATGCGCCAACGTTTATTCCAAACCTTGGCCGCAGATTACAATCAGCTGATTGTAATCTG
>JASJDH010000065.1 GCA_030065175.1 Leptolyngbyaceae cyanobacterium MO_188.B28 | reverse complement strand
TGAACTTGAACTGGTTCTTGCTCAAAATAAACTTCGTTACGATCGAATCGCCCCTTGGATCGACAAGTGTGACCAACACATCAATGAATTACTAGACTTTGTCTCTGAGGATCTATTTCGCCAGAAAAGAACCTCTATCGTTTATACAATAATCATCTTTAGCAGCGGCTTCATCATCCTTACAATTTTCACCCTATTCCAAATTCGTAGCGCCCAAACATTATCTCACCAACTGCGCAAACTGTCGTCCAGAATGCATGAGTTTGCAGTCGGCGATTTTTCCCAAGCGGATCAATTGCCCACTAGTTCTGATGAAGTTGGAATGTTATCTAAAGCATTTCTAGCTATGTCAGAACAAATCAAATCTCATATTGCCACCATCAACCAAGAGCGTGAAAATGCGGAGATAGCCAATCAAGCAAAATCGCAATTCTTGGCGAATATGAGTCATGAAATTCGCACCCCTATGAATGGGGTCATTGGCATGACCAGCCTACTGCTCGAAACAGAACTGACGAAAGAACAATATGATTATGTCAATACCATTCTGAGTAGCGGTGAAATTTTATCCGCCACCATTAATGATATTTTAGACTTTTCCAAGATCGAATCCGGCAGTATGATGCTGGAATTTCGAACATTCGAACTGAGATCTTGCATCGAAGATGCTTTAGATGTTTTAGCCGTTAACGCCTCAGAAAAAAGCCTAGACCTGCTCTATTTAATTCATAATAATGTCCCCGCTTTCATCAACGGTGACATTACTCGACTGAAACAAGTTTTAGTTAATTTGATTGGGAATGCCGTAAAGTTTACGACGTCGGGAGAAATTTTTGTTTCCGTCGAAATTAACTCTATGCTTGGCGAAATTGTTGAGCTAAAGTTTTCCGTTCAAGACACAGGAATTGGTATTTCAAAAGAGAATTTATCAAAATTATTTAAAAACTTTTCTCAGGTTGACGCCTCCACCACACGAAAGTATGGCGGTACAGGGTTAGGACTGGCCATCTGCAAACGACTTTCGGAATTGATGGGTGGACGCATATGGGTCACGAGTGAAGAAGGAAGGGGATCAACGTTTTTCTTCACCATCAGGACGACGGTTGCCGCAACACAACCCAGGCGATATCTGAATAATCAAATTGCAGAACTCAACGATCGGCATATATTAATTGTCGATGATAACGCCACCAATCGAAGAGTCCTCGAGCAGCAGTGTAAAAGCTGGGGCATGAAACCGCATTTAACCTCTTCTGGCCAACAGGCGTTGAATCGAATCGTCCGAGGAGACGCCTTTGATCTGGCAATTATCGATATGCAAATGCCAGAAATGGATGGAGTGCAACTCGCCAAAGAAATTTCTAAGCTGAGATCTAAGCGCGAACTCCCGCTGATCATGCTGAGTTCCGCGAATAAACCGGAAAATGTCAACGACCTGTTTATTCGCTATCTGACGAAGCCTGTCAAACAATCCGCCTTGTATGACGCCTTGATCGCGGCTTCCATTAAAGACTGGAAATCATCAGAAAGAAGGGTGCGCAGTCGATATTCCAATGTAGAAGTTAATCTTGCTGAGAAGTGTCCTTTAAGAATTTTGGTGGCTGAAGATAACGTAGTGAATCGTAAAATCGCCCTGAAGCTTTTAGCAAAATTTGGGTATTCTGGCGATGCTGTAGAAAATGGATTGGAAGTGTTGGAATCGCTAGAGCGACAAGCATATGACGTCATTTTAATGGACGTGCAAATGCCCGTTATGGATGGCCTGGAGGCGACTCAGAAAATTATTGACCACTGGGGGGAACAACGGCCTTGGATTATTGCGATGACCGCTAACGCCATGCCAGAAGATAAACAAGCCTGCTTAGCCATCGGCATGGATGACTATATCAGCAAACCCTTTTCTCTCAAAGACCTGCAGGCCATACTAGACAATATGAAGCGTCGCGCAGTTCACCGTTTTGGCCTAGCGCACCCCATTTATTCAAAATAATTGAATTCACAATAATTGCGGGGGTTAAATATTCGCAAACCGATCCGTTGCATTAACTAAAGCATCGGCGATGCCGACTTCTGTAGCAGAATGTCCAGCGTCCGGAATCACAATCAGTTCTGATTCCGGCCAGGCTTGATGGAGTTCCCAGGCAGATATCATCGGGCAAACAACATCGTAGCGACCCTGGACTATGACACCTGGAATATGACGAATCCGATCAATGTTCTGGAGTAACTGATCCTCTGGATCCAAAAATCCCCTATTGATAAAGTAATGACATTCGATTCGGGCGAAAGCGGCTGAAAAATTATCTTCGCCAAAGGATTCCATTAGTTTAGGGTCTTGGATCAGTTTGCTGGCGCTCCCTTCCCATACTGACCAAGCGCGGGCTGCTGTTTGGCGGATGGCAATGTCTGAACTGGTTAGCCGCTTGTAGTAGGCGGCGACAAGCTCGTGTCGTTCTTCTAACGGAATAGGAGCAAGATAGGCTTGCCAAGCATCGGGAAAGAGATAGCTCGCTCCCTGCTGATAAAACCAGTCAATTTCTTGCTGGCGAAGCATAAAAATGCCTCGTAGGATGAGGCCTTGGCAGCGCGTAGGGTGGTTTTGACTGTAAGCCAGGGCCAGGGTGCTGCCCCAACTGCCCCCAAATACGACCCATTGGTCAATACCCAGATGCGATCGCAGCTGTTCAATATCACTCACCAAATCCCAGGTGGTATTTTGCGACAGCTCAGCATGGGGCGTGCTCCGACCACAGCCTCGCTGGTCAAACAAAACGATCCGCCAGAGATTTGGATCGAAAAACTGTCGATATATTGGCCTAATGCCTCCGCCAGGACCGCCATGGAGAAAAACAACTGGCTTGCCGCTAGGATTACCGCATTCCTCAAAGTAAAGGGTATGCAGTTCAGAAACTTGGAGGGATCCTTCATGGTAAGGCTTAATGGGCGGATACAAATCTCGCATAGGGTCGGCGGAGACGTCGCTTTGTGTAAATTTAAGAAAAAACCGATATGCTGAGTTTAAGGAACAGGCTTTAACACAACATACCATCTGCCTGTTTTAGAGTCCCGATACGCTATAAACGGATTCGGTCTTAAAGGCTTTTTAGAAACCTGAGTCATCAGCGTTGTATCCCTCCCTACGCCACACTAGTTTAACTATCTTAAGAATTGGCGTAAATGATGTCGGTGATTGGGAGAGAACTCAGCGAGTGATCATCTCCATAACCAATATGTGATCTCCCTCACGGCAGGATAATTCAGTCAACTCAGAACACACCGATTGAATTTTTACCCAAAACTATTTCAAGATTACGGTCTAAATCAGTGAAGCCTGCTCCATAATTGGGTGAGATAGCAGACTGATCTAAAAAATTGATATTGAAGGATACACCCTGGTCCTGAAGGAAGTCTCGTAACATGGCAAAAAAAATCTGGCCTGGGAAAACCCATCGGTTAGGCGCTACCTGGGATGGAGAAGGCGTCAATTTTGCTCTCTTTTCCGAGAATGCAACTGGGGTCGAGCTTTGCTTATTTGATCAAGCAAATCAAGAAACACGACTGCCGTTACTGGAAGTCAGCAATTATATTTGGCAGGGCTATGTACCGGGGATCAGCCCCGGACAGCGCTATGGATTTCGAGTCCACGGTCCTTATAATCCAGAAGAAGGGCTCCGCTTCAATCCCAATAAGCTACTGATTGATCCCTACGCCAAAGCCATTGCAGGAGACGTGAAATACGGAGCCGAAGTTTTTGACTATGCCCTGCAAGAATTAGGGGAGGAAGACAGCGAGTTACTCTTCTGTGAAGCAGATGACGCCCACTTTATTCCCAAAGCGATTGTCATTGATCCCACCTTTGATTGGCGGGGCGATCGCCCCCCCTGCACGCCTTGGCACAAAACCGTGATCTACGAAACCCACGTGAAGGGGTTTACTCAACGCCACCCTGAAATTCCAGATGAGCTTAGAGGATCTTATGCTGGGTTGGCTCATCCGGCCGCGATCGCTCACCTCAAATCCCTTGGTGTGACCGCCATTGAACTACTGCCAGTCCATCATTTCAACGCCTATCCTGGACACCTAGTCAATACCGGATTGCGGAACTATTGGGGATACGATTCCATTGCCTACCTTGCGCCGTATTCAGGGTATAGCGCCTCTGGCATTCACGGCGAGCAGGTGAGGGAATTTAAGCAGATGGTCAAGTCCCTCCACGCGGCTGGCATTGAGGTAATTCTGGATGTGGTGTACAACCATACTGGAGAAGGGAATCATCTGGGGCCCACCTTTTCTTTCCGGGGCATCGACAATGAAGCCTACTACCGTTTGGTGGAGGACAATCCCTACTTCTACATGGACTTTACCGGGTGTGGCAACTCGCTGAATGTGCGGCACCCCCAAATTCTTAAGCTGATCATGGATAGCTTACGGTATTGGGTGCTGGAAATGCATGTGGACGGCTTCCGCTTCGATTTGGCCTCAGCCCTAGCCAGAGAACTGTATGAAGTGGATAGTTTAGCCGCCTTCTTCAATATCATTCACCAGGATCCCATTCTCTCTAACACCAAACTCATCGCCGAACCTTGGGATGTCGGCGAAGGCGGCTATCAGGTGGGCAATTTTCCCTTGCTCTGGTCAGAGTGGAATGGGAAATACCGTGACACCATGCGGGATTTTTGGCGGGATGAGTATTGTCGTCTGGGGGAATTCGCCTTTCGGATTACAGGCAGTTCAGATCTCTATGAATTCAATGGTAAGCGCCCCCACGCCAGCATCAATTTCATTACCGCCCATGACGGCTTCACCATCAATGATTTGGTCAGCTACAACCAAAAACACAACTTAGCAAATGGGGAAGAAAACCGAGACGGTGAAAGCCACAATCGCTCTTGGAATTGCGGCGTCGAAGGTGACACGAATGATCTCGAAATCCTGCAACTGCGAGCGCAGCAGCGGCGGAATTTTCTAGCGACACTGATGCTCTCTCAGGGAGTTCCCATGATGTTGGGCGGAGATGAAATGGGCCGCACCCAACAAGGTAACAACAACACTTACTGTCAGGACAGCGAACTCTCCTGGTTAGACTGGAGTCTACGGGAAACGAATGCTGAGCTGTTGGAATTTTCCCAGAAACTCATCCATTTTCGCCACTTACACCCTGTTTTCTGCCGTCGATCCTGGTTCCAGGGTCGAGAAATTTATGGTTCTGGAGTGCGGGATATCGCTTGGTATAACCCGGATGGATTAGAAATTAGCGACAAACAATGGCATGAGGGCTCCGATAAAGCAATCGGCATTTTCTTAAATGGTGAAGAGTTACTCAGTCCTGATACTTACGGTGAAAGAATTGTAGATGATAGTTTTCTTCTGTTCTTCAACGCCAATCCAGAGATGATGGAGTTCACCATTCCATTAACTTTTAAGGAACATCAGTGGAAAGTGATCTTCGACACCAAACACCCGGTTGGGTTTATAGAAGATGGCAAGATTTATCGTAAAGGAGAGTTAGTTCCCGTCGCGGCGAGATCGCTGGTAATGCTCTCATGCCCCATCTGTTTCGACACCCTCTAAACGCCTCCTCCCACGTTACAGACTCTCGTTACAGACTCTAATGCAACTTGAAGACAATAGGTTTTCTGGCCCCTCACGCCTAGATCCTCCCTCGCCTCAATTTCCCAGCTGATAGTTACAAACCTTGATGCCCCTCATCCGACTCCCATTAAAAACTGGTTTTTCGCAAACTGTACTGGTTTTTCGCAAACTGTTAAGACAACCTAAATTTCATAGAAAAACTGATTCCACAAATAACCTTGCCTTCAATAGAGGTCAGTTGTTTAAGCCAGTAAGCGGATGGATGATCAAGGTTGGACATAACCATAGATAATAATCTTGTCTCATTCATTGAGACAGTAATTCAAGGTATAAATACCATGGAGAAATTAGCATTAACAATAGGAATAAGGGTGGGGCAAAAAACCACTTAATCATTTTTTATTTTCCCCAAGCTAGAGCTTCTACGACTGCCATATCAATATCAAAGTTTAGACATGAAATAAAGCTGCAGACCATTCACAGCTAATTGAAAGCTTGCTCAACTGCTTAGATGATGATTGTTGTTAAGCTTACCTATTCGAACTCAATCTGTAGAGTTGACCATTGACTTGAATTCGAGATTGCTTGGTCTGTCCTCCAGTTAATTACAGTGAGAATTCCGGCTCCAACAACAAATGCGATCATAATTTCAAGCACCACTTTAAAGGGGGTCATTCTTATTTCTATCTCCACTCTAGATGCAAAAGTTGGCTGTTCATCCCTCTTGTTTTAAAATGCCCGAAATACCCCATTAATTCCCATATAAATTGAACAGAAAAAGTGAGCAAAAGGGGAATTCAAGATAATAAAAATAGTAGCCACAGGAAACACAAAGCTAGCTTCCTAGTTGGAAAACCGTCAGTCAAAAGAGAGCGTGCAGGGTATAGTCCATATTCATGAAACCCGCTATATTTCAACTGGGCTGCTACGGAGCTAAATTCCCCAAGTGTTAACCTACGATCGCATTTACGCCATTGTTCGCCAAATCCCCTATGGCCAAATCGCCACTTATGGGCAAGTGGCGGAATTAGCTGGGCTGTCGGGTAAAGCCAGACTTGTGGGCTATGCCCTTTATCGAGTCGATATGAAGCACGACGACATCCCCTGGCATCGAGTCATTAACGCTAAAGGGGAAGTTTCCTACTCAACCGTGCGGCAGGGAGCCGATCACTTGCAGCGAGCATTGTTAGAAGACGAGGGCATTGAATTTAGCCCCGTCGGCAAAATCAAGTTGAGTCAATATCGTTGGCGCCCCCCAATAGAGTTGTTGGAAATACTGAGCACCGTCCTTGAGAATTCAACTGGCCATCATTAATGACTATGGACATCCAAACGCCCGATTGGGTCAAACATGCGGTTTTCTATCAAATTTTTCCCGATCGCTTTGCCCAAACCACGCAACCTCGACAGCATCCCGCAATGACGGTCCCGCTTGAATCTTGGCAGTCTCCGCCCACCATTAATGGCTACAAAGGCGGCGATCTGTGGGGGGTGATGGAACAACTTGACTATTTGCAGGATCTGGGAATAACGGCGATTTACTTTACCCCAATCTTTCAATCAGCCAGCAACCACCGATATCACACCCATGATTACTATCAGGTGGATCCGCTGTTGGGGGGAAACGAGGCGTTTTTTGAACTCCTCAATGCCGCCCATCAACGCGACATCAAGATTGTCTTGGATGGGGTCTTTAACCATGCCAGCCGGGGATTTTTCTTCTTCAACGATATTTTAGAGAACGGGCCTCACTCCCCCTGGCTCGACTGGTTCAAAGTTCAAGACTGGCCCTTATCTGCCTATGACGGATCTTTACCGGCAAATTACATCAGTTGGGTTGACAACCGAGCCCTGCCTCAGTTCAACCACGATAATCCCGCTGTGCGGGAGTACATCATGGAAATTGCCGAACACTGGATTCGGGCGGGTATTGACGGCTGGCGGCTGGATGTGCCCTTTGAAATTAAGGCGGCGGGATTTTGGCGAGAATTTCGCGATCGCGTCAAAGCCATCAATCCTGAAGCCTATATTGTCGGGGAAGTGTGGAGCAATGCTGGCCAGTGGCTCAAAGGCGACCAATTTGACGGGGTGATGAATTATATGTTCACGGGTCCTACCCTGGCGTTTACCGCGGGGGATCATGTGCGGATGGAGTATGTTGAGAGTCCAGATTACTATCCTTACCCTCCCCTGGACGCCGCCGCCTACGGCCAAAAAATCCAGCAACTTCTCGCTTTATATCCTTGGGATATTCAACTCACCCAGCTAAATCTCCTCTCTAGCCATGATGTCGCCCGTGTCTTGAGCGTAGTCAGCGACGATCAGAGCAGTTTCGAGTTGGCTGTGCTGCTACAGATGACCTTTCCCGGCGCTCCCAGCATTTACTATGGGGACGAAGTCGGTCTGTCTGGGGGGCCTGACCCTGACTGTCGCCGGACCTTTCCACCTAAAGACCAGTGGAATCATATCCTGCTTGCACTTCATCGCGATCTCATCGCCCTGCGCCATGCCCATCCCGCCCTTCGAACCGGGGACTACACAGTGCTCGAAACCCAAGGGAAGGTGTATGTGTTTGCCCGGACCTTGCCGCAGGAGACGATTATCATTGCAGTTAATGCGGCGGAAGAATCCGCGGTGGTGACGTTCTCACCCCCGTCGTCAGTTCTCAACGCCCAATCGAAGATCCCTCTATTTGGGCAAGGAGAGATTACTTGGACATGCGAAAAGGGAGTTTCCACAGTGACGCTAACCCTACCGCCCCGAACCGCGCTCATTGTAGAAGCTTAGGACAGGCCGTTGAGAGCCGCGCATCACCCTAAATCACCTTGAAAAAATGCTGACGCTATTAATAGAATTCAATACGTTTGCTGACGTAAATTGATTGAAGCGCCAGCGGAAGAGTAGGATATCTCCAGATCTGTGTACTGGGTATAGAGGGGGATCGAGGCTTTTTTTCAGGGCTTAGGTTGAAAGAAATCGCCTCGGCCAGCTGAGAATTGATCGAAAAATTGGAACGTCGCAGGAGTGACAGGTTTGTCGCTCCCGCCACCATATTTTCATTTAAGTCAATTTTGCTGGTTGATACATCAAAATCTGGGAATAATGAAATTGAGAGAGAGAATTCAGTGAAATTACACTTCCGGTCAAAATCATGAAAGGAGATGCGCCAAGTTTATGGATCAGTTTGTAAAACCTGAGGCTGGAGAAAAGAAATCATCTGATCAATTCCCCGTTGGATGCGCCGGGTGACGGTCATCGGACTGACCCCAATGCGCTCAGCCACTTCCTTTCGGGAAAGGCCGTTAAAAAAGACGAATTCAATGGCGGATCGGGTCTTTTCTTCTAGCTGATTGAGGGCCCGCTGAAGTTGTTGCCGATCTTCTTCCAGCATTTGCAGCATTTGATAATGGGCGTCCGGCAAGGTATCGCCCAAGGTGATCGAGGAGTCCATCTGTTGACAGATCGTAGCGTCTAGGCTTAGGGGAAGGCGATTTTTGGTGGCTAATTTCACTTCGCGCCACTCTGCAACCGAGACGCCTAACGCATCAGCCATTTCAGCATCACTGGGTTGGCGATTGAGGGTCCGCACCAACTCAGCTTGACGTTTCTGAGCATCTTTCTGAAGATCCTGCCAGCGCCGGGGAATTTTGACGGTAGTGCCGCGATCCCGCAGGTAATGTAACATCTCGCCGCGGATGTAGGGAACTGCAAAGGAGCTAAACGCACATCCTTGGCTGGGGTTGAAACGCTCAATCGCCCGAATTAACCCTAGATAACCGATTTGCTCAAGATCGTCGTAGGGTTCAGAACATTGGTGGCTCACCCGATGGGCAATTTTACGAACCAGGCCTGCATTCAATCGCACAAGCTGATTACGGAGTTTAATTGAGGGATCCTGCTTGTAGGACATCAGCAGCTCCATGCCGCGAGAGCGAAGAGAGGAGGTTTGAGTAGCCATATCTGAGGAGTACCTTGCGTGAGAAGGGATGAACTTCAAGATTTGAATCTATTGTCTGTATGGAGACCAAACCGCACCATCGTTGTTTTACGGTACTCCAAAAGCCCCCCCTCCGAATTCTCAGCAGAATCACTGACCCAAAATCCTGAAGTCCCTGCCTATTCAACATCTCTCTGCTTTGTCCCAGTTGGCGCGCCAGCCCCAAACATCTGCAACAGTCCTTAATAAAGTAAATTACAGCAACGCCAAAGGCGAAAAAAAGACGCCGCGTAAGACGTTGTCAGCCTATTCATTGGGAATGAGAGGCGATACCGATAAAGACTTGATAAAGCTCGGCGACCTCAGAAAGTTTGAGGAAACGCTCCCATGATAAAGCTCCCATGATATGGATATGGGCCACACCCTCCCAGAATTAGAAAGCGCCATTCCTTACCAAATGTTATTGAGTGACCGCCGCTTTTTGCAGTCGATACCGTTCTTTGAAAATCGCTTGCTGCTTTTTATGGTCCACAATCGGCGTGGGATAGTTGCAGCGATCGCACTCATCCTCAGGAATCTTGCCGGTTACCAGCATGGCTGTGTCCAAACTGCGAATTTCCGGCAACCATTGACGAATATAGTCAGCGTCGGGATCAAACTTTTTGGCTTGGCTGGCGGGATTAAAAATTCTCAGCGGCTTCGGATCCATACCACTGGAGGCGCTCCACTGCCAACCGCCATTATTAGCTGACAAATCACCGTCCACCAGGGTCTGCATAAAATACCGCTCGCCCCATCGCCAATCAATGATCAAATCTTTAGTCAAAAAACTGGCCACAATCATGCGACAGCGGTTGTGCATCCACCCCGTTTGATTGAGCTGCCGCATGGCCGCATCCACAATCGGATACCCCGTTTTTCCCTGACTCCAGGCTTGAAAGCGATCTTTATCGTTATCCCAAGGAAATGCTTTCAAGGGCTGTCGGTAAGGGCCCTCCGCTAAATCTGGGAAAAAATACATCACATGTTGATAAAATTCGCGCCAGGCTAATTCCTGCCGCCAAGTATTGATCCCCACCCTCGCTTCATCGCTGCGCGTGTGCTCCATCGCCTCAACCGTCGCCGCCCACACTTTGCGAATGCCGATGGCGCCAAATTTGAGAGCTGGACTCAGCAAGGAGGTTCCTGGCGCAGAGGGAACGTTACGCTGAATGTCGTAGGCCTGGATAAACGCTTCACAGAATCTTGACAGTTGCGCCTGAGCCGCCTTCTCTCCCGGCAAGAGGGGTAATTCATTCGACCAAGTAAACCCCAAGTCTTTGGCGTCGGGCAAAGGAATCACCCCGGCATTTTCAGCTTGCTCCCACTCAGGGGCGGATAAGCCTTGTAAAGTCTCCAATTGGGCAGCTGGATCCGCCTTGGTTTGGCGACTCCAGTTCCGCCAAAAGGGGGTATAGACCGTGTAAGGGGACCCTGAACTGGTTTGGATATCACCGGGAGCGTGAAGCAGTTGATCCCAAGTTTTTATGCGTATCTCAATCCCTTTTTCTTTCAGCGCAGCGGCGACGGCGCGATCGCGGCTGCGCGAATAGGGCTCCACATCCCGGTTCCAGTACACCGCTAGAGCTCCAAGCGCATCAGCTAGCTTGGGTAGACCCACCTGAGGATCTGCATGGATAATCAGCAGTTGGCTTCCCGCCTCGATATATCGCTGCTGCAACGCTCGCAAACAGCCTATCAGATAAGCCACCCTAGCCGACGCCACATCATTCCGCCTCAAAATGCCGTCATCTAGACAGAACACCCCAATCACCTTAGAAGTTCGCTGCCAAGCAGCCGCTAAGCCTAAATTGTCGGAAATGCGCAAATCACGACGATGCCAAAACAAAATTAGATCAGACATAAGCGGCGGTCAGTCAAATGTGGGCGGCGCACACCACGGGGCGACCAAAACCACTGCGGCTTGCTGCATGAGCTGGCGAATTTGGTCGGCGCTGCACTGATAGTGATCCGCCAATAGGATTGCAGCCTGCTCCCTGGCGGCTCTTTCTGAGGCTCCAAACGCCACCAGCTCTTCTTCCAATCGACCAGTTAGCGTTTCAATCGGCACTGTACAGGTATAAAGCGGGTCTTCCCGCTGAAGGTTTTGTCCTACCATGTCCTAAAAATACAACGGTTTTAGGGATAAACTCAAAACATTAAGTAAATCTAGAATTATATTAGAGTTTTGAAATTTTGGAGTCTGAATGGGGTAACTTGAAAAATTACGTATCGTAGTTAACCAGATGGTGACTTCATGCAAGTAACTCCATATAGTGAAACAGATAGGAGGAATACAGCCATAATGAGCAAAGAATTAGCTGTTGGGCTGTTTAACGTCTTGCTCGCTTTGATACTGATACCTAGCATTGGAGCCTCTCTCCTCAGCCTTTTAGACACTTGGGGATTACTGTAACTTGGAAATTGCTTGAAGACGCCTAAACTCAACCTTGACATTTTCAGAAATAGAACATTTTCAGCAAAAACCCCTGAGTTTCCCAGGGGTTTTTCTCTTTGAACGTCTATAAAAGGCCAGAGTTTATGAAATGGAGGCCTTGCTTTCTACCATGGAAACAAGGTTGAAGGATTGGGCGATCGCTTCGCTTCACACCGAGCAATCGATTTTTTCAGATAGGAGGCGAGTGTACAGCATAGAGAGGCGTCTCTAGTTGGGCTCCGTCATCAGCCTTTATTGAGGCAATATCGCATTCCAGTTCAAAGGAGTGTCCTCATACTCAGATAACTCTCAGGCTTTAGTTGTATCAATGAATTAAGAAACCACAATGATTTTATTCGTTTGTATCGAAGACATATGTTTAAGCACCATCAATGCTCGACCTGCGGCAGTGATCACTTAAATCGAATAGGCGTCAGAGGAATTTTGAAATGCGCCGATTGCGGTTCATTGGTTGATGTGCGCAACCGCAATAGACGCATCAGACCCTTAAGATGGCTAGCCCTACCCTTAAAAAGCTCGCGAAAAACCATTAAAGCATAGACGCTACTCAGGCGGATTAACGCCTAAGTAGCTTCCACCGCCAGGATGCCTAAGCAACATCCGAATTAAAGCAGTCTAGATAACCAAGGATGCAATCCCACTTAAAAATTCTTGAAATTCAAAGCGGTTAGAGAAACGGACGGGCGAGGAAGAAGCTAGCAATCGATTTTGCGTCAATCGCTTCTCCCGCCATAATGGCTTTTTCCAACTGCTCCGGGGACATGAGGATGACTTCAAGATCTTCATCAGCATCTAACCCTGGAGGCGTATCCAGTTTTTCCAGATCTTTGGCCAAGAAAGCATAGATCAGTTCATCCGAATAGCCAGGCGCTAGCGCAAAACTGCCAAGGGATTGCCAGGTCTTGGCCCGATAGCCGGTTTCTTCCTCAATTTCTCGTTTAATGGTTTCCCCGGGATCCTCATTAACTTCCACCGTCCCCGCCGGGAATTCCAGTAATCGTCCCAGCAAAGCAAAGCGGTACTGACGAACCAGAACTAACTCACCATCGACGGTAACGGGAACCGCCAAGGCTCCTCCAGGATGGCGAATACATTCCCAGTCGCCTTCCACTTGGTTAGGCAGCCGTAAACGATTTACTTCAAAATTAAATTTTTGGCCTTCGTAGAAAAGACGCTGTTTGAGCAGTTGAGGGGGTTCTTGACCTAAAGGCATAAATATCGGGAATTTAGATTTGGATTGGGGAGATAGTGGGGATTAAGCACCCGCTAACCCACTCACAGCAAATATTATTACAGGTATTGCAGAGGGAAAACGGTCTAACACGATAACTTCTGGACGCCAGAGCAATCAACCGCCTGCAGCAATTGAGCAATGGATTTCCCGGAAATTGGCTCAATCCAATCGGGAGCAATTTCGGCCAGAGGAGCCAACACGAACGCCCGTTCATGCATCCTGGGGTGGGGCAGCTGTAAGGTGGGCGTCTCTAGAACGAGGTTGTCAAATAGCAATAAGTCTAAATCTAACAATCGCGGCCCCCATCGCTCTCGCCGCACACGTCCGAACTCCGCTTCGATCTTGAGCAAAATTCTGAGGACTTCTTCAGGAGAGAGGATGGTCTTAAATAAAGCGCAACAGTTCAGATAGTCAGGCTGAGGGGGGCCAATGGGAGCCGTTAAATAAATATGGGCGCGCGCTTGTAAGCTGCCCCCTGGAACCTGATTCAGTGACACTAAAGCGCCTTCTAAGATAGCGAGGGAGTCTCCCAAGTTACTGCCTAGCGCGATCGCACACAGCGCCTCTTTCATAACATTCTCCAACCAAGCCGCCCAGCCCTCTATCCACCATCTCGATTGACAGTCCTCACTGGGCCTGATTTATAAGCAAACTCCCTAAGCACTTAGCCTGGGACGATAAAAACTATCCGCACCCTATTCCTATATTGAGCTTTATCAAGTTTGCGAACGCCTTTTGAATCGATTCATTGATTGAGCGGGTTTCTCGACCGATTTAGAGGACTGATTTGAGACGCTGCACCATCTGCTCTACGGTCAACACACCTTCGATACGATCGACTGGCTGGCCCTGTTTAAACAGAATCAGAGTGGGTAGGGCGTAAATCTGATACTGAGAGGCCAGTTGGGGATACCGCTCTGTATCTATCTTGACAATCTTGATCTGATTTTTAATCTGGGCGTTCACTTGTTCTAGAATCCCAGCCATCATTTGGCAAGGACCGCACCAATTGGCGTAAAAGTCTACCAGCACAGGCAACTCCGAATTCGCCAACAAATCCTCAAAACTTTTGAACTGTTGCTTAACTGCCATCGGACTTTACCAGAAATAGAGTTATACGCTCTAATCCTAATTCAGACCTTTTTAGATTCCGTAAGCTCGCAGGAATGACTTAAGATGATTTAGCAATTACCGATTAGGCATGAGCAATTGGTGAATTTTTCTGGCGCTGATATTGATTGACCTGACGTCGGAATTTTTAAGCCCAGCGCCCATGGCCGATTTCTTGCTTAAAACATTTGATTGAGGTTTGTTAAGGTTAAAACGTTATGGCATCCACAGCAGCTTCCAAATCCCTCCAGGACAAAGTGGCGATTATTACGGGCGCGTCACGAGGTATCGGACGGGCGGCGGCGGTGGCGTTAGCGGCTGAGGGGGCGCAGGTTGTCGTCAACTATGCCAGATCCAGCACAGCCGCCGATGAAGTTGTGGCTGAAATTCAAGCCATGGGCGGGAACGCGATCGCGCTGCAAGCTGACGTTTCCCAAGCGGATCAGGTTGAGGCGCTGATTCGCGGCGCAATGGATAAATGGGGACAGATTGATGTCTTAGTCAATAACGCGGGCATTACTCGGGATACCTTGCTGCTGCGAATGAAACCGGAAGATTGGCAAGCGGTGATTGACCTTAACCTGACCGGGGTTTTTCTCTGTACTCGAGCCGTCAGTAAAATCATGCTAAAACAGCGCTCGGGACGCATCATCAATATTGCCTCAGTAGCAGGGCAGATGGGGAATCCAGGTCAAGCCAACTACAGCGCTGCTAAAGCCGGGGTGATTGGTTTTACTAAGACAGTCGCTAAAGAACTGGGCGCCCGCGGCGTCACAGCCAATGCCATCGCGCCAGGTTTTATCGCCACCGACATGACTGAGAAGCTCCCCAATTCCGAGGAAATCCTCAAATTCATTCCTCTGGGGCGCTTTGGCAAACCGGAAGAAGTAGCAGGCTTAATTCGTTTTTTGGCCGCTGATCCGGCGGCGGCTTACATCACAGGACAGGTCATGAATGTGGATGGCGGCATGGTGATGGCCTAAGGGCGAGCATCAGGAGCCGGAGTATAGGCTTGCGAAGCGTCAGCAGAAGGCAGTGGATGGGTGGATGGGTAGATGGGTGGATGATGGGGTTGTTGATTCCTTCAGTTAGTCCGGTGCGGTCATCTGGCTGCGGCTTAAGGCGGTCTGAACGGCTTGGGCCTGATCGCGGTGGGTGATCCAGCGGTGATAGGTGCGATTGTGAATGGCCACGGAGTGCCCCATCATTCGAGCGGCGACGGTGTCGGGCAGACCAAACAAGATGGTGCGGACAGCCCAAGCGTGGCGGAGGTCGTAGGGTGAAAAGGGGACGCCATATCGGCGAAATTGGGTAGTCACTTGCTGACCAATTCGCTGCAGTGTGGTGTGATTTAGGTCAGTTGAAATCTGAGGTAAGGAGACATCTTGTAAGTTAAAGCGTTCAACCCATTCAGGATAAAAAGGCCAAACTTCGTGACGCCCCGTTTTAGTGGTTTCTTGCACCTCAATCACTGCTTCGGACTGACGGTTTATTAACTCAGTATAGTTACAGAAAAAGACCTCATGGTTCCTGAGGCCATAGGTCGCCATCATGCCGTAAACAAACCGCCAGTTCGCATTGGGAATTTTATCGTAGGCTGCAATGATTTGCTCATCAGAGGGTAATTCCCTGGCTTGCATTTGGCGGTTGCCGTAAGTTCCCCAAAGGGTCTTGAGATCAGTCGGGAGATCGAGGTCTAAAAAGTCGGCAAAGGCCGCCAAGGCTGTACAGCACACCTGACGGCTACGAGAATTGGACCGGGTCGATTGCACGGTGGCGTAAATGATTTCCGATAGATTGAGGCGAGTATGCTTTTCGGCGGTGCTAGACAACATTCGCAGATAGGGAGCATAGGCTTTTTCCCAAGTGGTTTTAACGGACGCAGGATGGGCGGTCGGATCCCGTTGGGTGAAGAAATCGTGTTTGAATGCTTGGATCTTTTCGCTCAGGTCTTTCTGAGCCAGGGGAGCGCCCCCTGGATTTTGCAGATAGTGTCGCCAGTCAAAGGTTTTTTGAATCAGCTGGGCGGCGATGACTTTAGCGTCTTGCTCGGTTTGTTTGAGTCCGGCTTTGGTAGCGGGCGCGCCCAGCGGAATCCTCTGCTGATAGGGCCGCAGACAGTGACTGCCGGGACGAGGCGGCAGGGCTCCCCGGAGACTTAGTTTTTGCCCTCGCCGCTCAATTAGTAACCCCAACCGGGCCGCTTTCAGCCGACGATTCACTTGGGCGATATGGGGGTCGAGGGGGTGACTATCTGCCATCGCATTGAGGTATCAACTAATCGGGATTTTGTTTATATTGCCGGGGACGTTTGCGATCTTGGGCCGCCGCTTGGCTCACATACCAGCGCCGCCAAGCAGCGGACATGCGGATGGCTAACCAAAGGAGCAATAGAGCGATCAGCCCCCCCTGCCGAGGGGCGTCAAAAGCGAAGAGAACTAAACACACGCATAAAAAGTCTTGCAAAAAGAGAACCCACAGTTTGGGATATCGGTTTCGGTAGAGCCAGCCCACCTGGACGAGTTGAATGACAAAAGCAAGCAATCCGCCAAGGGGTCCGACTAATCCCATCATCCATCCCTCAAGGCTGACGGAGCGGGCGATCGCAATGCCTGCGATCGCGCCTACAAATGGACTGCAGAAAAGTTCAAAACTTTGGAGGAGAGGACGAGTGGGCCGATCTTTAGAGATAATCAACTCAAACAGCGACCAACTCACCAAGACGCTTACCACAATGGTTGGCGGAATATGAGACAAAAGGGGCACATTATTCCAAAGCGTTTCACCGGATAAAAGTCCAATCAAGAGCAGCGGTAGGGCGAGGCGTAACCCCACTGCGGCTGAAATAGAGAGGACGGCTAGGAGTTCAGTGATGATCACTGTGGCTGAAATCAAAAATCAAAAAACAACGATCCTTACGGTAAACATTGAGTTGCCCAGTGCGGACCTGTCGATTTTCGAGGTCAAGATAGAAGAGGGGGGACAAAAGTATGAAGCAGTCTGAATATATAAGCAATTCAGCAATGAATGGAAGTGGATTGTAAACACCGGCCATGAGCAATCACAACATAAAGGCGATTACTAAAGAATTAAAAACCCAGATTTTAATTTTAGGAGCCTTTGTCGCTATTCTGGGAACTCTCGAACTTATAGACCAGCTACTTTTTGCAGGCGAACTCAATCGCTACGGCATTCGACCTCGCACCTTAGCTGGGTTAAAGGGGATTCTGTTTGCTCCGTTTCTCCACGGTGATTTTGAACATTTAATTGCAAATATTATCCCGCTGATAACCCTGGGTTGGTTCGTAATGCTCCGAGAAATCAGCGATTTCTTTATCGTGACAAGCGTTTCTATGGTTGTCGGCGGCTTAGGAACCTGGCTCATCGGTCAACCAGGGTCTGTCCACATCGGCGCAAGCAGCTTAGTTTTTGGCTATTTGGGTTTTTTACTCCTGAGGGGCTATTTTGAGGGGAGTTTTACGGCCATGGCCCTTTCCGCAGCCGCCTTTACCCTCTACGGAGGCACTATTATCGGCATGTTTCCTAACCAACCCGGCATTTCCTGGCAGGGACACCTCTTTGGTTTCATCGGCGGTATTTTAGCGGCGCGTCTACTGGTGAGCCCCCATGAATCATGATGAGATTCAGCCCCAAACACTTAGGCCCGACATCCCTCAGCCTTGAACGTCCGCCCAAACCGAAGCTATTCCGCACTCAGCGCTTCTGATAGGTAACCTGAAGCAGCTTCCACCACCGCAACCGCATTCTCATAAATCATCCGAGTTGGCCCCAGAATCCCGACGCTTCCCGCCGGTACAGCGCCCTTTTGATAAGTTGAGGCGACTAAAGCACAGGCTCGCATTGGCTCTAGTGGATTTTCTGAACCAATCCACACACGCACTTGCTTACCAGCCTGTTCAGCATCATTAGAATCGAAAATTAACGGCCATAACTGAGCTTGATCCGCTTCTAGAAGCTGGAAAATGGTTTGTACTTGATGGCTTTCAGAAAACTCCGGCTGGCGAAGGACTTCCGCCAATCCGCTGACCATCATCTGGGAGAGCGCGGGGGACTGACTGCGACGACTTAATTCCGTCATTGCTTGACGCAAAGTATCGGCATATCGCTGAAATTCTCGGTCAAGTTCGCTCCAGTCGAGCAAGGTAATATCCGATAACGATCGCCCCCGCAGATGAGTGTTGAGAAAATTAGAGAGGATTTGTAACTCTCTCTCCAGGGTCTCAGCATCGAATATCGTTTGATCTTCAGTCTGGGGAAGCTTAATCAGGGTTGACTGAGCCCCAGAGGAATCCAGCACCACCACCAATAAAATCTCATCTGGATTAACCTGAAGCAATTGTAAATGCCTTAATAAGACCGTATTGGCCTGTGGCAAGGTAATCAGGGTAATGTACCCGCTCAGCGTGGATAAAATCTGGGCTGCGCCCCTCAGCAAGGCTTCAAAACTCCAACCATCCCAGTCAAGCTGAGTCGTTAACATAGAATCAACTCGCCGAGCTAAATCTTCTGAAGGCTGCATCAATTGGTCGACATACAGGCGATATCCAGAATCGGACGGAATGCGGCCTGCAGACGTATAGGGTTGATAGAGTAAACCAGACTTCTCTAAAAAACCCATCGCGTTGCGGATTGTCGCCGGACTCGCATTCAAATCATATTCCGCCACTAGCGCTTTGGAGCCCACAGGCTCAGCCGTGGCGACATAGTGACGAACCGTCGCCCATAGTACGCGTTGCTGTCGACGATTCAACTTCAGTTTCGCCTGCATGACATTTGCGCTGAAACTAATCCCAATTCACCCTTTGGATTACCTTAACAGATACTCTGTTGGAGTACTTAAGGCGAATATGAAGAGTCGGTCGACGGTGTTAGTCGTTGATAACATATGACCATTAACTGTGTTGAATTCTCTATTTAGAGAGCGCTTCAACGATTGGCCGGAAAAGGCGCTATGCATCATTGGCTATCAATTGGCGAACTGCATTGGGTATAAAAAATAAGCGCAAGCTCCGTGATATTCGTGATATCAGTTACGTAAGCCATTGCCAGAGGACAGTTCAAACTCCCCTAAAGAGGTTGAAAAATCTTACTTTTAGCGCCCTTCCCTAAATTAACTCACTGGCGTCAAGAATGTCATCTGGCAACCGAAGCTTCATTTCATGACTAGAGGCAAGCATCGAACTATGGCGCATATTAGGAGATGCAATCAAAGCCCGCAACAAATCTTAACTTTAAAAGCCGTGAGGATGGAACTTGGTAATTCCCTCAGATACACACTATAGCCAGACGGCAAAACGGTTTTAGACCGATAGCAGCGCTGAATTAAATTACTGCTGAAGGCTAGGTAGACAGACCTCTACGTCGGGTGGAAGAGTTTGGATGTCTCCCCGTCAGACACTGGCGATAAAGCCATTTATCACCCCCTAGAAATTACAGTTGAGCCGGTCCATCCATTAGGGCAACGTCTGCAATTCCTGGTAAATTCAGAAAGTCCTGAAGAAACTGCCGCTTCATAATCTTTTTAGGTTCTGGTTCAAATTAAAGCCAGTGAGCCCGAGGAACGAGTAATCTAAGGATTGCAGAGCCAACGCCTTCATGATGGGGACTGACCGACACCATGAACTTAACGGGCCTACTGGATTCATCACTGCTATTTTTCCCCTTTCTCTTTCAACGCGAATTACTTGTCTGTTATGGCTTCGCAAGCTTTCTTAATTTTCGGGTTTAGCCGCTATGTCTGACCTTCCTTTCACTCTGGATCAGTTACGTATTCTGAAGGCGATCGCCGCTGAAGGGAGCTTCAAGCGTGCTGCTGACAGTTTGTATGTGTCGCAACCAGCTGTTAGTCTCCAGGTTCAAAATCTAGAACGTCAGCTAGATGTTCCGCTCTTTGATCGAGGCGGTCGGCGGGCCCAACTGACGGAGGCGGGCCATCTCTTACTGAGCTATGGAGATCGCATCCTGAGTCTGTGTCAAGAAACCTGTCGAGCTATCGAAGATTTGCAGAATCTTCAAGGGGGCACGTTGATTGTGGGCGCCAGCCAAACCACAGGAACTTACCTGCTGCCACGCATGATTGGACTGTTCCGGCAAAAATACCCCGATGTAGCGGTCCAGCTGCATGTCCACTCCACCCGCCGCACCTCTTGGAGCGTCGCCAATGGTCAGATAGATCTGGCCATTATCGGCGGGGAAGTGCCGACCGAACTGCAGGAGTCCTTAGAAATTATTCCCTATGCGGAAGATGAATTGGCCTTGCTAATGCCGGTGTTCCATCCTCTGGCCAGTAGCAAAGTAATTCAGCGGGACGATCTTTATAAATTGCAATTTATTGCTCTAGACTCTCAATCCACCATTCGAAAAGTCATTGATCAGGTGCTCACTCGAAGCGGCATTGAGACCCGCCGCCTCCGCATTGAAATGGAACTGAACTCGATTGAGGCGATAAAAAATGCCGTGCAGTCTGGACTCGGGGTCGCTTTTGTTTCCATTTCCGCCATTGAGAAAGAATTGCA
>JASJDH010000064.1 GCA_030065175.1 Leptolyngbyaceae cyanobacterium MO_188.B28 | reverse complement strand
TAAAAAAAGTTTCCCACTTTAAGTTGTGAGCCAACTCATGTATCAAAAGTGTTCAATTCCGTACATTTTCAGGAAGGCAGGCTCGACTGATAGGATCAGAAATACTTAGAATATTGCTGATTCGACATTTCTGCTCGGATTATCCCGACTGGCGGTGATGGCGATCGCGCTATCCTCAGTAAGCTGTCCCTTGTATTATCTTGCTCCATGCTGACTCCTGAAGAATTTTTAGAGGCGACTAAGTGGGCCGGAATCGCCACTCTGGTCTTTGCCGCCATCACTGCTCTGGCCTTTGTCTTCGGTTTGGGCTTTCGTTTTAGACTGGTGGGAGTTACGGGTTTCCTGGCGGTATTAGCAGCCGGATTCTTTGGTCTCAGTTTTGAGCCCCTTACCCGCACTCAAATTTCGGGAGCCATCCCCTACACTACGGTTTATGACTCTGGCATGATCCAAGTGGTGATCAAAGTGCCGGACACCATTACTGAGCCCCAGCTAAAAGCCACCCTTAAGCAGGCCGCCAGTAACCTCTTCAAGCCCGGTCGTTTAGGCTCTGCTGGACAAGTTCCAACCATTCGGGCCCGCACCATTCTGCATGAAAAACCAGGGGTAACCCGCCCTCTATATCTGGGTCAAGTACAACCCATTCCTGACCCCGAAACAGGTGAAGCCATCTCAATTGAGATATTTCCCGATCGGATGGCGCAGCTACCTCAAGGATAATCACGCCTGCCAAAAATCTAAACCCAAAATCCCTGCTTGTTTCGATATCACCTTTGTTATGTCTTAAATTGGATACGGCTTCACCAATGACTAGTTTCACCCTTCCCGCCCTGACTATTGCTCCTGGACAAGTTGTTCGGGGACAGGGCGTGCTAGCCCAAATAGGGGACTCAATCGCTCGGTTGGGCGTCCGCCCCTTGATCGTAGCGAGCGATCGCACTTGGAGTTTAATCGAACCCATCTGCCGCCAGTCGCTGGCGGATTTAGCGATCGCCACAGCAACCTACAAGCCCGATTGCAGTGAAGCCGCCCTGGCGAAACTCCATCAGGCGGTTCAACGGCATCAGGCGGATGTGATTATCGGCGTTGGCGGCGGCAAAGCGCTGGATACCGCCAAATTGCTTGCGGATCAAACCAGGCTGCCGATGGTGACTGCGCCCACGTCAGCCGCCACTTGCGCCGCCTGGACAGCGCTCTCCAATGTCTACTCGGATCAAGGCGCATTTCTTTACGACGTCGGTTTAGCCCGCTGTCCCGATTTGCTTATTTTGGATTACGGCTTGATCGCCACCGCCCCCCGACGGACGCTAGCAGCCGGGATTGGAGACGCGATCGCCAAGTGGTATGAAGCTTCGGTCAGTAGCGGCGCTTCTGAGCAAACCTTGATCATTGCGGCGGTTCAGCAGGCCAGAGTGCTGCGGGATATTTTGTTTCAAAAAGCCCAGACCGCCCTGGCGGAACCCGGCGGAGCCGCATGGCGAGAAGTGGTGGACGCCTCGGTGTTGCTTGCAGGGGTGATTGGCGGACTGGGGGGCGCCCAGTGTCGGACAGTGGCCGCCCATGCGGTGCATAATGGGCTGACCCATCTATTAGCCAGCCATGGATCTCTCCACGGTGAGAAAGTCGCCTTTGGCATCCTGGTCCAACTTCGTTTGGAGGAAATGGGACTGGGCAACCAGTTAGCCGCCGCCGCCCGTCAACAACTGCTCCAGTTCTATGGCCAAATCGGTCTGCCCAAAACACTGGAAGACTTAGGGTTGGGGGAAATCAGTCTAATCGCCTTGAAGCAAGCCGCCGAAATATCCTGCCAAACCGGTTCAGATATCCACCGGCTGCCCTTTTCGGTCACCCCTGAACAGCTTATGGCCGCCATGGTGTCGACAACGGCTCCAACGAGTGTTTCGAGGCCTTCCTCGACGTCCTTTTCCCAAACTGAGGTAACCGATAGTTCCGTTGAGGAGGTGCAGCCATGACCATCGATTGGATTCAACCGGCCAAACGTCTTAGCGCCCTACCCCCCTATGTTTTCGCCCGATTAGATGAACTGAAAGCGCGGGCGCGGGAGCAGGGGCTTGATTTGATTGATTTAGGCATGGGCAATCCGGACGGCCCCACGCCGGAACCTGTGGTGGAAGCCGCCGCTAATGCGATTCGCAATGCGGCCAACCATGGCTATCCCCCCTTTGAAGGGACCGCCAGCTTTCGGCGAGCCATTACCAGTTGGTACCACCGTCGCTATGGGGTGGACCTGGATCCGGAAGGGGAGGCGCTGCCGTTGCTGGGGTCTAAAGAGGGGTTGACCCACCTGGCCATGGCCTATATCAACCCTGGAGACACCGTGCTGGCCCCCACGCCAGCTTATCCCGCCCATTTTCGAGGACCGGCGATCGCAGGCGGTGAAATCCATCACCTGGTGCTTAAACCCGAAAACGATTGGTTAATTGATTTGAGCGCCATTCCCGATTCTGTGGCTGACCGGGCTAAGGTGCTCTACTTCAACTACCCCAATAACCCTACTGCCGCCACTGCTCCTCGGGAGTTCTTTGAGGACATCGTCGCCTTCGCCCACAAACACGAAATCCTCCTAGTGCATGACCTCTGCTACGCCGAACTCGCCTTTGACAACTACCATCCCACCAGCTTGCTGGAAATTCCTGGCGCTAAGGAGATTGGGGTTGAATTTCACACCCTTTCCAAAACCTACAACATGGCGGGTTGGCGAGTGGGCTTTGTGGTGGGCAATCGCCACATCGTGCAAGGGCTCCGGACACTAAAAACTAACCTGGACTATGGCATATTCGCAGCGCTCCAAACCGCGGCGGAAACGGCGCTGCAACTGCCAGACGTCTATCTGCATGAAGTTCAGGCGCGCTATCGCACGCGTCGAGATTTTCTGATCGACGGCCTCGCCAAACTGGGTTGGAAAATCCCCAAAACCAAAGCCACGATGTATCTCTGGGTTCCCTGTCCGCCTGGAAGCAGCTCCACAGACTTCGCCTTGTCCGTTCTCCAGCAAACAGGGGTGGTGGTCACCCCCGGCAATGCCTTTGGACCGGGTGGGGAAGGCTATGTGCGGATTAGTTTGATCGCTAATCGCGATCGACTCGGCGAGGCGCTGGAACGACTCCGGCAAGGCAAAATTTGCTACGAGCCCCTAACAGCAGAAGTGTAGAGAATTACTGTATATTGAACAAGAAAACGCCTCAGAGAGGATTTCCATGCTGGGTCTTGGTTGGCCAGAAGTGTTGATTATTGGTCTTGTCGCAGTGTTGATCTTCGGTCCTAAGAAAATTCCGGAGCTAGGCAGCGCACTGGGGAAGACACTGCGGGGGTTTAAGGAAGAAATGGACAATCCTAATCCGGATAATGATAGGGACGACGACGACTTTATTGATCAGGACTCGGATAAGGACTAATCATCCATATGGGCCACTTTTTCCTTGAATAATTTACCAGCGCTAAAGGCGGGAACCGTCGTGGCCGGGATGGTCAGCTCTTTACCGGTCTGAGGGTTGCGGCCTTGTCGCTCCTGCCGCTGTCGAGGTTCAAAGGAGCCAAACCCAACTAGGGTGACTTTATCCCCGTGGCTCACCGCCTCGACGATGCTCTCTAGGGTAGCGGTTAGCACTGCATCGGATTGCTTTTTAGAAAGACCGGATCTCTCCGCAATTTGATCTACCAGTTCGCCTTTATTCATGCATCCTCTCCTTGTGAGAATTTCTCAGGCATTGTAGATCAAATGTCGGCAATGCGATCGCCATACTGTATGGCGAAATATGAATTTAATCCACTCTTCCGTAAATCATTCATCATTAGCGTCATATCAAATTTACAATCCGTCGCCAATCAAAATAAACGGCGCTCAGTAGTAAGGATGGCTGAGTTGGTGGACTGAGGCCGTCCAGGAAGCGGCGCATCTGAGTCCAACCGAAGTCTTTATCCAAAAAATGGCGGCGCTCTTTTGTAAAGGACAGAGAAAAATAAGATAAATCCAGAAAACTTGAGCTGCAAGCTCTCCAGTCTCCTCTGATTATTCTCTATCCCTTAGGAAATATCACTACCTTTTTTTGAACTTAGATGTCTTGTGTGTATACCTCAGAGGGAGGGGGAGGAGAGTGATTCATTTCAGCCTTCGACCCCCTCTTTTTGTTGATTCTGACGCCACCCAGGGGAAAACTAAATTGGGTATCGTCGGCGTCATTCATGATTTTTTTTCGTCCCTCCTATTTTCGGGCAATTAAGCAAGCTGTCTCAGGTTTAAAGGACCAGGTTGAGTCCAATTTGCTAGAGAAGTTTGTTGACTTTTTGCAAACCCCAGACGAGCGGCTGATATATCACGCGAATCCTCGCATGGTCGCCAATCACTTAAGTGCGGATGAACGAACCACGTTACGCCTGTTGGTGTTAGCTGTTTACCATGGCATTCTCACGTTGCATTGGGATGTACAATGTCCGGCATGTAGCGGTGTTGACCAGCAGTTCATCGGATTAGGGGATTTACGGTCTCAGCATACTTGCCCATTGTGTGGACATATCCATCCTACCAATGTGGATACGGAAGTCAGGGTTGCGTTTAGCATTGACGAACGGGTGCGAAGATTATCGATCAGCGCCGATGACAGTGACTTCAGAAGCCGTATTGATCAGCGCTATGGCATTGTCTCAGGCCACGCGCTATTGACCCTCCAAACCTTTCGCGATTTGTTCCCTAAGGAGGGAATTCCTCCGCGTGAAAGTTTGATTATCCGACAGGTGACGATTTTATTTACGGATCTGGCTGGCTCCACTGAACTCTATGCCAGACAGGGAGATACTCAGGCATACAGTTTGGTTAATCAACATTTTCAGATGCTGTTCCAAGTAGTTGATCAGCAAGGCGGAGCGATTATAAAAACTATTGGAGACGCCATTATGGCGGCCTTTACGAACCCCCTCAACGCTGTCAAGGCCGCTCTCTCCATGCAACAGCAAATGACGACCCTGAACCAACAATTGACAGCGCCAGAAGTACTCACCCTCAAAGTTGGACTAGATATAGGCGCGTGCGTCTGTGTCAACCTGAACAGTCAAATGGACTACTTTGGCATGACGGTCAACCGGGCGGCTCGAGTCCAGAGTTTGAGTCAAGGGGAGGATATTGTTCTGACTGATGCTCTTTGGATGGAGACCCAGGAGTTGTTGTCGGGTTATGCTCAAATACAGGAGGAGATTGATCTCAAAGGAATTGATCATCCTGTTGTGATTCACTGGATTGCGGTCGGTTCACCTCTGCGCAACAGCAGATCCCTTATTTCCCACCAGTTAAGTCAATAAATGCGCCGGTGGAATAGGAGGCTTCATCCGAGAGCAACCAGAGAATTGCGATCGCCACTTCCTCAGGCCGTCCCCCTCGCTTCATCGGCACGAATTCCTTCACCCGCTCCACCCGATTGGGTTCGCCGCCGCTAGCGTGAATGTCTGTGTAGATAAATCCAGGACGGACAGCATTGACCCGAATCCCCTCATCAGCCACTTCTCGGGCCAATCCAATTGTCATCGTATCTATTGCTCCTTTAGAGGCGGCGTAGTCAACATACTCCCCAGGAGAGCCGAGCTTTGCAGCCCCTGATGAGACATTTACAATTGCCCCTCCTGCACCGCCATGGCGAGTGGACATCCGCCGCACCGCCTCTCGAGCGCATAGAAAACAACCGGTTATATTCGTTTGGAAAATCCTATTCAATCGGGCCGCGTTCATTTGCTCAACCCTCATTTGTTGTTCCAACACTCCAGCATTATTGACCAACGCGGTTACAGTTCCCAATGTCTGATCGACAGTTTGGAACAAGTGCGTCACATCGGCTTCCACCCCCACATCAGCAGCGACCGCAATTGCTCGCCCCCCTTTACCTTCAATGGCGTCAACGACTGCTTCGGCTGCAGTTTGGTTGTGATGATAATTGACGCATACGGCGTAACCCCGATCAGCAGCAAGACGGGCTGTCGCTGCGCCAATCCCCCGACTCCCGCCAGTAACGATGATGACTTGATTCATGCCTCAAAAATCTCATTTATGTTGTTCCCAGCATGTCGACTACTTAAAGACCCTGGCGCCTTCACACCTACTAGAGTTTTCGAACTATAGAATTTTGCCAAGGAAATGCTCTAGATTGCCCCAGATATGGGGGGCTGACAAGATAAGTCAGCATCGATATTGCTATATCTTACGAGATTATAAGAATATCTAATATTTTCCGGATGCGCTTCATACAGGGCGTTGGAATCGATGCCTATCGGCTGCCGCCTGCTCGCGGATGATACACCCTTCCAGATGGTCATTCACCAGTCCCATGGCTTGCATAAAGGCATAAGCAGTTGTAGGTCCCACAAATGACCAGCCTCTTTTCTTCAGATCTTTACTTAGGGCTGTGGACTCTTTGGTTTTGCTCAGTTGCATCAAGGTTTCATAGTTGAATTGGCGAGGACGAGCGTTGTCGTCAGGCTCATACCGCCAAAAATAAGCCGCTAGGGAGCCAAATTCTAAAGCAAGTTCACAAGCCCGCTGGGCATTGTTAATGGTGGATTCGATTTTTCGCCGATGCCTTACGATGGAAGCGTCTTGAAGTAACCGTTCAACGTCTGATGAGTTGAAGCGTGCAACGTGTTCAAAGTCAAAATTATGAAAGGCGCGACGGAAACCTTCCCGTTTCCGTAGGATAGTTAGCCAACTAAGGCCCGACTGAAATCCCTCTAGACAAATCTTTTCAAACAGGGTGCGATCATCGTCCACTGGCCGACCCCATTCACGATCATGGTAATGGATATAGTCTTCGTGACCGCTATGCCACCAACATCGGGCTTGGCCATCCTCACCGATTACAAGACCGTTATCGCCTTTCTCAGCCATTCATTCTAATACTTGGATCGCCAGCCGCCAAATCTGACGGCTTTTACTTTCTGTCATCGGCCGTTTTAAACCGATAAACAGCCCTGTCACCACGGATAATAGCAAGGCTACCAACTGAGCGGCGTCTATATCCTGGTGGAATTCGCTCCGTGTTTGACCTGGTGAAGATTTCTCTCCAAGGGCTATTCGATGAAATTCGTAGACAGCGTTGATATACCGTTCCACTGCATTCAAAAAGAGAGCGTACTTATCCCCAAACGCCTTATAAATGCTCCCCTTCTGCAGGCTCATGGCCTGCATCAGGTCAGCTAGGGAGGTTGCTTCATATCCATGCTCCCAAAATGCTTTCATGGCGGCTTCTAGAGCTTCTTCAAGATCGAATTTCCGGGGTCGAACCATGGAGTCAATCAGCCAACTGGCTAAGCAGCACCGCATATACACTGCAGTTAGGAACCATATGGTCAACAACTTCTCGAAGCAAAGCTTCGACTTGATTGAACCTTAGAGAGCGATTAGAAATATACAAAGCATAGACCTAGCTGCCACGGTTACGGAGCCTTCGACGCTGTCGATGCTTGGCGATTTCCTTACGCTTGCGTTTTTCCGCAGGGGTTTCAAAATGGCGATTCTTCTTCATATCAGCAAAGATTCCTGCTTGGGAGACCTTGCGCTTGAAGCGACGGAGAGCCGATTCTAAATGCTCATTTTCACCGAGGACCACTTGGGCCATTCAATATCCTCCCTTCTGATTTACTCAACACTTAAGCCATAACAGTTGCCTGACTAAGGATGCAGTTTGCATTGGACTAAGCACTCATAAAGCCCCCCGCCAAAGCTAAATTAGGGTTAGAAGAGACCCGAGGGTTGAGACTTAAGTCTCTTCTAGGCTCACTCCAAGGAAAAAGCATCTAACTGACATGCTAAAGCTCGTTCTTGCAGAGTACGGAGTGTAGCAGAGTGTCTTTCCTACTGAAAAAGTTTCCAAAACAGGATATTACCTTTCAATAATCTATCCTGTGGAACATTTTAAGTAAGGAGCGCCGTTTAGACGCAAAAACACTCATGAAAGCAAAAACTGTGTCAAACCTCCTTTGTCAGGCGTCAAAACTTGCCCAAAGTAGCTTTTCACAGTTACATTACTGTAACATTACTCGACCTGGTCAAAAATATTTTCAGAGAATAGGTGGAGAAATTAATCGCCTCCACCCGCCTAGTCTCAGCCAAAAAGCTGAGGTTTGAGGGATTTCAAGACTTAAAAACCTCGAGAAAACCCTCCGCTTCGGCGATTTCCCCCACCGCTAAACGAGCTTCTATTCTCGCGGGGTTTAGCCTTATTGACTTTCATATCGCGCCCCATCCATTCAGCTCCGTCTAGAGCATCAATAGCGGCTGCTTCTTCATCTTCAGTAGTCATCTCTACAAAAGCAAATCCACGAGGACGACCGGTTTCACGATCCGTTGGGAGGTGAACCCGTGTCACAGAACCATATTCTTCAAACACGGTTTTTAGATCATCCTTTTGAACCTCATAGGAAAGGTTACCGACATAAATGGACATAAATTGTCTCCAAAATCATGGGTGGGTAGAGATAGAGATTTCGGAGAGAAGCCTGCCAACAGAGTACAGATAAAATCTGCCAATACTAAAAACAAACGCTGCAACCGATACCTATTCTCAGCTGCTATTCTAACGCGGTAATCAAAATCTAGGGGACAAACACGGCATCATTTTCCCCGGCATATTTACTTAACTTAATATTTTGCGTAATACCAAATATCCTTCATTGCAATACGCTGATAGCGATTGCTCTGTCAGGCATAATGCTTGTTAAATCAGGTCAGACGCCTGCTTGATGGAACTGGAGCTTGATTAAGGCATTGCGGAAACGCAATGCCTTAATCAAGGGGAAACATTCGCCAGGAACTGGGCTGACATAGACATTACAAAAGTATCCGGCGGCTCTGTGGATTCAGCCGGATATTGTTCCACTATTTGAGCAGCCAGCCATATTATCTGGCTAATTGGCTTCGGACTAGGTGGGTTGAGAACCGATTTTAAGGTAAAGAGGTTGCAAACGTTCTCTAGACATGGTCAAGATTTTCCACCTTAGTCATAAATTAATCAACTACTTAACTCAAAGTTACATGTTCGTCAAGCTCATTTACAATGCCGGGTCATGGTTGGTGAATTGAGGCGGCTGTTTGACTAAAGAGAATCTTTCGGCTTTTCTCTGTTACCGTTGGCTGACCCCGGTATTTTTCGGCTTGCTGATAAGCGCGAATCACTGCAGGGCGAGATTGGATCGATTCAAACCACCGTTGAAGGTTAGAAAAGTCACTTAGGGCCTGCTGTTGTTGCTGATAGGGGACGATCCAGGGGTAGCAGGCCATATCGGCGATTGAATACGATCCGGTGATAAATTCACGCCCCTCAAGCTGGTGATTTAGCACCCCGTATAAGCGATTAGTTTCGTTAACATAACGCGAGATTGCGTAGGGGATTTTCTCTGGAGCATATCGGCCAAAGTGATGATTTTGTCCCGCCATTGGCCCTAGCCCGCCAATTTGCCAGAATAACCATTCGGTGACCGTTTTGCGTTGGCGAAACTGCTGTTCTGGAGAATCAGAAGATCCACTGGTCAAGAACTTTCCGGTTTTCTCCGCTAAGTAGAGGAGAATTGCCCCAGATTCAAATACTGAGATGGGTTCACCGCCGTCGGCGGGCAAAGTATCAATAATGGCGGGCATCCGATTGTTCGGTGAAATTTTGAGAAATTCGGGCTGAAATTGGTCTCCTACCGCGATATTGACTGGCTTAATTTCATAGTCAAGTCCGGCTTCTTCTAGAAAGATGGTAATTTTGTGGCCATTGGGGGTGGGCCAATAGTAGAGTTTGATCATGATGCCTCCTGAGGAAACTGCTAAGGAAACTGAATAGCGATTTTGCCGAAGTGGGAGCCGCTTTCCATATAGTTCAAGGCTTGATGAATCTCGGCAAAGGGAAAGACACGATCGATGATCGGTTTTATCCGATGCAGCGCGATCGCTCGATTCATTTGCTCAAACATGTCGCGACTACCGACATAGATTCCCTGTACCCGAATCCCTTTATGCAAAATTGACACGGTGCTAATCTCGGCGCTAAATCCGCTGAGGACGCCGATTAGGCTGATGTGGCCGCCGTAGCGAATGGCTCGTAGGGACTGATTCAAGGTGTTTGCGCCGCCAACCTCAATTACCCTGTCCACCCCCACCTTGTCGGTCAATTTAAAGACGGTCTTTTCCCAAGTCGGGTCCGTCTTGTAGTTAATCCCGCGGGCCGCCCCAAGCTGCATCAAGCGCTCTAATTTATGGTCTTGGCTAGAGGTGGCGATTACCTGAGCGCCGACAATATTGGCAAATTGCAAGGCGAATAGGGACACACCTCCACTGCCTTGAATGAGTACAGTATCGCCGGGTTGCACAGCGCCGTCTTCCATTAATGCATGCCAGGCGGTGACTGCGGCGCAGGGCAAGGCGGCCGCCTCTACATCGGAAAGATGATCGGGCGGATGAACCACGCCCTGTTCATGGAGTACGACATATTCCGCCAGGATTCCATCGATTGCCCCCCCTAAAGCAGATCGGGATTTCTCGGCTGAAAAACCGCCGGAAATCCAAGCTTGCAAGAAAGTGCCCGCGACGCGATCGCCAACCTGGACGCGAGTAACCCCTTCCCCGACTTCAACAACTTCCCCCACTCCGTCAGACAAGGGGATGAAGGGCGGTTTATCCGGCGACATATGGGCCCTTCTAACGTTGAGTAAATCTCGATAGTTCAGGGAAGCGGCTTTCATTTTCAGCAACACTTGCCCGGGTGATAGAGATGGAATTGGCCGCTCGGTCAATTGGAGCGCTTCTTCTCCTTGCCTAGGGTGAACTTCCCAAACCTGCATATCAGGCCCCCTTGCTTCTATTGTTCGATGATAATCGAATAATAGAATATTAGAGGCGCTTGTGGGATAATGCAAGTCATGCGACAAATGATATTTCCCACTTCTAATCAGATCACTCTGACCGGGGTTCTATACGCTTTTAGTGATCCAACTCGATTGGAAATTGTGCGCCAGTTAGCGACGGAAGGGGAAAAGGCCTGTTGTGAATTTGGCTTTAAGATTTCTAAATCGACGCTTTCTCACCATTTTAAGGTGTTGCGCGATACTGGGGTGGTCTATACCCGTACGGAAGGGACTCAGAGTGTTAACTCCATTCGCCGTGAAGAATTAGAGGATCGATTTCCAGGCTTGCTAGATACGATTCTGAAAGCGGCAACCATTTCTTAGTGGTGGATATTCGCTCTGGGCAAGTTTGGGTCGCCAACAATAACAATCCCAACTCATGGAGTTGAGGACAGAGTCATTCAGTTTGGTCAGATTCCGGTTCCGTTGACGACCTTTGCTTTGGTGCGGGAAATACTTTAATCAAACCAGTTTGGAAGGCTTCGTCATTGGTAATGATGGTCAGGTTTTCTAGTTCCGCCTGCGCCATAAGCATGCGATCGAAGGGATCTCTATGGGTGATGGGAAGGCTTCCAGCTCTGAGAGCATGGACGGCGGTAATGGCAAGTTCGATGAAGTTTGCCTTACGCAATATTTGTGGGTATGCTTCGATAAGTTGTTGGGCTTCAGGAAGTTTGCCGATACGATATTTGGTGGCAATTTCCCAGGCAGAGGCGCTGCTAACTAGAATGCGATGGTCGGGGTTATAAATGATGTTTCGGCATTTGGAGTCAAGTTTGGGGTCGTCAAAGAGCCACCACAGTAGAATATGAGTGTCGAGGAGGTAGCTCATTCCCATTGCTGGAGTTCCTCTTCGGGCAAGGGTTCAAAGAAGGCGTCACCGAGTTGGCCAGTTAGTAAACCTGGGGCGCGAGGTTGTTTAAGCTCTTGCCCTAACCCCAAGCGAAAATAGTGAATCAGGTCATACAATTCTGCCAGTTTGTCTTCAGGAATATCTTGTAGTTCTTGGATGATCTTTTGAATCAGCATTAATTAAACACTCCGCTGTAGAGAATTGAATGAATCCGTTTTACAAGTTTTGGATTAGCAACTAGCTCCTACAAGGACTCTTCTAATAGATCTCCTTGCGCCAAGCATCCTTTCAGTGCTGGAATTTTGGTTACAAAGCCCTCTTCATCACGAGGATAGATTACTATCGGAAAATTTATATTTATTCTCCTTCAAGAATCTCTAGAATTCGACGAATCTAGATAGATTTAAACCGATTATTGCGAACCTCTTCCTACTCAAAGTCTCCATACTGAGGAGGACTGGCTCCAACTCGACCAGTAATTTTTGGGTATTTTCCCTTGCCAGACTTTTCTGTGATAGACATTACATCAATCTGATGCCACCAATCGTCGCCAAAATCGAACCAGTACCCGAAGACATCGCCGACAGATAAGCCCAGTGAAGAAATTGGAGTGCTAGCCACATCACCCACAGGTTTTCCGGCAGAGAATGGATCTGGAAATGGCTGTTTCAAACCATATCGCCTTGCTTTGGGGTCATTGGGTCTACTCCCTCCCACTTGAAATTCATACATGTGCTCCTCTTCCCGATCAAATGCCTTAAATAGGATTTTATGGAGATCTTTCAGTGTATTGTCGCCTTTAATCTCAATCGTTCGTGACACCTGGGGATTCTCGGCAATGAATTCTTCGGAGACTGGACCGTCAATTAAGAACACTTCCAGTCCATAAAGCGCATCGGGGGAAGCCGCCACATCTCCGTTCTGCTCTTTTTTCTGAAGGACGGGCGTTTTTCCTTCTTTGGCAACCTTCGTCGATTTACCATTTCTGGGGATGTAAGGAATTAAACCCTTGGCGTAGGCTTCTTCTTGAACTTGTCTGGGAAGATGTCTCGCATCCGCGATTAAGCGATTCACAGAAATCATCCGGGCCATTGGGTTATCGATTTTCAGCTCTCTGCTGAAAGCGAAAAATTTACTCGGGGAATAATATAGGAGTCAAGAGATAGAATACTGGTTCTGACTGGCTGCTAACTTCTATAACCCATATGAGTTCTGAACTGGATTGTCCAGGCTCAAATTGCACGCATAGCGTCCATTTTGGAGTGATAGACGGTCATTGATAGGAAATAGAAACGCTAAATGGCATGACGCCAGGATTGTTTCCCTATATGATTTATTTTTCTTGATGATTTTCCGGTAAATGTAGAATTTTGCGTGGAGGCTAGCTGGTTGGTCAGGCTAAGCTAAGGTTGTAACTTGTTGCTAATATTCAAATTGCTATCCTATCTCAGCTCTATTTCAAACCTTAAAAAACTGTTGGAGAAGCCTGAACGCGACGCCAAGCAGTCCAAGTCCTGCATCCATTGGGTCCTCCCTAAAAAGTTGGCGGTGGGAAGGCTACCCCGTATAGAGGACGCCCCCGATCTGATCCAAGCCAATATTAAAGTCATCCTCTCACTCTGCGCTCCTCAGGAAGGCGCGTTACCAGTCGCCTTCGCGCAGCAATTCCATTGTCGGCGATATGTTCTCCCAGACAGTCACTACAAAACCGCGTTGGAAGTCAGGCAAGTTGCAGCCGTCGCCAAGATTATCAATTCCTATATCCAAAAGGGAATGCCGGTTTATGTTCACTGCCTAGCAGGCATGGAGCGATCGCCAACCGCCTGCATTGCCTTTCTCTGCCGTTATCAGGGGTTAGAACTCTGGGAAGCCCTCCATTGGGTCAAGCAGGTCCACCGCAGAACTCAACTAACAGAGGCCCAGGTTAGGGTATTGCGGGAATTTGTAGAATCTTTTGAGGAAGCGGCTACGGATAAAGTCCCAGTGTAATAAAAGGCAGGGGGAGCAGAGGAAGATGAGGGGGCAGAGGGAGTTTTTATCCACCCATTTACCCATCCACCCATCCACCCATCCACTGCCTTTTATGGGGACTTTATTTGGGCGCAACCCCGAACAATTATCTAGGCCAAATAGTGCGCCACCAGGGTTCGGGTTCAGATTCCTCTACCTCAGGCAGCTTTTTGCGAATATCGTCGATATCCCATCCCGTTAGCCGCGCCAGGGTTTGGGCTTCTGCTTCAAAGCGACTGGGAAGGGCCCGTTTGTATTCACGTCCGGCTGGACAGTCTGCCTCGCCCTCGAAGGGATGACGCAGAATATAGCGTCCTTGGAAAAACTGCCGGTTTGAGGTTTCTTGGAAGATTAGATCCTCAGGAAACTTGTCGCGAGTATAGCGGACATGGAGCCGGGTGATGAAAACATTTCCTCGACCATTCGGAGGTAACCAGAAAACGCCTGACTTACGGAGTTCATCTGGGTTTAAGGGGTCGGCGGAGCAGGGATCGCAACCGCCCATATTCCAGGCGTATTCGAGGAAGGCGATATTTCTTCCCTCCTTCTCATAGGCCGTTTGGAACATGTCTTTGTAGAAATCACTGAATTCGTTCTTGACGAAGACGGGAATTTCCTCATTGGAAGGAATATTTACCATGCGGTAGTTGGTCAATTCCGTTTGCCCTTGAGGAGACATCAGATAAACAATTAAATCCTGCTCTGACTTGGCGTTGATCATGCCTAAACGGATAGGCAGCATAAATCGAGGCGATTCATAGGCCATCTGCAAGGGCCGTAAGGACTGAAACCCGCTGCGATCAAACGCTTCCAGATTGACCTTGGCGACAAAGAATTTCATTCCCTGGCGGATGTAGGGTTGCAGCAGTTGACTGGCGCCTCGCGGAATCCGATAGTTATTTTGCCGGAGCCAGGTTTCCAACCCATCTGACTCCCGGGCGCTGAGAATGACAATGTCGTATTCCCCTACGGTAAATTGGGATTCTACGGTTACTCCAAGGGCCGCGTCTCGACGGGCTGAAGCCTCATTTGCTGATTGTCGTAAGACTCCTCCAGCAGGAAAGGAGGTAGGCATAGGCGGAGGTTGACAAGGGTCAGCGTCAAAATACTCCACCAAGCGGGGCGCGCTAAAGGAATCCAACCGCTCCATAATCTTGGGATCCCCCACATGTACCTGCTCTTCTTGCAGCACTACGGGGACTGGCACCACCATGGCAAAATCTGCGACATCTCCCTGATAGTCATTCGCCATAGTCAGCACTGTGCGGTTCCCATCTCGGGCGATCGCAACCTGAGACGCCTGGTTATACAGATTGGTATCCGCCTTCGCCACATAGAACCCGCAAAACGCCCAGGCTGCGGGTGCAATGCAGAAAACCGCGATCGCAATGACGATCGGTATCAGAAACCGGGAGAGTTTCATACAGATCTCCTTTTGGATTGATGAGTGGGTGGTTAATTAATTGGGGCCCTTTGGGGGGAGGGTGGATGGGTAGATGGGTGGATGGGTGGATGGGTGGATGGGTGGATGGGTGGATGGAACACGCTGTGCTAACCGCTAATCGCCTCTGAAGCTTTGGGTAGAGCCAGGCGAAGGGGTTCTTTCCAGCGAAATCGAGTGGCGGGCCAGTATTTATCCACCAGGATTGTAATGGGCGCGAGGGCGAATAAGGCCCAGAAGACCGCTGTGGGGATAAAGAATTGGTTGCGCAGAATAAAGGTGAGCAGTGCGATCGCTACCGCCCAAACCAGGCGGCCTAGTCGGGCGTTTGGAATCGAACGGGGGTCGGTAATCATAAATAGGGCGAACAGCAGCAGGGAGCCGCTCATCAGCCGATGGGCCCAGACATCCCAGGTCCAACCCAGCCAGAGGTTGCGGAGGGCTTCTAGAAAGGCGTAGGAACCCAGAAAGGCGACGGTGGTGTCCCAACGCCCCACTCGCTTCAGCACCAGTCCGCCAGCCCCTAAAAAGATAAATGCATACCAGACATCCTCTCCCCACTGGCCTGGAGAGACCCAGGCGTCTTGGGTTAAGAGTAGGGTGGCGATAATGCCGAAATTAGCTGGGTTGAAGAAGTGCTTGCCCTGAGTTCGGAATACAAACTTACTGGCGATCGCCAATCCGCCCGCCAGCATCATGGTGGCGATGTGGTCAGTGCGCAGCAGCAGACTCAAAGCCAGGGCGGTAATTAACGGACTGCGCCAGTTGAAGAGGGGGACTTCTTGAGGAGTCGGTCGATCTTTATTAATCTTCCATGGACTGTGCTTTACCGCCCATGAGCAGAAGAATTGAGTGAAGAAGCAGGCAGCGATCGCCGCCCCAATCATCTCAGGCCTTAGAGTCCAATCTCTGGCCCAAATTCCCAAGGCGAGAAACAGCGATAGGAAAATAATTTGGTAATCACGAGCATCGCGTCGCAAAATCTACCTCCGGTTTGCCTCCGTTGTCAATCTCTTGGAGGTCAGTTACCGCTAGTATGGCGCCGGAAGATGTGGGGATTCCCAGTTGTTACAGGTTATGTAACGGAACAAAGCTTCGTCGTAGAGGAGTGAATTATGAAGAAATAGTCCGTTGACATAACCAATTCAGCGCCAATCCAAATGCCTTAAACGCCAAGGCTGATTTAAGTTTGGAGGGTTGTTGGGGAGGAATGATTTCACTGCTTGAAGTCTTCTTCTTGCTTAGAGGACTGCATACTGCTTGAGGGTTCGCCCATATTTCTAATGGAGCGGAGTCATGCAGAGTTGACTGATCCAAGGAATTGCAGAGATGAAAAGAGAGCGGATATCGCTCTTGAGGGGTCGCTGGCATGATGTCTTCCTCGAAATGGGCAGTTTCAACATAGCTCGACAGTCGAAATAGTATCGAGCAAACAACCTAACCCGCATCGAACAAATGTCATGCCTAGACCATGACATTTGTCATATTCAGAAATTCACCCTCTGGACGAGCGACACATTGAATTCTGCATCCAGAATACAAGCGATATTCCTTCTCTCTTTCCCCTTTCCTTTTCTCCCGATCTCCAGTCTACTTCCTCCTGCCTTCTTGACTAACCAGATCATTTGATAGGTCATCAGTTTAAAGCACTCACAAAATGATCACTTTTTTGTAATAGAGTCGATCAAACCTTCCATTCGATTTCTTTAAATTGGTCTGTTGACATTGATGGCGTTGGAGGATAGCAAGCCGTTCTGAGCTACACCTTACCGCCGAAAAGTACAAATTTAAGTGCTGACTGCCCCTATCTAAAATATTGTTTTCCCTTTGCCATGTCCAACTCTCACAATTCAGTCTATGACTATGAAGTGATCACCGTTGATAACCAAGGAAAGGTCAGAGATCGCCAGAAAAGACAGGCTGAATATCGGACTGAGGACTTCGGCCAGGGTGTCAACCTAGAACTTGTAATGATTCCAGGCGGTCGATTCCCGATGGGGTCTCCAAAAGGTGAGGGGAATGATTCTGAGCGGCCCCAACATTTGGTGACTGTAGCCCCCTTCTGGTTGAGTAGACACCCAATTACCCAAGCCCAGTGGAAGGCAGTCGCCGCCTTTCCACAAATCAAACGCGCTCTAAACTCTACTCCAGCGAGATTCCAGCGGGACAATCAACCTGTTGAACAGGTAACTTGGTACGATAGCGTTGAGTTCTGCGACCGGCTATCGCAGAAGACTGGCCTCGAATATCGTTTACCGAGTGAAGCAGAATGGGAGTATGCTTGTCGGGCTGATACAACAACCCCGTTTCATTTTGGCCCCACTTTGACGACTGACTTGGCGAACTACAACAACCATTACAAAGGCCCGACCGAAGTAGGCAAGTTCGGGGTCGCCAATGCTTTTGGGTTATGCGATATGCATGGGAATGTATGGGAGTGGTGTCTGGATCATTGGCATGAAAACTACCAGAACGCCCCCATAGATGGACGCGCTTGGGTGGCCGGGGGAGATGATCGCTATCGAATTCGGCGGGGCGGTTCTTGGGCTATGAATCCGGAAAACTCTCGTTCTGCGAGCCGCTTTAGGAACTCGCCAGATTTCAGATTTCTCAACCTTGGTTTACGGGTTGTGTGTGTGTTGTAGATCCCTCATTTCGCCTTAGATTCATTCCCTCTTTTTTGGCGGCTTGAATGGCAAACTGATCTGGAAACAGGTTTTGCCGGGTTTTGAATTGACCCGAATTGTCCCTTGATGGCGTTTCACCACAATTCGACGGGCGATATCCAGCCCTAGTCCCGTTCCGGCTCCGACCCCCTTAGTGGTGAAGAAGGGTTCAAAAATACGGGCTTGGACGTCTTCTGGAATACCGGGACCATTGTCAATGATTTCCACCCAGGCAAATTCGCCCTGCCGAGAGGTTCGGATTGTCAATTCACCGGATCCGTTCATGGCGTCGATGGCATTGTCAATCAGGTTGGTCCATACCTGGTTGAGTTCGCTGCCATAGGCGCAAATTTGGGGTAAAGCCTCATCATATTCGCGCTTAACCGCAACGCCGCGCTTGAGTTTGTGGTGCAAAATGGTCAGCGTATCTTCAATCCCTTTGTGCAAATCAATCTCTTGCAACGGAGCTTGATCCATATAGGCATAGGATTTCAGGGCCTTGACCAGATCGGCGATGCGGGTGACGCTCTGTTCTACCTCGTGCACTAGAGAGGCGACGGTCAGGTTGTTTTCCATCCAGCTTAAGACATTGCCCAGAGAATCGGGATCCAGCTTGCGACTGAGGCTATCCAGATAGGTTTCGTCAATGCCGACGGAGACGAGGTTTGGCGCGAGTTTCCAGCCATCGACGATATTGTTGTCGTCTAGCCAATCGGCGATCGCATCTTCGCGATCGCTCTGTTCTAGCGGGTCGAGGGGGGATAGCCCCACCTTGCAAGACATGGCGAATGATTGCAGCTCTTTCAACACATATCGTTGAGCCTCGGGAAGGCTCTCTTCGCACAACCCCAGCGTTTTCAACTCCAAACCTTTAATGGTTTCGCGCAGTTGTTTGGCGGCCCTCAAGCCAGCGGCGGCGGGATTATTCAGCTCGTGGGCCAGTCCCGCCGACAATTTACCCAACGCCGCCAGCTTCTCTTGTTGTTGGAGGTGTTCCCCTACTTCCTGTGAGCGGCCCGCCATAGCAGTCAGAATGACCGCCGCTGAGCGGGAACAGTCTGAAATTACTTTCCGAAAAGTTTCTGGAGAGAGTTCCAACACTTTGCAGGCGCCTGCCGCCGTCGCCGTAACAGTGGCGGGCGCTCCAGCCACCATGCCAATGTCCCCAGTAAATTCTCCTACTTTATGGATCGTCAACAGTTGGTTTTCATTGCCGACTTGTTTGGTGATGCGGACTTCCCCAGTCAACACAATGTAGAAGGGATAGGTCAAATCTCCCTGAGAAAAGAGCAGGTCACCGTCCTCAAAGGTCACCTCCCGTCCCTGTTCCGCCAGTCGCTGCAGGTAGACGTCCGAGAGTTTGGGGAATAAAGCGGTTTCGTTGGGGTTGTGCAGCATAGGTTACACCTGACTGAGATAGCGGTGGACAAACTGGACGCAAATGGAACCTTCGCCGACACCGGACGCCACCCGTTTAACGGAGCCGTGCCGCACGTCTCCCACGGCGAACACACCTGGGATATTAGTCTCCAACAAAAATGGAGCCCGTTCTAACGGCCAGCCTTTCATCCGACCTAGCTCTCGGGACAAGTCAGGTCCGGTCAGGATGAACCCCCGTTCATCTCGCGCCACCTGGCCCTCTAGCCAATCGGTATGGGGCGCCGCTCCGATAAAGATAAACAGGGATTGTGTGGGTAATGTTTGAATTTCACCTGTCACGGAATTCTTGACTACGATGGTCTCCAGGCTAGTATCGCCTTTTGTTTCAATCACGCTGGAGTGGGTCCAGACTTCAATGTTGTCTGTCTCCCCAATCTGGTCAATCAGATACTGGGACATGCTCTTGGCCAATGAGTCTCCCCTCACCAACATGGTCACCTTGCGGGCGTATCGGGAGAAATACATCGCCGCTTGCCCCGCCGAATTGGCCCCGCCCACCACGTAGACATCTTCATCTTTGCAGGCGGCGGCCTCGGTTTGAGCTGCGCCATAATAGACGCCCGCCCCGGTGAATTTGTCGATGCCGGGCGCCGTCAGTCGCCGCCAAGAGACCCCGAGGGCCATAATCAAGGCGTGACAACTGATCTCTTTGCCATCACTGAGGGTGACGATTCGGTAATTATCTTCCATCCGCACGTGGGTCGCTTCTTGGGGGGTGAGAATTTCCACCCCAAAGCGTTTAGCCTGGGTGACGGCCCGTCTAGCCAGATCGCCGCCGCTCAAACCCACCGGAAACCCCAAGTAGTTCTCAATTCGCGAACTGGTTCCAGCTTGTCCTCCCGGCGCTTCCCGTTCAATCATCACGGTGCGCAACCCTTCGGATGCGCCGTACACCGCCGCTGCTAACCCGGCAGGTCCGCCGCCCACAATCACCAAATCGTAGAACGGCTTTTCCGCCTGGGTCTGCAGCCCAATCTTTTCCGCCATTTGGATATTCGAGGGCTGGTTCAACCGGGCTCCGTCGGGGAAGAGCACTAGGGGCAAATCAGCCTTGTCCGATCCATCGGCAAAGTTCAGTAATTGTTGGGCTTCGGTGTCTCGTTCTATGTCTAACCAACGATAGGGAATCTGGTTCCGGGCCAGAAAGTCTCGGGTTTGGTGAGATTGGGGGGACCAGCGATCGCTAATTACCCGGATGCCTTCGAAGGGAGGTCGAAAGGTTGCTTGCCAATCGTCCAGCAGATCGTCTAAGACCGGATACAGCTTCTCTTCTGGCGGATCCCAAGGTTTCAGCAAATAGTAGTCTAATCGAGCCGCGTTAATCGCCCGAATGGCGGCGTCTGTATCGGCATAGGCGGTGAGCAGGACGCGTTTGGCGGTGGGGAAAATATCAATCGCCTGCTCTAGAAACTCCACC